>DASVRN010000130.1:0-29409 GCA_036388595.1 Chloroflexia bacterium
GAGAAGGTGAGGGCGTGTGGCATCCAGGTAAGGGCATCGTCCAGGCTCATATCGCGCAGGAAGCCGAGCAGGTTGCGGTAAGCGCCAAAGAAGACGTGCAGCCCGGACTCCAGCCAGTCGCCGTCGGCATCCTGCCAGGAAGAGACTTTGCCGCCCGCCACCTCACGTTTCTCAAGGATAGTAACCTGGAAGCCATGTTCGGCCAGGTACCTGGCGGCGGAGAGACCTGCCAGGCCCGCACCGACAACTATTACTTTCTTGCCACGAACTGAGCCTGGGCGACTATCTGCGTACAGCATTGTGTAGACCTTTTCATTGTCGAGGAAGCGGGCTGGCGTGGGCATACTGTAGGGCAAGTTGCATGCCGGATTAGCTTCACAGGACCGGAATTCTCAAATGTCGTTTGGAAGAGGGGCGGGGCTGCGGAGCCGTGATATTTGTGGAGGGCGAGCACCACGGCTCCACCGCCTGCGGACTTATACTAGCACACTAAAGAAGCTTTGTCAATACTTTGTTCAAAGATTCATCAATGTTCATTCGCCCACGTGTGCGGCCCTGGAGCGGTATTGCAGGGCGAGGACCGACACCAGGATGAGGGCTCCACCCAGTAGCTGTTCTGGGGTGATGCTTTCGCCCAGCACCAGCGCAGCCGTTATTACCGTAACCGCAGGCTCCAGGGTGCTGATGATAGCGGCGAGGGAGGGCCCGGCTTCGGCCAGTCCGATGAAGAAAGTGGTGATGGCGAGGGAGGTCGATACAAGGGCAATGGCGAGCGTCCATACCCAGCCCATCAGTCCGAAGTCGAGCCGGAGTTCGCCAGCCAGCGCGCCCCAGGTAAGGTAGACCAGTGCCGCCGAGCTAATTATCACCGCGCTCGCGAACAAGGGGTTTACATCGCGGGTGAAGCGTGTGCCCGCGATGATGTACAGCGAGTAGATCCCGGCTGCCGCGAGCGCCCATGTTACCCCGCTGGGCCGAAGGGTGCCGAGGCCCTGTCCGCCCGCGCCCGCAAGCGAGGAAAATATCCCCAGCACCAGGAGAGCGCCCAGGCTCGCCAGCCCCAACGAAAATAGCTTGCGGCGGGTGAGAGGTTCCCGGTAAATCAGGAAAGCGAGCACTGTCACCAGAATGGGGTAGGTATAGAGCAGCAGGCCCGTCGCGGAAGCCGAGATCTCGCTGAGGGCGGTGAAATATGAGAACGACTGCCCGACGTAGCCGAACGCCCCCAGGGCCACCAGCGGCAAAACAACCTTAGGCCACGTAGTCTCGGCGTTCTTCGTCCAGGTGCCGCTGTGTGTCGCGGCCCATATAGCCCAGATGCTGAGGGCGGCCAGTGCGAACCTGATCCCCAGCAAGGTGTTCAGGTTGATGCCCTCCGCGTACGCGAGCTTGGCAAAAACCGGCATGAAGCCAAAAGCGACCGCTGACAGCAGCAGCATGAGCGTGCCCGAGGCGGCACCGTTTCTTCCCTTTAATAGCAACTTCTCGTCTCCTGTAAATGTGTTTGAAGGCCCGCCTCCTGAAGGCATCCGACCTCGTGCGCGACACCGGCTGCAACTTCCAGCGACGGGCGGGGCGTGAGCGCGGGCAGGTGTTTCTGTTACGGCATTATAACGGGCGTCGGGGCGGCAGTAAGGCTACGAGCACACCAGTTCTTACCGCTGGTGGGTCCTAAAGAAACCGGTGGCATGCACCTTGCGTTTTATTACTATATGAGGCGCGATATACGGCTCATGGATTCTCATGTTTAAAGAAATAGCTGAACTCCTCACGCAGAATATTGACGAGGTAACCCGCCGCTGGGTGGAAGGGCTGCGGCAAAGCCAGCGCACCGAAGTGCAGAAGCACATGCTGACCGCTGAGATCGTTGACGGCATGAAAGCGATCCTCGCCAACCTAGCCCAGGCTATCGAGAACCACGAGGCTCCGGAGCACGAGACGCTGCCCCTATTTGTGATCTCCGGGTCCGATAGTGCCTCCCTGCCCGATCCTCAGAAGCGCAAGGCGCGTGGCACCAGGCCGCTTGGCGGGCCGTTCGCGTGGGCGCAGACGGCAGCCGCCTCCCAGGGCAAGCAGCGTCACACCCAGGACTACGAGCTTCACGAAGTGCTGCTTGAGTGGATCATGCTCCGGCAGATAGTCTGGGATGTGTTGCGCGTGGAAACGGCTGTGCATGAGATAACCGTCTCGGTCGACTTTGTGCAATACTTTGATCGTCTCCTGGACGAGATGGCCCTTAGCTCGCTTGAGAATTATTACCATGCCTCTGTGCGTGACCTGGAGAAGCGGGCCATTCGCGACCCACTCACCCAGCTTTACAACAAGGACTATTTCCGACAGCGGCTGAACGAAGAATTGCGCCGGGCCGTGCGCTACGCCGAGCCAATGACGGTCGCTATGATCGACATGGATGGGCTGAAGCCGCTCAATGACACCTACGGGCACCCGGTGGGCGATGCAGTCATACAGGCGGTGGGGTCGGCCATTCGCAATTCTTCTCGACAACCTGACGTGCCATGCCGTTACGGGGGCGATGAATTTGCCGTTATATTACCTGAGACCAACAAGGTCCAGGCTAGGGTTATGGCCGAGAGGATACTGCGGTCGTTGCAAAACTCGACCGTGGTTGTTACCCAGAGCGGCCAGACGGTTGCCAGCCCAAGTCAGATCGGGGACAAGACGGAGGTGCTTGCGACCACAAACCTGCCGCTGATGGTGCAAGTTCCGACCGTCTCAATCGGCCTCGCCTCCTTCCCGGAGGACGCCCGCAACCCGGAGATGCTGATAGCCAAGGCCGATGCCGCGCTCTACCAGGCCAAGCGGGCGGGCCGCAATCGAATATTTGCCTCGGGTGAAGCCTTGCCCCAGAAGGAAACGTCAAGAGAGGACACAACACAAGATGAGCAACGGCAACAAGGCTGACGAAGCAGCCAAAGAACACAACAGCACGGTACCAGCAGCCGCCGAGGACGAGAACGGGACGGATACAGGGCAGCCCGTAGGCGGCGAGCTACGGCCCCTCCACGTCGGCGTGGAAGTCAATCGCATGAAGATCCCTTCGGTGGCGATGGCGACCGCGGGCGTGCTGCTGACGCTGTTCGTGGCGTGGGCCATGTACAGCATGCTGCACATCCTGTTGCTGCTATTCATAGCCATACTCCTCGGCACCGCGATTGAGCCGGTGGTGAATTTGCTTCGGCGCGGTCCCTTCAACAGGAGCGCGGGCATTCTCATCGTCTATTCTGGGCTTTTCCTCGTGATAGCCCTGATTGGCTGGCTCACTCTCCCCGTCATCCTGCAACAGGTAGGCGCGCTTGGTAACTCACTGAAGCAGACTGCCGACCAGATGGAAACCGAAGTGACAAAATGGGATAGCGGGGTCATCCGGCAGCAAGGACTCCTGTTCGCGGACGCGTTACAGGCTATAGGCAACCAGTTCGGACGTCCCGAAGGCGATCCTTCGGTGGTTGTCCCGGAAGAAGAGAAGGTAGCCACGGCGGCGCATACGGCGGTCCTCATCGCCGAAATCTTCTTCGCCTTTATCACCATCTTCGTGGTGGCTTTCTACTGGCTCAGCGAGCGTACCCTCATAAAGCGTTCCATTATGTCGTGGCTCCCCGCGAAACGCGCCAATAGAGTGCGACGGGTCTGGGACGACATCGAGGTGAAAGTCGGCGGCTGGGTGCGTGGGCAACTGCTCCTGATGACGATAGTGGGCGCGGTGAGTGCTGTCGGGTACTTCCTGATGGGCATACAGTACTGGCCCGCACTGGCGCTGTTCATCGCGGTAGCGGAGGCGATACCACTGGTTGGCCCTTACATCGGTACGGCCCCTGCCATACTGGTGGCTATGACGCAGCCGGGGGGCGGGTTCGACAAGGCGCTGATGGTGATAATCTTTGCCATCGTGTTGCAGACCATAGAGGGCAACGTGCTCATCCCGCGCGTGATGAAGAACTCGGTAGGTATTAGTCCGCTGACGGTAATAATCAGCATATTGTTCGGGGCGACGCTGGCGGGGCTTGCGGGGGCGCTCGTGGCGGTGCCGCTGGCGGGTGCGTTACAGGTGGTTGTGGCCGACCTCAAGGCAGCCCACGAGAGTGAAGAGAAGCTGGAGGAGATCACCGCAGCCGCCGAACAGACCCGTGCGGAAGCCGGAGAACTCGTGGTTGCCACGCCCGAGGACGGTGAGACCAAGACGCGGCTAGGTGTGGGGGCGCAGGTCTAGCTAATGTCGAGCACGCTTGACCTGTCGAACACGCCGCCCGAAGTTGTGCTCCACGGCGAGCGGCTTGCCTTCGCGAGGGCGCAACTACGGGCGCACGGCCTGGATTACCTCGTTGTTGGCCCCTCCGCCGACCTGCATTATCTCACCGGCATACAGAACCGGCCCAGCGAGCGCCTGACCGTCCTGCTGCTGCCCCAGGAAGCCCCGGCCTATATCGTGCTTCCGGCCTTTGAAGCGCCAAGCCTGCCGCCTATGCCGCCCGACGTGCAGGTGGTGCCCTGGGGAGAGAGCGACAACCCCGCCCGGCTGGTGGCTTCACTGGTGGCGGGGCCGACGGGGCACCCAGGAGGCGCGCATTACACGATTGGCGCGAGCGACCAGCTCTGGTCTGTCTTCCTGTTGCGCTTGCAGGTAGAATTGCCTCGCGCCACCTTCACACCGGGTGCGCCGGTACTCAGCGCCGTCCGGCAAATCAAGTCCCCCGCCGAGCTAGCCCTGCTTGAGAGGGCTGGGGCCGCCGCGGACCGAGCGTTCGCAAGGATTGTCACAAGTCCTTTCGCGGGCCGCACGGAACTGGAGGTCTCGCAGGAGTTGGCGAGCCTGCTGAAGGCCGAAGGCGTGGAAGGCGAGATTTTCGCAATTGTTGGTTCCGGGTCTAACAGCGCCTCCCCACACCACCACGCCGGGGACCGCGTGATCCAACCCGGTGATGCTGTGGTGCTCGACTTCGGCGGGCCGCTACAAGGCTACTACTGTGACATTACCCGCACGGTCTTCGTCGGCTCCCCGCCCGACAGCAACTCCGAGATGGAGCGGGTTTATAACCTTGTGCACGCGGCACAGGAGGCTGCCGTACGCGCAGCCCGGCCCGGCATGACTTGTGAAGAGTTGGACTCGTCGGCTCGCGACCTCTTCGTGGAAGCGGGTTACGGCCAGTACTTCATGCACCGCCTGGGACACGGCATCGGCCTCGACGGGCACGAACCTCCATACCTGGTGCAAGGCAACCCCACGCGGCTGGAACCGGGTATGTCCTTCTCCATTGAGCCTGGTATTTACCTGCCGGGCAAGTTCGGCGTGCGCATAGAGGACATCGTCTATTTGACCCCACAAGGCGCAGTCCGCTGCAATCACGCGCCCCGAGACCTTACAGTAGTAAGTTGACAGGCAACGGCCCGATTTGAGTACGGACAACTCACATCTACTTTTCCTTTAGCCTTAACTACTTGGCGCGTCCTCCGCGTCTTTGCGTCCTGGCGTTTAGAACGTGCCCTGTGCCATGTGGAAACGATTGACGGAACATTAGTTCTATGTTATGGTCGTCCTGAGCGGCAAAGGACGGCTGTTAATGGTGCAGGAAGGCGGGACTAAAGGCTGGTCGAACTGGCGCAGACCTCCGGTGAGGTGGGTAGCGCACGTCGATATGGACGCCTTTTTCGCCTCCGTGGAGCAACTCGATAAGCCGGAGCTGAAGGGCCTCCCGGTCATCGTCGGCAACTCGCCTATGTCTATGGAGAAATTGCGCGAGCTTGCCCATGAGACGAAGAGGCTACCCCGGCCGCCTGAGTTCATCAAGGGCATGCGCGGCGTGGTAGCCTCGGCTTCATATGAGGCGAGGGCCTTTGGTGTGCGTTCTGCTATGCCGCTTGCCAGGGCGCTGGCCCTCTGCCCCGATGCGGTGGTGCTGCCGGGCCGCTTCGGCCGTTACGGCGATGTTGCCAGGGAACTCCGTCGCGTCTGGTCGGAGTTCAGCCCGGTTATCGAGCCTATGTCGCTGGATGAAGCCTTCCTCGACCTGACGGGCAGTGAGCTAGCGGGCGGACCGATACGCCAGATTGGTGAGAAGCTGAAGAGTCGCATCAGGGAGGACACAGGGCTGACCGCTTCGGTGGGTATCTCTTCCAGCAAGCTGATGTCCAAGATCGCCTCCGACATGGAGAAGCCGGATGGTCTCGTAGTGGTGCCTCACGGGGCGGAAGCCCAGGTGCTGGCCCCCATGTCGGTGCGGGCGCTACCCGGCGTCGGCCCCAAGACCGGGGAGGCTCTATACGCACTGGGCATAAGCAGCATAGGCCAACTCGCTGCCTACCCAGAGGCGCGTCTGGCGGCGCTCTTCGGAGCCGAGCAGGCGGCTAGCCTCAAGCACAGGGCGCTGGGCATCGACAACAGCCCGGTTGAGCCGCCGGGCGACCCCAAGTCCATCAGCCGGGAAACTACCCTTTCCGAGGATGAGGGCAACCTGGACGAACTCAAGGCCCTGGTGCGGCTGCTGTCCGACCGCGTGGCCTGGCAGTTGCGGCAAGAGCACTTTCGAGCAAGGTGCGTCTACATCAAGCTGCGCCTGCTACCGAAGCACAGGGTCTGGACGCCGGAAGGCTCCGGGTTTGGCAGGCTCATTACCCGGCAGGTCACCATCCCCGATGCCACCGACTCCGACCATACTATCTACACCGTAGCAACCGGCTTGCTGGAGGCGGCTGCTAAGGCTACGGGGCTGGGCAGCGGGCGCGAGTTGGTCAGGCTGATAGGTGTAGGCACGGCCAACTTGCTGCACAGCGGTGAGGTGCAGCCGCGGATGGAAGCGAGGGATGCACGGCCCACCGGGGCAAACGCGCAGGGGCCGGAGCAGTCTTCCTGGGGCTGGCAGTCGAAGGCGCAGGAGCGGAACCAGCAACTCAATACCAGCCTTGACTCTATTCGCGGCCGCTTCGGGTTTAAGGCTATCACGCTTGCGGCGGGCGTGAAACGGCCCTTGATGGAGTCGCCCGAAGATCCGATAGACGGGGGGAATACGTAAGCTTTCTGTAATCGTTGTAACTTTTATTTGCTTGCGCACGTTTGCTAGTTAAGGTACAATCAGTTCTAACTGGCGTATTATCGCGGCGAGATTCCCCCATATCAACAAAGGCCTGCTTGAGGATCTTCCTGTCAGAAGCGAACGCGTATTTAGAGGCGCAGGCCCACCCCATTTTGGTTCCCAAGGAGTCTTATGAAAACTGAGCGCCATCGTGACCGGGTGCAAGGCCCGAACACGGACGCTTCCGGGGACTACCCCGGCTCCACTGCTACCCCCGACGGCTCCACCGGAGAGAGCGTTGCGGACGGTCCGCCCGCTGACGGCTACCCTGAGATGACCGGGCATGAGGCGGGCGCGGAGCTGGAGTCCGGCAACGGGTACGCCTCCCTCGAAGACGGCTCCGGCACCGAGGATGGGAGCGCCTACGACGGCAACGGCCACGCAGTCCAGCCCGCATCGCCGCAGGTAGTGTTGACCCTGCCCAAGCGCAAGCGCCGCGTCCACTACGTCCCTGACGCCCCCGAAACGCCCACCGACTTCGCGGCGAGCGAAGTAATGGCACCCGCCGAAGAGAGGGTAGTCTCGGCCCCCGTGTCATCAACGGGTGTAGCCCTGCCGCCCAAGGCCAGGCGCGGGGCCGGCGCTCCGCCCGCTCAGACTCAGCCCGTGCCGGCTGCCGTAGCTGAGGAGCCTGCTGAGGCGGTCGAAACTGAGAGTAGCACGCGCCGCTTCCACGTCCACATCACGGTTGAGGGGCTTCTCTGGGCCGCTTTCTTCGCGCTTGCCATCCTCACCCGCTTGTGGGACCTGAGCAACCGGGGCATCCACCACGACGAGAGCCTGCACGCGGTATACGGCAACAACCTGTACAACGGCTCCGGCTACATCCACGACCCGATGATGCACGGGCCGTTGCAGTTCCACCTCATCGCGTTCATGTACTGGCTGTTCGGCACGAGCGAGATGTCTGCGCGCATGGCTTCCGCCTTCTGCGGCATCTGGGTCGTCATGGCCCCGTTCTTCCTGCGCCGCCAGATGGGGAGGGTGCCCGCCCTTATCGCCTCGTTCCTGTTGCTTCTGTCTCCCGGCGTTCTGTACTTCAGCCGCATGGCCCGCGAGGACGCGATCTTCTCCGCGACTGAAATGCTGATGATCGTCGGGCTGTGGCGCTTCGTATCGAACAGGAAGCCGGCCGACTTCTTCATTTTCGCCGCTGGTCTGTCGCTCATGTTCACGATCAAAGAGGCCTCGTACCTGAGCACGGCGGTCATAGTCTCATTCTTCGCGCTGTTGTTCGTAATTCAATCGGGTTACGCGGTAATGGCCGCAACCGCGGTATATGGCGCGCTCCTGGGTGGCCTGGTGATCTTCATGCGCGGGAACATGATGGAGCGGGATGCAAGCCACCAGATCATAGCGGGTAGCGGTACTATGGCTCCGCTTCCCATCATCCCGGACGTAGGACCCAGGTATGACGTGATCTGGCAGTTTATGCTTGACCTGTTCACGCACCCGCTGGTGCTCGGTGCGATGTTCCTCACCATCGCATATCTCATCGCGCTTACCATCCTGTTCCGCGGGGAGCGCAGCCGCCTAGAAGAGGCCCCGCCCGCCGCGCCCGTGGTAACGCGGACCAGGGTGTCGGTTCCGGAGCGTGGTAACGGGAACGGGGGCACGCTTCAGACGCGTGTGTCGCGTGGCGACGGCAACGGGATGGCTCCCGGAACAATTGAAGCAATTCAGCCCGCAGCCGCGAGCGTGGAGGCACCTGGCGCGGCCTCGCCGGCGACCCCTTACGACCCGGAGGCCGCGAGCGAGTTGTGGGACCCGCGCAGGCTCGACCCGAAGCCCGGTTCTATACTGGGGCGGTACCAGGCGGGTTCTATTCCGCATTTGATCGGGGCGCTCTTCGCACGGCCGTCGGTGCTGCTAGTCGGCCTGGCAATCATAGCCGCCATCTACACGGTCTTCTATACGGTCTTCTTCACCGACATACCAAGAGGCTTGATTTCCGGCTTCTTCGGCTCGCTGGGTTACTGGATGGCCCAGCACGGCGTGGAGCGTGGCTCGCAGCCCTGGTATTACTACTTCCTGCTGATTCCCCTGTACGAACCGATCGCGGTGTTCTTCAGCCTGGCCGGGACGGTGTTCTTCAGTTGGCGCGGCCTCAGGTGGCTGCGCAACAGGAAGGCCGCCGCACGTTATTCAAGCAACCCACCCCGGTATGGCATGTTCAACGTGGACAGGACCGTGCCGTTCGCCACTTACCAGTCGTTCCTGGCGGCTTTCCTGATCTGGTGGCTGTTCGGCGTGACCGCTATCTATAGCTGGGCGGGCGAGAAGATGCCCTGGCTCATGGTGCACATGGTGCGGCCCGCCTTGCTGCTGGCTTCACTCTTCCTGGGCGCGTTGCTGCTGTCGATG
Organism: Chloroflexia bacterium; assembly: GCA_036388595.1. GTDB lineage: Bacteria > Chloroflexota > Chloroflexia > QHBQ01 > JADMIH01 > JADMIH01. Next base: position 9,450 of record DASVRN010000130.1, read on the forward strand.
ATGGCCCGCAGGCGGGAGAGGATTGAGGAGGCTGCCGCGTACGACGGACGTTACGTCGCGTATGGCCCCGGCACCCCGTCGTTGGCAAGCGGTGGCATGATGCGGTCCACGCTGGCCCGGCTGGCGCAGCCCGGCTTTCAGGTGGCGGGTGCCCTGCCGAGCGGAGGCACTACTGCCCTCGACTTGCAGGGTGGACAGGTGCTGGCGATGAGTAGCGGGCGAGGCCCTCAGCGGCAGCGACCCTCGGCGCACACTTCGGCCCACAGTTCGGCCCGGCGTGGTGCCCCACCTCCACCTCCGGTACCCGCACGCCGGGGTGGCAGGGGTAGAGGCGCAGCCGTGGCCGTGGCCCGCAGGCAGGAGCCGCCCTGGGTCGCCTGGAATTCGCCTGACTCGAATTTCCCGGCGCTTGCGTTCCTGACCCTGTTCGTGCTGTTCGCGATGTCGTGGGCCATGACTATGAACTTCCAGATCGCACTGAACAACAATTTCGCGACCTGGTCATGGACGTGGCTCTGGCCCGGCCTCGCGGCGGCGCTGGTAATAGCGTTCATCGCGTGGGTGGGTCCCGGCCGCGCGCTCAGATACCTCGCGGTGGGGCTATTCTCGGTATTCCTACTGTACGAATTTCGTTCGGCGATGATGCTGAGCTACTTCCAGCCGGACGTGCCCAAAGAGATGGCTGTTTACGTGCAGACCTCGCCAGACGTGACCCGCGCCATGAAGGAGATAAAGGACTACTCGGTTGCGACCACGGGCAGGAACGACGTGAAGGTGCTGTACGACAGCGACGTCTCGTGGCCGTATAGCTGGTACTTCCACAACTTCAAGAACGCGCAGTTTATAGGTGGAGGCGAACCGCAACCGGCTGCCGACGTACCTATCATGGTCTTCGGGTATGACACCAAGAATAGCAACACCGAGCTTCTCAAGAACTACACCTCGCAGCGTTACGCGATGCGCTGGTGGTTCCCCGAAGACTGGTACAAGAAGAACTTGATTTCGGGACTGGCGGAAGGGCAAACCCCCAAGACCGCCCCCTTCGCTACCGCCGGTCTGCTGGCGGTCAAGCTCGGTGACACGTTCACTAAGCCGGACAACCAGGCGACCCTCTGGAAGTACCTCTTCTTCAGGGAGACGCCGCAGCCTCTAGGCTCGTACGATATGCTGGTCTTCGTACGTAAAGACATCGCACCCTACTACCATTACTTGCAGTACCAGCCTATACCTTCGGAAGACATACCCTGATAGTTCCGAGTTCCGAGTTCCGAGTGCTGAGTATTGTGTACTCTTGGCCCCGGTGGGTTCTTGGAACATCGTACTCGGAACTCGGCACTCGGAACTCGGAACTTGGAACTCGGAACTTGATTAGGAATAAAGGAGATCATGGACAGACGCCGACTTAGCGCACGCACGGATATGGGATCTAGCCTGGCCCCCACGCGGCGGGAGGAGCTTGCCCAGCCGCTTCTCGATAGGGCACTTAACCTGGCCGCCCTTAACTGGGAGGTAGTGGCGTTCATCGGGCTGATGCTGGTTGCAGCTTTCAGCCGACTGGTGGACCTTGGGCCTCGCGCCTTCCACCACGACGAATCGATACACGCCTATTACTCAGACTATTTCCTGAAGACCGGCAATTACACCACCACCGCCGGGCACGAGGGCGGTTACGACCCCACCTATCATGGGCCGTTCCTGTACCACGCCACAGCACTGATGTTCTTCCTGTTCGGGTCGAACGACTACAACGCCCGCCTGGCTCCCGCGCTGTTCGGTATCCTCCTGGTGGGGCTGTGCTGGCTGATGCGGCCCTTCATCGGCAGGGTAGGCGCGCTGATAGCCACCTTCCTGGTAATCTTCTCGCCAAGCATCAACTATTACTCCCGGTCGCTGCGGCACGACGTGTTTGCGCTGGCGGGTATCACGCTCCTGTTCATCGCGATACTATGGTTCGTCCGCACCCACCAATCTAAGTGGGTCTACCTGGGGGCGATAGGTTACGCTATTGCCTTCGCCAGCCACGAGCTAACTTACCTGCTGACGGTGGTCTTCGTGGTGTTCCTGCTGTTGGCGTTCTTCCTCTTCCCGACGTTTGCCAACAGGGCGACCGCCGGGCTCCGCACGCTGGTGGGCGACGAGGACGTGAACCCTGTCCAGAGTGCGTGGTCGGCTTTGATGGCGCGGCCGTGGACGCTGCTGGGCGGGGTGCTTACCTTCTTCGGCATCTACGCCGTGCTCTTTACCAACATGCTGATCAAGCCTCAGCTTATCTGGACGGGCATTAAAGGCCCCCTCTACTGGCTGGGGCAGCACGAGGTGAACCGCGGCGCGCAGCCCGAGTTCTATTACATGCTGCTGTTGATGCCTATCTACGAGCCTCTGGCGCTGCTGGCAGGACTGGCAACGGCCGTGTGGCTCTTTGTAAGGCTGGCTCGGGGCCGGGCCGACGAGAGGCAGCCGGATGACGTCGATATCGTCACGGAAGGGCCGGAAGACCAATACGGCGTGCGCTATCCGAGCATGGAGGGCACGCGGGGCTTCGCCCTATCGTTCCTGGCATTCTGGTCGTTCGGTTCTCTAGCCGTGTTCTCGATGGCGGGCGAGCGTCTGCCGTGGCTGAACATGCACATCGCGATGCCGTTCAGCTTGCTGGCGGCGGTCGGCTTGGGCGCGCTGATTACCCGCGTCGATTGGCGGGAGGCGCGCAAGGGCGGCGGCATCTTCCTGGGTGTCACCATCCTGCTGTTCATCGTCTCGCTGTTCGTGACCATCGCGCACTTCACCGGGAACATGCCCGCGACTTCGGGCCAAACGGCAGAGGCGCAGAACTTCCTCCGCACAGTCGGGCTGATAGTCGTGGTGGTGGGACTGCTGGCGCTGTCGGGGTGGCTATCTTACAAGATGGCCCCGAGCAGGGCGGTCGCGGTGGTAGCCATGACCTTTGCCATACTGCTGGCCGCTTACGGCGTGCGGTCGATGTCGCTGGCCGTGTACCAGCATGGCGACGTACCTGTGGAGCCACTTATTTACACCCAGTCGTCGCCCGACGTGCCGATTGTTACGGCTATGGTGGAGCGGCTGGCGCGTGACGTGACCGCTTTCGACGGGCGCAACGCTAACGACGTGACGGGCGGCCACACTCTCGCCATCTTCATCGACCAGAACGACGCCATCGAGTGGCCGCTTGACTGGTACTTCCGCGAGCAGAAGGGGAAGCAGTACTTCAACTACTTCCAGAACGGGCAAGAAATACCCGACGCCGACAAGGCCAACCGGATTGCTCCCAACGCCCCGGTGATCCTGGTAAGCGAACAGACCGAGAACACCGCCTACTTCAAAGAGTTCATCAAGGATAAGTACACCACCAACCGCTATGCCCTCAACTGGTGGTTCCCCGAGGAGACCTACAAGACCGATGGCAAGGGCGACCTCGGCAAGGCCCTGGGTTGGCTTTTCGGCAACGGGATGAGGTTCCTGCTGTACCGCGATCCGGGCCTGCCGCTCGGCTCGCGCAACTTCTACCTGCACGTGCGCAACGACCTCGCGCCGCAGGTGGGCCTGGGTGGCGTTATCAGCACCACGGAAGATGAGACGGTAGACGATGGCAAGGTCTACGGCATGTTCGACCTCGCGCAGGGGGCGAGCCGGGGCCAGTTCAACCTGCCTCGCGGTATCGCCACCGACGCGGCGGGCAACTTCTACGTGGCCGACACCGGCAACTTCCGCATCCAGAAATTCGGACCTGACGGTACGTTCCAGTCTCTTATTGGCAACGGCAGGGGCACCGGGGACGGTCAGTTCAACCCTATTAACGACAACGGCATCGGCACGGGTATCGGCGGCATAGCGGTGGACAAAGCCGGTAACGTGTACGTGGCCGACACCTGGAACCACCGGGTGCAGAAGTTCGGACCTGACGGCAAGTTCCTGGCGACGTGGGGCGAATTCGTTAGCCTTGCTGACGCGGCGGGCGCTGCCGATCCTGGCCGAGATACCAAGTTCTACGGGCCGCGCGGCATAGCTGTTGGACCCGACGGCAACGTCTATGTGACCGATACAGGCAACAAGCGCGTGAGCATATTCGACGCGAACGGCAAGTTCGTGCGCCAGATAAGCAGCAACCTGACGCCGGAGCGCATAGCCCAGAATTACGCCTTCAACCAGCCGGGCGAGCTGAACGAGCCAATCGGCATCGCGGTAGATGGTCAGGGCAACGTGTACGTGGCCGACAGCCTCAACCGCCGCATCCAGAAGTTCGACGGCACGGGCAGGCCCGTGGCCCAGTGGCCGGTGCCTGGCACCAACTGGGAAGCGGGCGTGTACCTGGAGCCGTTCCTGGCAGTAGACGCGCAGGGTAACGTGTACGCCACCGCGCCGACCGGGGCGGCCGTGCTCAAGTTCAACCCGCAGGGCCAACTCTTAGCCACGCAGAAGAACGCGGGCGCGATCAACCTGAAGATCCCTACCGGCATCACGGTCGCACCGAACGGCGATGTCGTGGTGGTGGATACGACCGCGCACGGCGTGGTGAACATGGGCAAGATCGGTCCTTAGGCATTCCGTAGCAAAGAGGGGCACCCATGTTGGTGCCCCTCTTTGTTTGTTGACGCGCCCTATCCGCGTGCCTTACAATTGTTCGTGAGTGGGACTGCTCTGCCCTGGCCGAGAAATGGTATATCCTGATGCCTGATGTGAGTGCTGGGCGCGTGCTATAAACGGCCCCTGCTGCCACTTTAAGCCGAGCGGCGACCCTTCACTTTGCCGTCAAGTAACTGCGTATCGACGGCTACACGAAACTGAGCGCAAAGGGCCTCCTTTATGAAACCATGGTTGCCTGAAGAGGCAGCTAGCAAGGGTGATCACACGACAGATCCCGACCGCGTGCTACCCGACGCCTCCGCCCCCGGCGCGTCCGGCGAGCGCACCAACGGGCATGCCGAATCACCTCCGCTGATTTCCGTGCAGCCGGATGGTCACTCCTCCGATGGCGCGAGTGGCTCCCTGCCCGTGCGCCGCCCGTCTCAAGGTAATATGGCGTCGTCTCTGTCCACGCCCACACCCGTAGCGCCTATCGCGGCACCCGAACCTGAACCCAAACCGCATGCTCTTTACAGCGCTGCCTCCTGGCTGGTGAGAACAAAAGGACTGTGGCTTGGGGCGCTCGGGGTTGCGTTTGCCATGAACGCGCAGAAGGCCCTCATCGTTGACAAGGAGTTGGTCGCCTCCATTCGCTGGTACGTGCTCGCCATCTTCCTTATCATTGTGGGCTGGCTCGGCACCTATCGCAACAAGAGCGTCCTTGTTGAAGTCGTGCCTGAGGAAGGTAGTCTTCCAAAGGAAGCCGAAGCCAGGGCCGTAACCGCACCTGAGGCAACCGTACCAGCCCCGGCGGCTTCGACCCTGCCTGTTCGCCCCAAGCACCGAGTTGAGGGCACGGCAGTACCCTACACCGGCCCCGCCACCCCCACCACCACTACTCTCCCCGTGCGCTCTCGAAGCCGGGCGGAAGTTCCTGCCGTAACACCGGCTGCGCCACAGACCACGTCTGGGTCCAAGTTTGCAAGCGTGCGCGCAATGCTTCACGCCAGGTTCCCCGGTGTGGTGAAGGATTGGCCCCGGTACCTTGTAATTTTTGTGGCGCTCCTCCTCAACCTCTACAGCGCCAACGTCTTGCGCGGCAACTACTTTTCGGCCGTGGGTGGCGTGGGGTGGTTGATGAGCCTAGGGCTGCTTATGTCGGCCTTTATCGGCGAGAGGCGGCCGAAGCTACGCGACCCGAACGCCGTCGCCATCGATAACGAAGACCGTGACACGGTACGTATGCTGTTCCTGGTGGAGCTTGCGTTGGTACTCGCAATCGTGGTGCTGGCGTTCTTCTTGCGCGTGTACCGGCTTGACGACCTCACCGGGGGAATGCACGGCGACGAAGGAGAGACCGGCATGGACGCCATCCGCATCATGGAGGGCGGGCAGGTGTCACCCTTCATGACCGGCTGGTTCGCTCATCCCAACTTCTCCTTCTTTGCCGCCGCAGGCTCGATGACCCTCTTCGGCAAGACCCTGTTCGGCCTGCGCATACTCTCCACGGTCCTGAGCGTGCTCATGCTGGTGCCGTTCTACCTGCTGGTGCGCATGTGGTTCGGCGTGCGAACGGCTCTCATCGCGGGCGTCCTGCTGGCGATTATGGACGTTTCGATCTACTTCGGCAAGCTGGGCCTCAACAACATCATGACGCCCTTTTTCCTGGTGCTTGGCGTCTACTTCCTGGCGAGGGGCTTGCGTAGCATGCGGAGCCTCGATTTCGTGCTTGCCGGTTTTAGCTCGATGCTGACGCTGTACTTCTACTTCGCGGGCAGGCTCACGCCTTTCCTTATTGCGGGCATGCTGGGATACCTGTTCGTGTTCATGCCACTGGTAGGGCTGCCGGGCGCTTATATGGACCTGCGCCGGGGTGACAAACTGCGCTCGCGGTTGCATACATTAAGGGGCGCGCTCGTAGGACAGTGGCGGCGCTCCAGGCCCTACTTTTCCAAGCTGCTTATCTTCGCCGTGGCCTGCCTCTGCATGGCCTCGCCGTGGGGGGTGTTCTACCTGGACCACCAGGTGGAGATGAACGCCCGCTCGAACGACAAGTTCGTCCTGTACCCCACGAACGAGCCGAGGATGGCGAACGAATACCAGGCCAGCCACGACCCACTGTACCTGGGCCTGCGCGTGCCTACGTCCAACGACATCTACCCGTTCCTGCCGGTGGTGTTCGAGCAGACGCCTCTCAGCGTCAAGGTGGCGGAGGACGGCTTCTTCGCACGCGTCTTCTGGGGGCAGGCAAATAAGACGCTATCCATGTTCACCTACCGTGCGGACAATAGCTCGTTCTTCACTTTCACGGGAGAACCTGCCGCCAAGCCGATAGAGGCGGCACTGCTGATACTGGGCATCGCCTGGGCACTGTGGAGGTGGCGGGACCACCGTCTTGCGATACTGTCTATCTGGTTCTGGGGCACCGTGTTGGCCGGTGGGGTGCTCACGATTGACGCGCCGTACATGCCCCGTATGGTGGGCCTTGTGCCCGTACTGGCTATCTTCATCGCCCTCCCACTGAACAAGCTGGCTGCCGAGTTCTACAACGCCTTCGGGAGGGTGCGAGCGGCCAGGAAGACTCGCAGGGTACGCTGGCAGCCCGTACTGGCCCGCGCCGTGCCCGCCGTGCTGGTTGTGGGTACGCTGGTTTACCTGGGGCTGCAAAACGCCACCGATTACGACCGCTACTTGAATACATACCCTTACAGGGACGTCGCGGGGCAGGCCTACTTCGTTCGTGAGATGAACCAGCAGGTCGTCGCTGAAGGCAAGCCGACGCCGTACTACTACGATTTAGGCATGCACCAACTCTACTGGGGGCACGGCGACAACCGCTTCGTAAACCACGGCACTCCAGGCGAGGACATGACCAACCCCACGAACGAACTGCCGGTGATTGACAACCAGGAGCGCGATGTGGTGTTCATGGTCTGGGGGCTCAACAGGCACTACCTCTCTGTGCTCCGCACTTATTATCCGGGGGGCGCGGAGAAGGAGTTCCTTTACGGGCCGCCGGACAGCCCTTCCAACTTGCTTACCTCATACCACGTAACGAAGGAGCAGCTTGAGGCGCGCCGTCAGATGCAGGCAACCTACAGGCCCGCCACGGGTGAGCCGGTGGAGCGGTCCGAGGGCGGCATTGGTAGCACCACCCCGCCACCGGACGGCCTCAGATTCCCCGCGACCGCCTCGTGGTCAGGCTCCATAGTCGCCCCTAGCATGGGCAGGTACCGGCTGGCAATGGACGCGCAGGGGGATGGCAACTTGATCCTCAACGGCACGCTGGTGTTGAGCACAACCGCGCAGGCACCGACGGCCGAGACTGAGTTGCTGCTGGCAAGGGGGCCACACCAAGTAGTGCTGACGGGCGTGTTGGCGGACGCGGCATCGCAAGTGACGCTAAGGTGGGCACCCGCCGCTACTGAACTCGCTCCCGTGGCCCGGCAGTACCTCTGGAACGGGCCGGGGCAGGCCCTGTTCGGGCAGATTAGCAGCCAACAGGGCCTGGACGTAGCGGCGCTACCCGGTGGTGCAACTGCCGAACAACCCAAGGCGATTGCAAGCCGGGTGGACGGCTTCTTGGGTTTCCGGCACAGCCCGGATGCGACCATCGGTGGCCCCTTGTATGCTACCTGGACCGGGACGCTGAATATTGAAGAGCCGGGGATATACGTGTTTGACGTGCATTCCAATGGGGATAGCGCGGTGTTCGTAGATGATAAGCTCGTGACTGTCATCCGGGCCAACGGACAGCCGGTGCAAGCGGGCGGGCAGGTGGAGCTAGACGCCGGCGACCACAAGTACGAACTGCGCTACACCTGGTCGGCGGGCACGGGCTACCTGGAGGCATACTGGACGCCGCCGGGCCGGGAAAGGGTCTTGCTCGGCCCCGACGTACTGCACACGGACGCGGGTATCATAGATGCGGCGACCCTGGCAAGCGAGCCACCCCCAGCGGAAATTCCGGCACCCGGCCAGGAACCCTCTTCCGGCAACGAGACGCGCAAGCCGAAGGTGGTGTTGGGCACCGACACCGGCTTGAAGGAGCCGCGCGGCTTGGGCGTGGACGCAGCCGGTAATATGTACGTGGGTGACAAGGGCAACCGGCGCGTTGTGGTGCTTGGCCCGGATGGTAAGGTACTCAGGGCTTGGGGTGCGCCGGTCCCGTCGGACTACAAGCCAGAGGAGGGCGAAGCGCCGGAGGGTACCTTTGGCGACATCAACGATATAGCGGTGGCCGAGGGGGCGGACGGCGTGACTTACGTCTACGTACTCGACTCCCTCCAGAGGGTGCAGGTCTTTACGTCGGACGGTACTCAGGTGGGTACTTACCCGGCGAGGGACCTTGGGCTTTACGGCCCCAACGGTGCCGCGGTTGGTCCCGCGGATGATGGGGGCAGCGGGCAACGATTGTACATTGCCTCGACAGGGCAGAACCGGATCGCCAGCCTGCCCGCCTTCCCCGAGTACCAGGACGCGCCGGGGGGTACGGTGCTCTCGCAGATGGTCCAGAGCATAGAGGGTAACGAGTCGGACAGGCTGGAGCAGCCTGTGGATAGCGTGGCCGACCCAACCAACCCGGGAATCCTGTATAGTATAGACTTGAAGGACCGTATCGTACAGCTACAATTGCAAACCCCATTCGGTAACGCTGACGCGGTCGGCACGCCCACACCGGGTGTATGGCGCATCAGCAAGCAGTGGCGCGTGCCGGTGGGCCGTGCCGAGGGTGGGTCGCGGTTGACGATCAGCCCCGACGGCAAAGAGGTGTATATGAGCGACCCCGATAGGAGCCGGGTGGCGGTGCTTGACACCGAGACCGGAGCGGTGAGCTACTTTGGGGCAGACGGTAGCGGCGAGGGGCAGTTCAAGGGGCCAAGCGGGATCGCCGTAGCGCCCGACGGTACCCTGTACGTCCTGGAGCGCGTCAACAACCGGGTACAAGTATTCGACATGGGTGAGACGCCGTAGTAATGGACCGATCTCAGTATTCCGGGCAAAATAGCCTCGTCCGTTCGACCGCGCAGGTGGAGGCACCTGTAGAAGTGGTCGCGCCGGACCGCGCCCCGGTCGCCCCCTCGCCGGATGCTACCATCACACAACATGCCTCGCCGCAAGAACGGTCATCATGGGGCGACGTGCTCGCCTCGGTTTGGAGGGCGCGGGGCCTGTTCGGCGGCCTGTTGGCAATCTCTATTGCCTATTACGGCCAGCGCGCTCTGGTGGAACGCAACGACTTTCCCTTATCTACCCTCTGCTACGGCATAGCAATAATCGTACTGATTCTCTCCTTGCTGCACCCGACCCTCCCGCGGAGGCGCACGACACAAGATGCAGCTTCAGTTGTTGACCGTGAGGTAGCCGGTCCCACGTTGGGCGCTGGCTCGGCCGCGGAGAACGGACATGCGACACCTTCCGCGATAACTTCACCTGCTGAAGCTGCCAGCGGTTCCGCCTCGCTGCCGGTGCGCAAGGCAGGTTCCAGGGCGTTACCACTTGCGGCGGACAACTCACCTGCTAACGGTGCCCCGGTAGATGGCGGAAAGCAGCCTGCCGGGCGGCGTTTTGAGGCATGGGTGCCCGGCGGCACGCCTCAGGCAACAGTGATTGTTCGCAAGGCACGAGGTACCAACGGCTCAAGGCAAGCAACCGCGCCAATGCTGGCTAGCCCCCCACCCGCAAGCGTTACTATGGCACCCAGACGTAGGCTGCCTGCACGTGTCGCGGAATTGCGGGCGCAGCTTGGCTGGCGTGTGACCGGACCTGCTGTGCTGGTGGCGGTTGGGCTGCTGGTTTGGTCCTTTTTCGTCCTGCGGTCTAACGTCGTGTCACCGCTGGGGGGCTGGTTGTGGGCAGGGGGCATTGTCGCGCTTCTCGTGGCGCTGCTGGGTGTGCCCGGCTGGCCCAGGGGGTCGAGCCTTCTGCCGGGACCGAGAACCGATTTCTTTGGCCGTGGCGTGCCCGATATGAGCTCTCGCTGGTCGGCGGCGCTGATCGTGGTCATATTGCTCGTGGCGGTGGCTCTGCGCCTGTACAACCTGGAGTACCACCCCGGCATCTTCGGTGACGAAGGCGAGCGAGGCATGGACGCCCGGCGCATCCTCGAAGGTAACAACGCGCTCATATTTGGCTCCGGCTGGTGGGGCGTGCCGAACCTTTACTTCTACCTGACCGCTTTCTTCCTGGGGCTGCTGGGCGACCACAATATGGTCGCGGACCGAATGCTGTCGGTCGTCAGCGGGGTCGTCGCGGTCTGGTACGTGTACCGCACGGGCAAGCTGCTGTGGGGGCCTCGCGCGGGCCTCATCGCCGGGGCGCTCATGGCTGTGTCGCCGTTGGCCCTGCAATTCAGCCGCCTGGCGGGCGAGAGCACCCCCACAGGCACGCTCTGGGCCGTCGGTTTCTTCTACATGGTGCTGGCGTTGAGGGACCGCAAGTGGAGCGATTGGCTTTTATCGGGTCTCGCCTGGGGTTTCAGCCTCTACTTCTACGCCGCGGGCAAGCTGATCATACCGATGGCGGCGGCGCTGGGCTTCTACTGCCTGGTGCGGTGGCGGCTCGACTTCTTCAAGCGGTACGCGCTTGGCTTCATGCTGCTGGCGGCCGCTATGCTGATTACCGCCATGCCGTACCTCGTCTACGCCGCGGAAAGCAACTTCCAGGTAATCATGGGCCGGGCGCAGGAGACTTCTATTTTCTCCCCGTCGAACCAGGGCTTCACCTTCGCGCTTTACAACCTGGACTACGACCCCGCTCTCGCGCAAGGCTCTACCGTGCAGACCGTCATGTCCCACCCCGTGGAATGGGCGCGGCTGATTTACGAGCAAGGGCGTGAGACGCTCGATGTGCTCTACCGCAGGGCCGACCAGGTGTTCTTCTACCGGCACTCGGACCACGGGGGCACGATGTTCCCGCCATTCTGGGCCGCTATCGTGATGCTCTCGCTGGCCTACGCGACCTGGAAGCTCTGGGACAGCCGTTTCGGGCTGGTCTGGATATGGTTCTGGTTCGGCATGTTAGGTTCCATGCTGACCATTGACACGCCGAACTTGCAACGCGTGACGGGTGCCTGGCCCGCGCTCATGTTGCTTCCGGCCGCCCTGCTCGACCGTATCTTTGCGGCCGGGTGGCCCTTCAGCCTGTCTCTGGCCCGCAAGTGGGCCACTGTGCCCATCGTGGCGGCTCTCCTCTTCTTCACCTACACCTCCGTCCAGGAATACTTCGTCCATTTCGTGGAGACGTGCCCCTACTGTGATGCCACCACCCAGGCGCGATACGCGCTCGACCTGGGCACGGACTATAAGGCTTACCAACTTGGCGTGGGCGGCTACGACACCTATTTCAATTACGGGAGCACGCGGTTCCTCGCGAAGCACACCGAGGGCCTCGATATGCTGGTGCCCGCCGACAACCTGCCCGCGATTGACAGCAACGGCAAAGGGCTGGCCTTCATCGTCTACCCGAACAACCGGGAGTACCTGCCGCTCCTGAGACTTTACTATCCCGGTGGCACCGAGGAGGCGATACGTAGCGCCGACGGTGTGGAGCGGTTCGTGTCCTACAAAGTGACGCGGGAGCAACTGGCGACCTTCCAGGTGGCGCAGGCCACCTACAGCCCAGCGTCCGGTGAGCCGTTTGCGAGGGAGGAACCTGGGTTGGGCACAGAGCGCGCGCAACCCGAGCCGCAAGGACAGGCAGGGCAGGTCGTGGCGGTGGAACCGTGGCGCGCCCCAGCCGGTGTGTCTTACCCGCTCAAGGCGACCTGGGAGGGTGGGTTGGTAGCGCCGCAGTATGGCATCTATTCATTCGTAATCAATGGCGACGTCGCGGATGGGAAGCTGGAGCTTGACGGCCGCACTGTGCTGGGTGATGCTGAGTTCAAGCCGGGTGAAGCGGTCGAAATGGTGCTTGCGAAGGGTGTGCACGAGGTGCGCTTGAGCGGCACTCTGGTGGATGCGAACAGCAAGCTCCGCCTGCAATGGGCGGGCGGGGGTGGAGCGCCCCAGGCGGTGCAGCCCCGCTTCCTCTACAAAGGCCCAACGGGTGGCCTCACAGCGGAGCTTGTACATGGCCCGTTGAGTGGCCCCGCGGCGGACCTACTCAAGGCACCCGACGCGGTCAAGGGCCAGCAGGTCACATTGAGGCGCGTGGACCCGTTCGTGGGGTTCAGGCAGGCAATCGACCTCTTTGGCAACGGCCCGTACCTTGCGCGCTGGTACGGCAAGCTTAAGGTGGCCCAGGAGGGTATGTATGGCTTCTCGGTGGCCGTGCCTGCCAACCTGTCGCTGCTTGTGGATGGCGCGGTTGTAATTGATGGCACATCCGGCTTGCCGAGCGGCAACGTCCAACTCAGCACGGGTCTGCACGACATTGAACTGCGCTACGCTTCAACCGGTGGTGGGGCGCGGATTGAGCTGCTTTGGAGCCCGCCCGGCGGCGAGACGGCCATAATTCCGCCTACCGCGTTGGTGCCTCAGGTGAGAAGCTGGCTCAAGTCAGAAATACCGGACGCGCCCGGCGCCCAGGTGCAGCAGCCACAACCCGGCTCACAGGTGTCCGCTAACGTGAGAAAGCCAAAAGCCGTGCTTGGGACAGACGCGGGCTTGAAGGAACCTCGCGGCCTCGCGGTTGACCGCGCCGGGAACGTATATGTGGGCGACAGCGGCAACAGGCGCGTGGTGGTGTTGGCCCCCGATGGCAGGGTGGTGCGCACCTGGGGCAGCCCGCTGCCGGAGACCTACAAGCCGGAGGCCGGAGAAGCGCCTGACGGGCAGTTTGGTGAGATATCCGACCTGGCCGTGGGCGAAGGCGCGGATGGAAAGACCTACGTCTATGTCCTGGATAGCACGACCAGGGTGCAGGTGTTCACCCCGGAGGGCCAGCAGGTCGGCACTTACCCCGCGCGGCAGCTAGATATGTACGGCCCAAACGGCCTGGCAGTCGGCCCGGCGGGTGAGGGGGAGAACGGGCACAGGCTGTACGTCTCGGTTACGGGGCAGCACCGGCTCGCTGCCTTCCCTTCTATCGACCAGGTGCTGAGCAGGCAACCCCTCGCCGTGCTGAATGAGATTGTCGAGAACATACGAGGGCCCGAGGGTGCCGCACTTGACCAGCCTGTGGACGTGCTGGCCGACCCCACGCGGCCCGATATCGTTTACACCATCGACTTGCGCGACCGGCTGGTGCAACTGCAACTCCGGGCCGGTAGCGAGAACACGTCCGACGATCCGCACCTGCTCCCGTCCACCATCGCTCAGCAGTGGCAGGTGACAGTGGGTCGTGACGCGGGGGGTTCCAGGCTGGCGATCAGCCCGGATGGCAAGCGGATCTATATGAGCGACCCTGAGAGGAACCGCGTGGCCGTTGTGGAGGTCGAGAGGGGCCTTGTGAGCTACTTCGGTGAGGTAGGCCAGGGAGAGGGCCAGTTCACGGCTCCAAGTGGCATCGTCGTGGGCGCTGATGGAACCGTGTACGTGCTGGAACGGCTAAATAATCGCGTGCAGCTTTTCGACCCGAACCCCTAGGTCTGCAACACAACAAGGCCAGTCGCGCCAAAGGCCCACCCTTTGCACGTCTGGTGCATGGCCTTCTTGCTTCCTAGTAGGGACCGTTCGAGATGTCTCCCCGTTATGAATCAGCCCTGGTAAGTCGGTTGGGCTTCGTCGCGGCGCTCTGCGGTGGAGGGCACGGTCGCGCTATCTGAGTGTGCTGGGGCACCCTGTACGGGCGTGGCTGGCAGGATTGCTGTGGGCGTTACCACGGCGTGGGCAGTCCGTCGGGTGGCACCCCGCTTGCGCTGGGACCACCAGGCAAGGATGAGGCTCAGCGCCACTATTGCGGCGATAGTGATTGCCGGACCCACGCTCTTCGACCAGGCGGCGGCCGAAGCCGCATCACCAAACTCCGGCTCTTGCAAGTAATAAAAGTATGGCAGTACGAACGATGGGAGCGAGGCGTTCAGCGCGGCGGGGTCTATAACACCCTGGATGTCACCCGGCAACCACCGTAAGGCAATTGGCAAACCATTCGTGATGACGTGGTTCAAGCTGTCGGCGCTTGGGTGATGGTACATCCACTGCGGCTGGTACAGGTAGCCCGCTACAGCACCCAGGCTTACCGCCAGCAAGAGGGTGTAGATAGCGTAGTAGCCCACGTTGCGTACTCGGTCGAGCGCGAAAGCGAAGGGCATCGCCAGCAGGGGCAGTATCGAGGCGAGGTAGCGCGCGGGAGGGCACCATTCCCCCCAGAACTGGGCGTAGTTGGCTATCACCCCGAAGTAGGGCACAAACACCAGCCCCAACCATAGAAGGTCGCGGCGCTGCGGCTTGTGGCCCGCCATCAAGATGACGCCCACGATTGCCAGTATGTAAACGGGCGCGGCGATGAACAAGCCCCACTGTACATCGATGAACAGGCCCGCGGCTCCACGTAGCGTGCCCGCGACGTCGCTGCTGCCCGCATGGTCGGCGGCGTTGGGGATTACCTGCTGGTACCTGTGATAGAAGAAGTACATCAGCAGGCCCGTCGATACGACCGACTGGCCGATAATCAGTCCGTAGCTGAGCGGGCGGTGCCGTGTCTCGCGCTTTACCGAGGCGTAAATGAAGTAGATGAACAGGGCCGCGCTCACAGGTATGAAACGATAGTGCAGCCACGGCAGGAAGGCGATGCTGGCTCCTATGGCGGCTACCTGGAGCAGGCTGTTGTCCCACACCCGGATGCGGCGAAAGGCGTAGAGCACGAAGAGCGCCGCCGGTAACTCCGGGAAGATAAGGTAAGAATAGGGTAGTTGCGGCACGGTAAAGGCGAAGGCGACCCAGGTGAGCAGGGCGGGCCATATCTGGTTCGCGCTCTCCCTCCCCAGCAGGTAGACGTTCGCCGCCAGCAACGCCCCCAGCGCCACCAGGAAGTAGACGACAAGCTCCCTGCCACCTGCCACGAACGCGGGGAGGATCAGCAGGCTCAGACCCAGTCCGTGCTTGGAATAAAGCTCGCTGCGCGCGCCGCTTGAGGGGAGCGGCACGCTGGGGTCGGTGCTCGCGCATCTGCGGCTGCCGGGTACTAACTTCGCGGGGTGGGGTGGCAAAGGATAGGGGGTTGAACCCCAGCCCTGCCAGCCTTCGGGGTAGCCCATCCAGGGATCGTAGAAGGCCGGGTGAAAGCGTGCTTCGTCGGTTTGCCGGTAGTTGTTGCACTCGTTGAGGTCGCCGTCCTCCCAGATGCTGATGGCGGTCATCATGTAGAACGGCTCGTCGCCCGTGACGGGGTTGAGGTGGGTCATGATGCGCGGCGCGAAGAGCGCCAGCACCGCGAACGTGACAAGGAAGATGGAGACAGGCTCCCACCAGGGAACGCGCGTGGCAATCACCGCGTCCTGCACCAGAGGTTCGTCGCGCCTGACGTTACGCCTCCAGCGCCGTGATATTGGGTTGTCTGGGGCCGAGCGAAGCAACATGGTAGAGCACTCATGCTAAGCTGTGGGTTGCGCGACGACACGGCAGCACGCATATGCGGGTAAGACTTGCTCGCCACAGCCAAGCGGCATATTATGCGATTCTATCACTGGACTGCTCACGCGTCAAATGTATCTCTAGCCACTCATCTTCTGCCGCGTCTATCAAAGGTGCTATTGAGAGTACGTGCGCCGGTTGCATGTGCTCTTATTCCTGTGCTACAATTCCACGTCCGAGGTAGGGTACCTCATGATTGCAAGAGCCACCAGGGGGCGTATGGTTTCCAAGTCTCAGGAGAATGTCCGTAGAACAGGTGAGGGCCATAGCTCTGACGGGAGCAAGGGCCGCAAGCCGCGTGTGGTTGTGGTGATGCCTGCGTACAACGCCGCCCGCACGGTTGCTAAGACCCACGGCGACTTGCCCAAACACCTCGTGGACAAGGTCATCCTGGTCGATGATGCGAGCCAGGACGATACCGCGACTATCGCCCGGCAGCTTGGCCTGGACGTCATAGTACACGTCCAGAACAAGGGCTACGGCGGGAACCAGAAGACCTGCTACATAGAGGCGCTGAACCAGGGCGCGGACGTGGTGGTTATGCTCCACCCGGACAACCAGTACGATGCGACTCGCATCCCCACCATGATAGCCCCAATCCTGGAAGGTAAGGCTGACCTGGTGCTCGGTTCGCGCCTATTGAACGGCCGTAGCGCAACGCTACAGGGAGGTATGCCTCTCTGGAAGTACGTTTCGAACAGGTTTCTCACCATCGTGGAGAACTTCGCCCTGGGCACGGACCTGTCAGAGGCGCATACCGGCTTCCGCGCCTATTCCCGCAGGCTGCTGACAACGATCCCGTTCCTGCTCAATTCCGACGATTTCGTGTTCGACAGCGAGGTGATAGCCCAGACCGTAGCCTTCGGCTTCAAAATCGCTGAGGTGCCGGTGCCGACCCGCTATTTCCCGGAAGCCTCGAGCGTCAACTTCCAGCGCAGCGTTATTTATGGTCTCGCTACGCTTAACGTGTCACGTAAGGTCTGGCTGCACCGGAAGGGCATACGCAGGTACGCGCTCTTCCGCAGGCGGCTATCCAGCGTGTTGAGCCGCGAGTACAAGGACCGCATTTTCGGGGCTGAGAACCTCACAGAGAACTCAAAAGCGAGCACGAGATCGTAACGCCGTAATAAGTGTGGCCCCCGCCACGTTCTACCGATAAATACCCTTACCGGAGCTAGCATTTTGTTCAAATCGCGGCGTTTCATCATCGGCCTGGTGATAAGCCTGGTCTTCCTCGCCTGGGCGCTGTCCCAGGAGGACCTGGGCAAGGTCTTTGCCACAATAGGCGGGATGAACTGGGTGTCGCTGGTCCCCGCGCTGGCGCTCTATTTCCTGGGTGTCTGGGTGCGCGCTATCCGTTGGCGCATCCTGCTTCGCCCGCTTCGACCCGACCTCTCCCTCTTCAAGACGTTTGAAGTAGTCGTAATTGGCTATATGGCTAATAACTTGCTGCCCGCCCGCATCGGGGAGCTTGTGCGTGCCTATGTGTTGAGCAAGCGCGAGAACGTACGTAAGACCTCGACCCTGGCTACCATCGTGGTGGAGCGCATCTTTGACGGGCTTGTCATGATTGGCTTCGTGGCAAGCGCCCTGCTGTTCGTAATCCTGTTCGATTCCGACCTACTGAGCGTGGGTGAGGGGCACAGGTTCGGCACGCTGATTACCGATTGGAGTCTTGTGATAGTCCTGGGAGCCGGGGCGTTCCTTGCCTTCCTGGTATTGTTCGTTGTGATTGCCAGCTCGCAACGGAGGGTTGAGGGCCTGATCAGTTTCGGCCTGCGTTTCGTGCCCGGCAAGCTTCACGAGCGCGTGAAGAGGCTGGCGGCAGCCTTTGTGCTTGGCCTCGGTTCGTTGCGCTCGTTCGCAAACATGCTGCTCGTGTTCGTACTTTCCATATCGGCGTGGCTGCTTGAGGCGGGCATGTACTACGCGATTGGTAGCTGGGGCTTCAACTTGATAGGCTCCGACGGTGCTCTCGTGCCATTCTATGCCTACGTGCTCGTTACGGGCATCGTCAACCTGAGCACCCTCATTCCGCAAGCAGCGGGCTACTGGGGAGTGTTCGAGGTGGTAGCGAAGGGCGCTTTAGTGGGCGCGTTTGGAGTAGATAGCGGCCTCACGACTTCTTACGTGCTCCTTCTCCACGCGGCACTCTACTTTCCAGTTACATTGCTAGGTGTGGCCTTCCTGGCACGGGAGAGCCTGTCCTGGCGAGAGCTTACCGACCTGGAAAAGCAGCGGGCCGAAGCCTCCGAGGAGGCCCACGAGATAGAAGGCCCCGTGACGGATGTTGAGCTTGCTCAGGAAGGCAAGCTGCCAGACCAGGGGGCAGACCGGCCCGCGAGCACACCCGATGGGAAGAGTGGTCCCGGCTGACCAAGCCAGATTTTGCATAAGGAACGGTAATAATCCTTGGATATCTTCCAGGCCCTTGTCCTGGGCCTCTTGCAGGGGCTGACCGAGTTTCTGCCCGTGTCGTCTTCGGCCCATCTTGTCTTCGTGCCCTGGCTCTTCGGCTGGGACGAAAAATCGGTTACGAGCATACAATTCGATGTCGCCCTGCATATGGGCACGCTGCTGGCGGTGCTGGTCTATTTTGCCGCGGACTGGCGCAGGCTGATAGCCGCGTTCTTTGCATCCCTAGTAGAGCGGCGTATAGGCAACGACCCAGACCGTCGTCTCGTCTGGCTGATAGGTCTCGGCACCATACCGGCGGCGATTGTCGGCCTGCTTGCCGAGGAAAGTATTGACGCCGTGTTCCATGACCCCGCGAACCTGCGCACGGGGCTGCTCGTAATCGCGGTCATGATGATCGTTATGGGCGCTCTTTTGCTGTTTGCCGAGCGCGTGGGGAAGCGGACCATCCCCCTGGAGGGCATCAGGCTACCTACGGCAGTCGCTGTGGGCGTGGCACAGGCGCTGGCTCTCATACCCGGCGTCTCGCGCTCAGGAAGCACGATCACGGCGGGCCTATTCGCCGGGCTGAAGCGCGAGGCGGCGGCTCGATTTTCATTCCTGCTATCGACGCCGGTAGTGCTCGCGGCGGGGGTGAAGCAGGGTTATGACATGCTTCAAGAGGGCGGCTTGCCGGCGAACGAGCAGTTGGGCTTCTTCGTGGGTTTCGTGGCCTCCGCCGTGTCCGGCTTCTTTTGCATCTTCTTCCTCCTGCGCTACCTGCAACGCCATTCGACGGCACCCTTCATCTGGTACCGCTTCGTGGTTGGAGCGGCGCTCTTGGTGCTCGTGTTAGTTGGCTTCCGTAGCTGACGCCGGGACACGCGCCCGTGCCGCCATTGCTTGACACGTCGTCTGCCGTGGCATATAATAGCGAAGTTGACTCGCAAAAGCGGGATGACATAAATACCTCTGAAAGTGGTAAAACGTGGACGGCACAAATTCCAACGGCGACCTGATTTTCAACGTAGCCCAGCTACTTAAGGAACGCGTCGGCTCCACTCGTAAGTTCCATCTCGATACGCCTAACCTGGTGCTCGATGAAGACCCGAGTGAGGGCGCCGTTTTGCATGCCGAAGCGGTGCGTGGCGAGGTGAAGGTCACGCGGCTGGGCGACAGCCTTCTAGTGCAGGGCGACATAGACGCCTCGGTGCTGATCGAATGCAGTCGCTGTCTTGAGCCGTTCGCGCTGCCGGTGGACGCCCGCCTGGAAGAGCAGTTCCTGCCTACCATAGACGTCGATACGGGTGCGCCGCTGCGCCGCGAGGAATTCGAGGAGAGCGACCAGACCTTCGATATCGACCCGAACCACCTGATGGACCTCACCGAACCTGTGCGTCAGGCGCTGCTGGTGGCCCTGCCCATGAAGCCGCTGCACAGCGAAGATTGCAAGGGGATTTGCCTCCAATGTGGGG
>DASVRN010000131.1:0-6371 GCA_036388595.1 Chloroflexia bacterium
GGCTCTGTCGTCCCAGCGCCCCGATGCTCTGCCAGCCCTGCCAGAAGGGAGCGTAAAAAGCCACCGCCAGGGCCACAGCTAACAGAGCCGTTATTATCAAGGTGCCAAGGGCCTCACGGTTGCCAATGCCTCTCCCGATGCTGCTATCCGTGCGCCT
The DNA here is from genome assembly GCA_036388595.1 of Chloroflexia bacterium. GTDB lineage: Bacteria > Chloroflexota > Chloroflexia > QHBQ01 > JADMIH01 > JADMIH01. Next base: position 158 of record DASVRN010000131.1, read on the forward strand.
GCCACGCACCCGCGCCCGGTCGCGCCAGAGTGCCGCGGCCGCCACCGGCACCAGCAGCACCGGCACGAACTTGGTGAGCGCCCCCGCCATGAGCGCCGGTATGACGGCTGTGCGTCTCGCCCGCACGAACAGGTAGACCGCCGCCAGCAGGAACATTATCATCACCGCGTCGTTGTGCCCATTACCCGGTATCTCGAACAGCACCAGTGGGTTCCAGGCGAAGAAGAGCGTGCCCCGTAGCGCCCAATCTGGCCTTAGCGACCGCAAGATACTGTAGGTGAGCGCCACACCGACCCCGTAGGCCGTCGTTACCAGCACCTTGAACAGGATGAGGTTGCGCCAGAGGTCGTCGCCCGCGAGGAAGCTAGTGCCCGCCGACAGGGTTTCCCAAACGGGGCCGTAGGGCGAGGCGTCTCCCCGCCAGGCCACGTACCTGAAAAAGGGGTCGCCGGGGAAGTTGTTGGGCAAGGTGGTGAAGGGGTTGAGGCCGTAGTGGGCGGTGAGCCGCGCGCGGAAAATTTGGTCGAACAGGTCGGCGGCCCCCACGGGGTACATGAAGATGAGGGTAATCGCGAAAGCGGCCGCCCAACCACAGATCAGCGCCAGGGCAAACCGCCTGTAACCGGCTGATACGTGTAGACCGGAGGGGCACAGCCGGAAGGCCAGGTAATAGCAGGCGAACAACACCAGCCAGGTGATAGCCCATTCATTAGCGGCGGGGGCGGTGTAGCCGTTGATCTTGGCGAGGTCCAGCAACGGCAGTCTGAAGAAGGTCGAGAGCATGTACGGCTCGACGAAGCCGAGGAAGTAGGCCGCGCTGGAGATGCCGCCGAAGATAACCAGGGGCACCAGCCCCAGCCAGTTGTCCTCCCTCTGGACCGCACGCGTGCGCTCGCCCGCGACAATAGCTGCCATCTGTCCCTTCCTACGTGGTTGGATATTATAACACAGCCGCTGGAGTGAAGAGACGGAAACGCCAAGACGCAAAGACGCCAAGGACCACGCCAAGAATATAGAGGTTTAGTGTGTACAAAAAGGACCAGGGTACGATAGCATGTACCCTGGTCCTTTTGCTTTAATAACAATCCTTAACCTTGGCGCGTCCTTGGCGTCTCCGCGTCTTGGCGTTTAGACTGGTAGTTTATAGCCCGTTGCCGCAGTTGGTGCAGAACTTGCCGTTCGGCATGTTGGACGTGCCGCAGTTCGAGCAGACCTTGGGCGACTGGTTGGCGCCGCAGTTGGGGCAGAACTTGGTGTTCCCCGGTATCTGGGCGTTGCAGTTGTAGCAGGTCGCGGTGGTTGCGTGCACCTGTGACTGTCCTCCGGGCTGCGCTCCCTGCTGCTGGCCGCCCTGCATGCCCTGGGCGATGATCTGGGCCATGCCCGCGCCGAGGCCCATACCGGCACCGAGGCCCATGCCCGTGCCCGCCGCGTCACCCACGTTGCCGCCACCGCCACCGCCGCCTTCACCGAGGTTGCCCACGGCCTGGGCCGCCTGGTACTGCATGTACTGCTGCATATTGCCGACCACGCCCATGCCGGTGCGCTCGTCGATCCTCTTCTGCACTTCCTCGGGAGGGGTGATCGAGGTGATGAAGAACGCCTTGAGATTGAGGCCGAGGTTGGCGAAGTCTTCCGTAACGGCCGTGCGCAGACCCGCGCCTAGCTCGTTGTAGTGCTGGGGCAGGTCGAGCAGGGTCTTCATCATGGTGCCCATCAGGTCGTTGAAGCGCGACACGATGATCGAGCGCAGGTAGTCCTCTATCTGGCCCGTCTCATAAAGCCCCTGGGTGCCGACGAGCCTGTTGACGAAGAACTGCGGGTCGGCCACGGCCATCGAGTAGGTGCCGAAGGCCCGCAGGCGCACCATGCCGAACTCGCTATCGCGGAAGGTCACCGGCTCCATCGTGCCCCACTTCATGTCAATCAGGTCGGCCAGGTTGACGAAGTAGACCTCCGCTCGGAAGGGCGAGGTGCCGCCAAACGGGATAGAGATAAGGTCGGCCAGTATCGGGATGTTAGCGGTGGAGAGGGTATGCCTGCCCGGCCCCAGCACGTCGAGGGCCTTGCCGTCGCGGAAGAAGACCGCCGCCTGGTTTTCGCGCACTATGCACTGGGACCCAAGCCGGAACTCGCCCGACCCACCTTCGGGCACCCGGTGCACCATCTGTCTGCCTGTCGGGTCAAGAAATTCAATTACATCAAGTAAGGCCATGCTAGTCTCCTTCGGAGTAATGAGGACTGAGGACTGAGGACTGAGTAAGATCACCACCGTTAACTCAGTCCTCAGTCCTCATCACTCATCACTAACTACTACTGCCCTCCCTGGGCCATGCCGATGCGCTGGGTATCGGAGCCGCCATCGCCGCGAGGGGCTTCGCCGCCACCTCCGCCGCTCCCGCTACCTCCGCCGCTCCCGCTACCTCCACTGCCTCCGCTACCACCCGCGCCCATGCGCTGCTTGAGAGCCGCAAGCTCGTCGTCAATGTGCGCGTTGCGCTCGGTGGTGTCGAATACGCTGTCCACGTCCTCACCGTCAGCGTCGGCTTGAAGTTGGCGGTCGGCGTCGGAGCGGGCCTCGGCCATGCGGATGCGCTGCTCCATGCGTGCCAGGTCGCTGCCGTAGTCGGTCACGTCCAGGTTGCGTGCAGTATCGGTCATCTGCCGCTGAGTCTTGACGCGGCGATGTCGTGCAATCAGGGCGTCGCGGTTGTTGAGCGCCTGCTGGTGCTTGTCATGTAACGCATCAAGCTGCGAGCGCAGGCGGCCCACCATCTCGCTCTGGGCGTTCAGTTGCTGCTGCAACACCTCCAGGTTAGCGTCTGCGTCGGCCTTGCGCTTGAGGGCCTCGCGGGCCAGCGTATCGTTACCCTGCCCGACGTAATGCATGGCACGCTCTTCCATATGCTGGGCCTTGTCGCGCTCGGCCTGCAAGTCGTCGCGGAGGATGCGCTCCTGGGCCATCATCTCAGCGACCTGTGTGCGAGCCTGCTGCAACTCGCCTTCCATGTCGCGCAGAATCTGGCTGAGCATGATCTCCGGGTCTTCCGCCTGGTCTAGCATGTCGTTGATGTTGGCCCGTAACAGCGTTGATAGTCTTTCTAACACACCCATTTTGTGCCTCCTATTTGGATTTGGGATTTGGGAATTCGGATTTCGGATTTGATTTAGGATTTGGTAATTCAGATTGGATACCTACTAAATCCGCAATCCGAATTCCCAAATCCCAAATCTCCCTACGATTGGTTGCCTGTGGTGCCTGAATTCAGGTTTACGTCGGCGGTGCTGCCGCCCAGGCTGCTTGAAGGCCCGCCTGGGTCCACGCTCAGGTCGGTGCCGGAGACGCTGCCGGGGTCGGATAGGGCGTTCATGTTGTTCGCCAGGTCCGCGCCGTCCACGATGTCGCCGCCGGGAGCGCCTGGAGCCATGCCGGGCGAGGAGGCCGACTCGATGCCGGTGCCCGCTTCGCCACCTTCGGTCATGGGCCTGCTGCCGCCCTGGTCGCCACTCATGGGCGTGCCCGCGAAGCCCTGGTTGCCCTCGGACATGCTGTCCACAGCCGGGTCGTGGTGCAGGTTGCCGCCCCAGGCCACGCGCTCCGTCGGGGTGCCCGAGGTACCTGAGATGCTGGGGTCGTCCACCGGCAGCATGTTGTAGTCCTGCCCCGCCGCTGCCGTAGCCACCGGCCCCGTGCTCGTGGGCGACTCTACGTCGTCCAGAGAGGCCCCGGAACCCGCGATGCCCGCCTGCCCGGTGGTGGCGATGCCCGCCGCCGAACCCCCCAACGCATTCGTGGGTGCGCCGCCCCCGTAGCCCGGCCCGCCGTAGGTGCCTGCCGAGCCTGTGCCGGTGGTGCTGAGGCCCTGCTGCGCGTAAGGTGAGGGAGATTCAGGCTGGGCCTGCCCTGTCTGTCCGGTCTGGCCGCCGTACGGCGTGTACTGGCCGCCAGCCGACCCGTACTGCTCGCCACCCTGCTGCTGGAAGCCGCCGACCATCGCCTGGTACTGGTCCTGGGGCAGCGTCGTGCCGGAGGTGAGCAGGTCCGCGCGCTGGTCGAAGCGGTCGTTGAGGTCGTTCACCACTGAGGAAAGTCGGTCTATGGCCGAAGTCGTCTCGCCCTTTGCCTCGCCCTCGGTGGCCGACTCCAATGAGCCGATTGCGCCGGAGAGGGTATCCACACCGCTAGCCAGGGCCATGTCGAAAGCGTAAATCTGGTCCAGCTCCTCGGCCTCGACCTTGATAGCGGCGAACAGGCCCGCGTAGCCGTAGGTGGCGTTTTGCAGGCGGTCGATGAAACGCTGGAGCCTGCCGGAAATGCCGTCAATCTCGCTTATCGCGTTCAGGTCGCCGCTGCGGAGGAGGCCCTGCTGCACTCTCTTGAGGCGGGTAAGCTCGCCCTGGTAGCGGCGGGCTAGCTCGGTGCGCAAGATGCGGTCCGCGTCGCGCCTTCGCTCCCGGTCCACGTAGCCCTTATAGCCCGGTATGATACCGGCGATCTTGTGCAAGAAATCGTTGGGCTGGTCGCCCATCACGCGGTCTCTTATATCCATGCGTTTCTCTCCTTCTTTAGTGATGAGGACTGAGGACTGAGGACTGAGGACTGAGTGATCTCAGCCGGTCCGGGTACCCCGTCACTAGCTACGTTACTGTGAGGCCCAAGGTTGCGACTGCCCGTCAAACCACTCAGTCCTCAGTCCTCAGTCCTCATCACTTCCTAGTCCGCGCCGCCTCCGCCGCCTCCACCGCCTCCGCCGCCGAACGAGCCGCCACCTCCACCGCCCCAGCTACCGCCGCCACCGCTGCTGCTGGACGAGGGCGAGCTGGTGAGGGCGCTGGACGCGGAGTTGACCATCGTGGTGAAACTGTCGGCCATACCCTGCATAGCACCACCCAGCGAGTCGCTCATGCCCTGCATGGCCCCACCGGGGTCGAAGCTGGGCATCGGTCCGGCGTTGGCCCCACCTGCCTGCTGCTGGCCCGGACCGCCCGTACCAACTGGATAATAGCCATAAGGGTGCCAGCCGTACGGTGCGTAGTAGGGCGGCATGGCGGCGGGCACGTTGTTGAACTGGTTGATAAGCTGTCGCTCGATACCGAGGGCCACCGCGTAGGGTAGGTACTGCTGGAACTTGTCGGCGGCTGCCTGCACGTCGGTGTACTTCTGTATCTGCTGCAAGTAGTTGGAGAAGGCCCGCCACTTGGCCGTCTCATCGGCCCCGAAATCGGTCTTCCTCGGCATGGCCGTTGAAGTGAACACCCATACCAGGCCCACCAACCCGACCGCCACGCCCAACAGAGGCAGCATCACGGTGAAGCTCGGGGCGAGAGCAAAGCTGCCGAAGAGTATGAGGCCGCCGAGGAAGGCTATGCCGCAGCCCGACCCCATGTTGCGGTTGCGCACCGCCTTGGGGTTCTCTGGGAAGTACTTCAGCGCCACCAGGCTCTTGTACATCTCGTCGTAGATAGGCGGCAGCTTGGTGTAGAAGGTGTTCTTCAGATCGGACAGCTTCGTCACATCCTTGCCGCCGAACACAGCATCGAGCAGCATTTCCTCGAAGCGATACTCCACCTTACCACCGAGCTTCCGGTACTCGAAGTCCTTCGACTGGGTGAGGAAGCCCTGGCTGCGCGTTTCCTGTATCGTGAGGTTGCCTTTGCGGGCCTGGTCTACCACCGTGGCAATCACGTCGCGCACGTCAGCCGACTCATCGAGCAGCGTGCCCACTAGGCCGGGCGGCAGGTTGCTGGGTGGCTCGGCCACGTAGTCGCTGAAGAGCTTGACCGGCTTGTCGCGCCCGTACTTGTACCAGCGGCGGATCACGAACAGCACGCCACCCACGCCTATGAGCAGGCTAAGTACCAGCACGCCAAAGTCGAACAGTGGTCTGAGGTCCTCGCGTGCTTGCCAGCCCGCCTTCGTTGGACTGAGTATTCCCTTCGGTACCTGCACGCCTACTTCAAAGCGGCCATCCAGGTCGTTATTGGTGGTAAAGACAACTGAGTTGCCTTCCTTGCTAACCGTGGCATCGCCGGGCACCGAGGCCGTCGTGAAGCCGCTCGTATCGGTGCCCTCCGGCAACACGACTTCCACCCGGCTGCTGTCGATAGGCGACTGCCAGTCGGGGGGCACGGCGTACCAGTCAAACTCGTCCCGGTCGTCGTAGACCCTCATGGCACCCGTTACGTGGTACCGGATGATAAAGGTCTTGATGGT
>DASVRN010000132.1:0-22130 GCA_036388595.1 Chloroflexia bacterium
GGCGATGTCGGCCTGGTTGCGCAGGAATTCGCGCATGGCGAGACAGGGCAGGCCCCGCCGGAAGGTAGTCCTGCCACGGGCGGTCTGCCTTTGCAGGAGGTCTACAGCCACCTCAAGCGCATAACCGAAGCGGTTGGCCCAGGCAGCCAGGAGGCCAAAGTCACTCTGCTGGCGGACCTGCTGGCCCGCCTCGAACCCCTCGAGGCCAAGCACGTCGCCCGCATCGTCGTCGGGAGGCTGCGCGTGGGGGTGGGCGACCCGACCCTGATGGACGCGCTGTCGGTCGCCAGGGTCGGGGACAAGTCGGCCCGGCCCGCTATCGAGCGCGCCTATAACCTGTCCACCGACCTGGGGCTGGTGGCAAGCACTCTCTATAGCGCGGGCGTCGAGGGGCTGGACGAAATCCGCGTGAAAGTGGGCAACCCGGTCAGGATGGCGCTAGCGGAGAGGGCCGATAGCGCGGAGGAGATACTGGCTCGGCTGGGTAAGTGCGCGATAGAGCCGAAGTATGATGGCTTCAGGATGCAGGTCCATAAGATCGGTGACCAGGTCGCTATCTTCTCACGCGGGCTTGAGGACTTAAGCGGAATGTTCCCCGACGTGGTGGCGGCCGTCCACGCCCAGATAGCGGCAAAGGACGCTATACTCGAGGGGGAGGCGTTGGCTTACGAGCCGGAGACCGGCAGGTACCAGCCCTTCCAGGTCACATCGCAACGTCGCCGCGTTCATAACATCGAGGAGATGAGCGCGAGTTTGCCGCTCCGATTGCTGGCTTTCGACCTGCTGCTGCTTGATGGGCAGGACCTGACCCGTGCCCCCTACACCGAACGCCGGGCCGCTCTCAGCGAGGCGATCAGGCCCACCGACGGGCTGGGTGGTCTACAGGTCTCTACCGTGCTCATCACCGACGACCCGGAGCGGATTGTGCTCTTCTACGAGGACTCGCTGGAGGAGGGCCTGGAGGGGATAGTAGCCAAGCGCCTTGACGGCACCTACGAGGCCGGGAAGCGGGGCTTCAACTGGATCAAGATGAAGCGGTCGTACCAGACCCAGATGCGCGATACGGTGGACTGCGCCATCGTCGGCTACTACTACGGCAAAGGCCGCCGTGCCTCGTGGGGCATAGGCTCGCTGCTCGTCTCGGTATACGACAAGGACACCGACACACTGCCGACCGTGACCAGGGTAGCCAGTGGCCTCTCAGACGAAGGGTGGCGCGACCTCTGCCGCCGGCTCGACGCTGACCGTATCGAGCATCACGACCCCAGGGTGATTTCCGTGATAACACCTGATATTTGGGTGGTGCCCCGCCTGGTGGTGGAGCTACAGGCCGACGAGGTCAGCCGCTCGCAAATGCACCCGGCGGGCCGCACCGACTCGGGTCCCGGCTACGCCCTGCGGTTCCCGCGTATAATCAAGGAGCGCCCCGAACGCACGCCCGAAGATGCCACGTCGGTAGAAGAGGTAATCAAGCTCTACAACATGCAAGGCAAAGGCGACACCAGGGGTAAGCGCAAGGCCGCGGTGGCAGAAGGTGTCGCCACTGAGGCTGAAGCCTGAATTTCCCGCACTGCGGGAGCGGAGGTATACTTCTTGGGCCGGTTGACTCGGAAAACGAATATAGACGTTCCGGTGGAGAAGGTCTTCAAGTACCTCTCCGACCCACGGAACGCGCCCAATTACATTAGCTCCATCACGCGGGTCGTTTCTGGGCCTGAAGGCGAAGCCCAGGAGGGCAGTCTCTGGCGCGCGGAGGCCAACTTCCTCGGCAAGCGCAGCCTGGTCGCGTTACGCCTCGCCCGCCTGCAAAGCGATAGCCTGGTCTCGTTCAGCATCGAAGGCGAGCCGCGCGCGCTGCTCTCAATGAAGCTGGAACCGGGCGGGAGGGGCACTGGCACACATGTGTCGCTCCTCCTGGACGTGCCGAGCGTCCCCGACCTGTTTCTGAACGGCCTCATGGGCGGCCTACTCTCCGGCGACATGGCCCGCCTCAAGAGGCTCTTGGAAGGAGCGTAGCCAGTGCCGAGTTCCGAGTTCTGAGTTCCGAGTAGTGTTATAGAACTCAGAACTCGGAACTCGGTACTCGGCACTTACAAAAGGAGGTCCCCGTGCAAGAATTGGGCAAGCGTATTGGCATGCTTCGGCTCCTGCTTGCGGACATCCAGGCGAAGCAGGAGCAGTTGAAGGTAATCGAAGGGCAGTACAGGGCGCAGTTGGCTAAGATAGTAGATTTCGTAGTATACAGGGATGGTGACGTGGCGAACGCACTCTCCCTGATGTCCGAAGTGCAGGGCAAGCTGGACGAGGTTATGCAGACCGAGGGTCACCTGGGGCTGATTGCCGACAAGGCGACCCTGGAGCTTGAGGTGCTTGTGCTCACCAAGCGGGTGGCGGAGGCGCGTTCTCAGCTCACGGAGCTAGAGACTCGCCAGCGGGAACTATCGGTGCGCCTCGCCTTTATGTCGGAGGGTGAGCCGGAGACCTCTGACGTTCACGACTTGCAGCCCACGCAGCGCGAGCACATCCGCACCATCAACGACGAGGTTACCGAGGTGTCCTCCGAGATCGAGCGGTTGAACCAGCTAATCACCGAAGCGAGCGAGCGGGCGGCGCTGACCATACAGGTTTCAGCCAGGAAGGGACCGGACGTGGCTAGAAAAAGAGACGCGGAGTGAATCCACTCGGCAAGCGCATAGTGGTCCTCGCCATGTTCTGGGTGTTCCTGGTGATGATAGTCACGCAGGTCTACGACAACGTCACCGGGCGGGGTATGCCTGCCACCCGCGCGGCCGGGCCTACTCCTACTGCCCCAGCCGAAGTCAACGCCGCCATCCAGCAGATGGCCGACCTGCAAGCATGTGTCGCCAACAACCCCCAAAACCTCGAATGCATGCTCGACCTGGCGAGCCTGTACTACGACCTGGGCCAGTACCCGCAGGCGCAGACCGCTTTTGAAGCCGCTATCAAGCTGGACCCGCACAACGTAGGCGCGCTTGTAAAGCTCTCCGGTTCCTACATTCGCCAGAACAAGTTCCCAGAGGCTGTAGCCACGTTAGAGCAGGCGCTCAACTTGCAGCCGGACAGCCCGGAGTTGCACCTATTGCTGGGCCTATCCCTCAGCAGGCTGGACCCGCCTCAGACCCAGCGCGCGATTGCGGAGTGGCGGCAGGTCATCTCCCTCGACCCCGACTCCGCCCTCGCTGACCAGGCTCGGATCTATATCCAGGAGACGGGGCAGCAACCTTGATGGGTTTGACGGGTTTGGCGGCATAATCGCGGACCGTTCGCTTTCCAAAGCGTGCCCTTTGCGGTACAATGAACCTGACTGTAATACGTCAGAAAGTGCGTGAATCGCGCACCATTCCGGCGGATAATTGCGGATTTACGAGGAGGTAAACTGCGTTGGCAACCGTTGCTTCACCCCCACCCCAGGCTCAACCGGCGGCAGGCCCCGCTGCCAGGCCCAACTGGGTCCAGCGCAACCACTTCATCCTCCGTCGCCTCCACTCCCTGACCGGCATAGTGCCCATCGGCGGCTTCTTGCTCTTCCACTTCTATGAGAACGCCGCGATCTTCTATGGAGCCGAAGCCTACAATGAAATGTCCGTGGACGCCCGAAGCATCCGGTTCATCGAAGGGATAGAGCTACTGGTGGTCTTCCTGCCGCTCCTCTACCACGCTATCTACGGGCTGTTCATCGCGGGTTACGCGCGCAACAACACGATGACTTACAACTACTCGCGCAACAACCTGTTCATGTGGCAGCGCGCCACCGGCATCATCATACTGCTGTTCTTGATGTACCACATCTGGCACTTCCGCCTCACGCAGTTCTGGTTCGGGGAAGCCAACAGCTTCAGCGTGATGACTACGCTAGCCTATATACCCACCTTAATCTTCTATATAATCGGAGTTGTGGCCTCGGCCTTCCACCTGGGCAACGGAATCTGGACGTTCCTGATAACCTGGGGCATCACGATAGGCCAGCGCGCCCAGCGCATCTCTCAGATAGTCACAACGAGCCTCTCTATAATCATAAGCCTGTTAGGCATCGCAATCGCCCTCGCCTTCGTCCAAATGGCAGGGGGGCCGCACTTTTGATTTGGGAATTGGGAATTCGGATTTCGGATTTAGTTGAACGCCCTGCAAATCCGAAATCCGAAATCCCAATTCCCAAATGGAGGAACCATGGGTCCTAGAGTAATCGTCGTCGGGGGTGGTCTGGCCGGGCTGTCGGCTACCATCAAGATTGTCGAGTTGGGCGGCACGGTGGACCTTTTCTCCATCGTGCCGGTGCGCCGCTCGCACTCGGTGTGCGCGCAGGGGGGCATCAACGCGGCCGTGAACACCAAGGGCGAAGGCGACTCCCCGGAGATACACTTCGATGATACGGTGTACGGTGGCGACTTCCTGGCGAACCAGTCCATCGTGAAGGACATGTGCGAGCGCGGGCCGGGCATTGTGTTCCTGCTCGACCGTATGGGCGTCATGTTCAACCGCACGCCGGAGGGCAATCTCGACTTCCGGCGGTTTGGCGGCACTCTGCACCACCGCACGGCCTATGCGGGCGCGACCACCGGCCAGCAACTGCTGTATGCGCTGGACGAGCAGGCACGCCGCCAGGAGGTTGAAGGCCGCGTCTTCAAGTACGAGAACTGGGAATTCCTCTCTGCCGTGCTGGACGACGAGGGTACGTGTAAGGGCATTGTCGCGCAGAACCTCCATTCGATGGAGATACGCGCTTTCAAGGCCGACGCGGTAATACTGGCGACCGGCGGGCCTGGCCTCATCTTCGGCAAGTCTACCAACTCGATGATCAACACCGGGAGCGCGGCGGCGGCGGTCTACCAGCAGGGGGCGTGGTACGCCAACGGTGAGTTCATCCAGGTGCACCCAACCGCCATACCGGGCGAAGATAAGCTGCGGCTCATGTCGGAGTCCATCAGGGGTGAGGGCGGGCGCGTGTGGACCTACAAGGACGGCAAGCCCTGGTACTTCCTCGAAGAGATGTACCCCGCTTATGGCAACCTGGTGCCCCGCGACATCGCCACCCGCGCCATATTTGACGTGTGCGTTCGTCAAAAGCTGGGTGTGGACGGGCAGAACCAGGTGTATCTCGACATATCCCACCTGGACCCGCACATGCTGGAAGTTAAGCTAGGCGGCGTGATAGACATTTACCGCAAGTTTGTGGGCGACGACCCGACAAAGGTGCCGATGCGCATCTTCCCCGGCGTGCACTACTCAATGGGTGGTTTGTGGACGGACCAGCACACGGAGATGACCAATATCCCCGGCTTGTTCGCGTCGGGTGAGGTGGACTACCAGTACCACGGGGCTAACCGCCTGGGGGCCAACTCGCTGCTGTCCTGCATACACGGCGGGCTGTACAGGGCCGGGCCTTCGGCGTACAAGTTCGCCAAGGGCACGGGCAAGTCCTCTGATGGTCTGGGGGAGGGTCCGTTCCAGCGGGAGGTAGCGCGACAGCAGGACATTTACAACCAGCTTGTGAGCGCCTCCGGCAAGGAGAACCCTTTCTCGTTGTGGCTCGAGATGGGTTCGATGATGACCGACAATGTGACCGTGGTGCGCTACAACAACGAGTTGCAGGAAACCGACACGAGGCTTCAGGAGTTGATGGAGCGCTACCGCAACATCGGCATCCCGGACAAGTCGGGCTGGAGCAACCAGTCGCTGCTATTCGCCCGCCAGCTTTGGAACATGCTGGTGCTCTCCCGCGTAATCACACTAGGCGCGCTGAAGCGGGACGAGAGCCGGGGCGCGCACTACAAGCCCGACTTCCCCGACCGCAACGACGAGCGCTTCCTCAAGACGACCGTAGCCCGGTTCATGGGACCGACCGCGGCCCCCGAACTCACCTACGAGGACGTGGACATCCAGTACATCAAGCCGAGGCCCCGCCGCTATGACGTATCTAAGGGCGAGGGTGTGGCGGCTGCCGCGGCTCCGAAATCGCCCGAAGCCGCCTCCGCAGTAGCAGCGGTCATCCCAGGTGCCAACGGGCACACCGGCGACGGCGCGAAGGCAGCCGGTGCGACGGTAGCACAGGTGGAGAAGAGAAATTAGACGATGGACGATGGACGATGGACGATGGACGATGGACGATGGACGATAGTAGGAGACGGAACCGCCAAGACGCCAATGACGCCAAGTGCGCGCCAAGATTAGGATTGTTGTTGGTAAGACTGTAATCCTATACTCAGTCCTCAGTCCTCAGTCCTCAGTCCTCATCACTACCATCGTCCATCGTCCAACAAGGGAGATTCAAATGCCAGAAGAGAGGTCCGGCGGCGAGAAGACGGTCCGCGTGCGCATCCTGCGGCAGGACAAGCCGAGCGACCAGCCTGACGCCAACCGCCGGTGGGAGGAGTTCGACATCCCGTGGCGGCCTAGCATGAACATCATTGGGTGCCTCATGGCGATCCAGCGCAACCCTGTGACGGCCGACGGCAAGCCGACCGATGCAGTTGTGTGGGAGAATAGCTGCCTGGAAGAGGTTTGTGGGGCGTGTACCATGCTCATCAACGGCAAGGTGCGGCAGTCGTGCTCGGCGCTGGTGGACAAGCTAGCGCAGCCTATCACTTTGGAGCCGCTGACTTCGTTCCCGGTGGTGCGCGACCTCATAGTAGACCGCACGAGGTTGTTCGAGGCATTCAAGCGCGTGCAGGCCTGGGTCCCCATCGACGGCACTTACGACCTCGGCCCTGGCCCCAGGATGAACGAGGAAGTGCGGCAGAAGTCGTACGTGCTGTCCACGTGCATCGCGTGCGCCTCGTGCATGGAGGCCTGTCCCAACTTCAACGAGCAGTCGCCCTTCATAGGCCCGGCGGCCATCAACCAGGCGCGCCTGCACAACAGCCACCCGACGGGCGGCATGCACTCCACGGCTCGCCTGGAGGCGCTGCTTGGAGAGGGCGGCATCGCGTACTGCGGCAACGACCAGAACTGCGTGCGCGTCTGCCCCAAGGGTATCCCCCTCACCGAGTCGATTGCCGAGATGAACAGGCAGGTGAACCTTTACGCCATCAAGTCGCTGTTCACGAAATAGTGAAGTTTACTTGGGATTCTACTTAAAGGGGAAACTCTATTATTGCCTCAACTCTGATTGCTTTCCTGGCCGGAGTCAGTTTGCGCTGCATACTCGAATGTGCTATAATCTTGTGATGTGTCCGGCGGGGCGTAGCGCAGCCCGGTAGCGCACTTGAATGGGGTTCAAGAGGTCCCGCGTTCGAATCGCGGCGCCCCGACCATCAAAATTAGGGACGGAAATGGCACGAGTGTTCTAATGCTCGTGCCGTTTGTGTTATACTGACGGCAGTTCTGACGGCAACTCCGACTGAGGGAAAAACCCTGATGCTGCTGTCCCCTGGAACAACCTACTAATTGTTAGCCCGCGACAGGAGACTGTAATGCGACCCCTTCGGTATTCGATCAACATCACATTGGATGGTTGCTGCGATCATCGTGCAGGGATCGCGGACGAGGAATTGCACCGTTACTGGGCTGAGAGCCTCGCGCAGGCCGATGCCCTCCTCTTTGGTCGGGTGACCTACGAAATGATGGAGGCGGCGTGGAGGCTGGGGCCTACGGGCGCGATGCCTGACTGGATGGCTGATTGGATGGAGCCTTTTGCGCGGACAATCGACGCGGCAAAGAAGTACGTCGTTTCGAGCACCCTGGAGCAGGTGGATTGGAACGCGGAGTTGGTGCGCGGCGATCTGGGCAAGGCCGTTCAGCAGCTCAAGGAGGAGTCCGGTAAGGGACTGTTCGTGGGGGGCGTGAACCTCCCACTGGCGTTGGCTGAGATGGGCTTGATCGATGAGTACGAGTTCGTAGTGCAGCCCAGGATAGCGGGCCACGGGCCGACGTTGTTCGCGGGTCTATCGAAGCACCTCGACTTGAAGCTCGTCAACCGGCTGGAGTTTGGCTCTGGGGCGGTGGCGATGCGGTATGAGGTGGTAAGGTAATGGTAAGGACTAGAGCGGGCTGACAAAGCGTTCGAACCGCGGCGCCCCGACACAACGGGGCATGAGGGCCGAGTGCGAAGCGCATCACTTCGACCGGTAGGCTGAACAGCAAGGAGGCCTGGAGTACTTAGCTCCAGGCCTCTCTGCGTGCTGTCTCTTGCCTGCCGCACTTACGTCATCTCAGGCTCAGGCCCGATACCTTCCATTCATTGCCTACCTGGGTGAGCGCCATCTCCACCGTGCCCGTCTCCCCGTTCGTGTAAGTGGTGGTGCCGGAGAGGTTGCCCTGGGAGTTATTGATGCTGCGCGAGGTGATGCTCCAGGTCGCTAACTGCCTTTCGGCCATGAGGACTTGCAGACCCTCGGCGTCGCCCACTTCCTGCTGGAGCGCGGAAGCCGACATGTCGTAGGCCCTGGTGTAGTCGCCATCGCGTAGCGCGGTCAGGTAGACCTCCCCAGCCTCGACCACTGGCTGAGTAGCGTTCATTACTGTGTTGAACAGCAAGTAGCCACCCACAGCGCAAAATGCCACCAAGGCCAGCAGTACGATACCGACGATCAGCAGGGGCGACCTGCGGCGGGGCGGAGGTGCGGCAGGCGGCATACCGGGTGGAGGACCGCCTTGCGGTGGCACGTAGCCCGGGGTATAGCCTTGCTGCGGAGGTTGTTGCGGAGGTTGCTGTGGTGGTTGCTGTGGTGGTTGCTGTGGTGGTTGCTGTCCTGGGCCTGGTGGCGGTCCGCCTGGCTGTGATCCGTAACTGGTCATTCTCGATCTACTCCTTCTAGAAACACGACAACAGGCCGGAGTTATAATAGCCCTCCAGAGTACCTTCCGGCCTGCGCCATCTTAGCACCCGTGCCTAGTCCTGTCAACAGGAGTGAGCCCTGTTGCCGGGCCGAGTGCTCTTCAGCAATGTGTTATCTGACGCCGATATGGCAGGCTTCTGGGCTACGGACTCTTCTTGTTATACTGTCTTGCTGAAAACGAGCAGAAGGGGGCTTGTCACATGCGCGTTCTCGTGGTTGGTGCGACCGGCGTGCTGGGGCGTCAGGTGGTGCCGCGCCTGGTGGAGCGCGGACACTCTGTACGTGTCGTTATCCGCGATGCTGGACGCGTGCCGTTCTTCCAGAAGATGGGAGTCGAGACAGCCCTTGGTGACATTCTGGATGCCGGTAGTTTGGAAGCGGCGGCAGACGGTTGTGAGGCTGCACTGCACCTCGCCACCGCTATCCCCCGGCGGGGAGGCGACTGGAGCCTCAACGACCGCATACGCGGTGAGGGCACGCGCAACCTGCTTGCGGCTGCGACGGAGAACGGCATCAGGCGGTACGTTCAGCAAAGTATCGCGATGCTCTACGGCGACACAGGGCAGCGTATCGTGAGCGAATCCGCACCGCTTCAGCCTTCCCCGGTAATACAATCGGCGGCTGATATGGAAGAACTGGTGCGTGCTTCAGCGTTAGACTGGTGCATCTTGCGCGGCGGCCTCTTTTATGGTCCCGGCACCGGACGTGAGGAGGAGTGGCGGCAGGCGGCGCGAGAAGGCCGGTTCGTGTACCCGGAGGATGGCACCGACTTGCTCTCACAGGTGCACGTAATTGACATGGCACACGCGGTCGTCCTGGCGACTGAGAAGGCCAAGGCGGGCAGCACGTACAACATCGTTGACGACGAGCCGGTCAGCTACAAGCGGCTGTACAACTTTGTCGCGGCACAGTTGGGTGCACCCGAGCCGAGGGGAGGCGGGCCGAGAGTGCTTCGCTCGTTCGCGTGTAGCAACGCAAAGGCCAAAAAGGAACTTGGGTGGGAACCCTCCTTTCCAACCTACCTGTCGGGATTGGCTTGAGCCTGCCTGTTACCCGGCTGCGGGCGGTACGCCTCGAACTCTCTCTTTGACACACGGCGGGGTCGGGGACGATAATTAACCTATGCGCGTCAGACGTGTCGCAATAGACTATGAGGTGCTCGATGACCGAGGAGCGGGGCATGAACCACCACCGGACTCAGGTCCCGGCGTCCCCAGGCATGAACTGGGTTGGAAGGCTCATGTGCGCGCCTGGGTTGGAGCGCTGGCTGTATGTGCTGCTTTGTTTTTCGCGATTCAACTCCTATTGGGTGCGACGTCTCAGCGCAATCACGGGCCGAAGCTAGTCATGTCCGAAGAGGCAAGGGAGGCAATGGGGTTTGCCAGGCTTACACAGGTTGAAGGGCCTAAAGTCAGCAGGGAGACGCTTGATGCCCTGCTCAAGGCAATTCCAACCTGCACGGTAGGTAAGAGATACGGCGCACTTTGCGTTGACGGCACCTACATCTGGCATGCCGGTGAGGGCGCGTGCGACACGCACAAGGGCGTAAAGGAGTGGGTGGAGTGCCGGTGAGCCGGTACCGGACCGGCGTGTATGTCTTGCGCCCGTGTGCCGTTCGCAGTAAAATGAGGAAACGTCCCATGCGAGGTGCTACATGGAGATAAATCTTGGCGATGAGAGAATCATAGAAGTTGTCTCGCCCTACTCGCCGTCTGAAGTCCACGAGCGGATGATCGGCAAGAAGATGGACGCGTTCGGCACGGTCGCCAAGCTGATGCAGCGCCCGAAGTGGGACGAGATTGTAATCAGCGGCAGCCAGGTGCGCTACGAACCCTTCTGGTACGGCTCGGCCCTGGCCCGCTACAGCTACGACCGCCGGCATCGCTACATCGTGGAAGTGGCCCCTGAAGTGCAGACGGTGACCGTCCACGGCGAGGAGCACCCGGTCCGGCGCGACAGAGCGCCCAATTTCAGCCTGGAAGCGGTGGAACACTGCATCGAGGAGATTCGGCGCGAACTGATGATCGACCCGGTGCGGGGGGAGGACCGAGACTACAGCAAGTATACCGCCGCCCCCAACAAGCGAGAAGTGCCGTCACTGGAGGCGCTGGAGCAGACCGGCGCGGTGGTCGTACCTCCCGAAGTCCGAAGTTCGTTCCTGGTGCGCCGCCTCATCCAGAGCCTGGTGAAGACCTTCCAGGCCGACATGGTGAACGAAGAGCGTATCGACATAGACTACATCTACCTCTACTTCCGCCCGGTGTACGCATTCGAGTTCCACTGGGTCACGCGAGACAAGCGCGCCGTGTGGGAGTTCGACGCGGTGACGGGGGAGACACGCACCGAGGGTGGGCAGATCAAGAAACAGGTCACGGCCGTGCTTGAAAACGACGCCCTGTTCGACGTGGGCAGCGACGCCATTGGCACCCTCGTGCCGGGGGCGGGCGTGGCGGTTAAGCTGGGCCGGATCGCCGCGCGGAAGGCGTTAAAGTAAGAGGAACGCTCCAGGCACGTCTCACAATCTAAGGCAACCATCTAAGGCAACCATGGCAGCGGCACGGACAATCTTATGTCCGTGCCGCTTTGCTATTGTCTTGTGGCAGCATGTCGCACGTCTGCCTGCGGCGGCGCATCTCACAATGGTCCGAATTGACGCGGCCATGACACTTAGGGTCCATTTCTTGCACTGACTGAGCCGCACCCCTGGGTATTGGGTGTATTTGGGCGCACTCTGTTGTTCAGCAAGGAAGGGAGTGGGAGTATGTTACGCAAGCTAATGGGTGACGGCACGCGAGGCCGCTGGCGACTGTTCATTGTCACTACGTCGCTGCTGGCGGTATGGGCATGCGCCATGCTGGTGCAGTGGCAGGCCGCCCCGGGCAAGACCGGGCCGGGCAGCGCCTCGGTAGACCCCAACGCCTACGCCCCAGGAGGGCAGCCGGGCGAGAGCGGGCAACTGCTCAGCCTGGAGGAATACTGGCACGCTCGCGTCAGCTATCCGACGGGCAAGGTCGATACAAGCTGGCTGCTGGAGGCGGCGAAGCAAGATAAGCTGGTCGGCCACCGGGTGCCGGGTGGAACGCATACCTACAAGAGAAGCGGCACCGGCCCGAACGCTCCGCAAAGCCCGCTTTCGCTGAGCACAACGAGTTGGACTTCCCTCGGACCTAAGCCGTTGCAGAGCACCGGCTGCCAGGGCTGCTACGCCTATGGCAAGGTGTCGGGGCGCGTGAACGATATCGAGGTTGACCCGGTGGTAACCACCACGGCCTATATAGCCACGGTGGGTGGCGGCGTGTGGAAGACCACCAATTGTTGTAACGCTGGCACCTTATGGTACCCCGTCACCGACGACCCTCTGCTCAATACCGCCTCGGTGGACGACATTTCGCTTGACCCCAACAACCCCAGCACCATCTATGTCGGCACGGGCGACCTGAACTTCGGCTCCTTCTCGATGGGCAGCGTGGGCATCTACAAGTCCACGAACGCCGGGACCACCTGGAGCGTCAAGGGCGCGGATGTATTCAGCCCGGCGTACCCTAACGCGGGCAACGGATACCCGCAGTACAACGCGGTGGGCAAAGTCGAGGCCGACCCCAACAACAGCAACATTGTCGTGGCGGGCACCAAGACCGGTGTTTTCTTCTCCTACAATGGTGGTGACACCTGGACCGGCCCTTGCGTCACGAACAGCTTTTTGAACCAGAGGCAGGACGTCACCGGCCTGATTCTCAGCGACTCCGGCAGCCTCACCACTATGTACGTGGCGGTTGGAGCGCGCGGCTATAGCACCACCGTGCAGAGCAACCTCGCGGAGAACGGGGCTAACGGCATCTACACGTCCACTGTGCCGAGCAGCGGCTGTCCCGCGACCTGGAACACGGTCAGCGTGCAGGCCAGCGGTTGGCCCACCGGCACGGCCACCGGCGTCCCTCAGTATCAGACCAACGGCAACCAGTTGGGCCGCATTGACATGGCAATCGCGCCCAGCGACCCCAACACGCTGTACGCGGTCGTTCAGGCTATCAACGCTCCCGGCGTTCGCGGCGCTCCCCTCGGGGTGTGGCGTACCACCGACGCGGGCGCTACCTGGGAGCAGCGCTCGGGTCCCGGAGAGGCCTCCGCTACCGACTGGCAGGGTTGTGACAACACGGGCGCTCAGAGCTGGTACAACCAGCACATAGAGGTCGATCCCAACAACCCTGATGTGGTTGTGGTGGACACCATCGACATCTTCAAGTCCACGAATGGTGCCGACACATTTGTCAATATCACCTGTGGTTACGCGAACAGCACCCTCAAGAGCGTGCACGTTGACCAGCACGCCCTTGAATACGTGCCTGGCTCCTCGACCCGCATGCTGGCGGGCAACGACGGAGGCATGTATGTCAGTTACAACATGACGGCCACCGCTGCTAATAGCATCACGTTTACCCAGCTAAACGACAGCCTGAACACCATCGAATTCTATTCGGGTGACATAACTG
This sequence comes from Chloroflexia bacterium, assembly GCA_036388595.1. GTDB lineage: Bacteria > Chloroflexota > Chloroflexia > QHBQ01 > JADMIH01 > JADMIH01. The sequence continues at coordinate 13,286 of DASVRN010000132.1, forward strand.
CCAACTTTGCTACGTCCTCCTCACCCGGTATTAACGCGGGTGCCCAGGACAACGGCTCGATGGTCTACAAGTGGTCGAGCAACGATGTTGGCCCTGCTATGTGGCAGGTCGAGCGTGGCGGCGACGGCATGTACGCGCGGATAGAGCCTGTGCTGGAGCAGAGGTGGTACCAGGAGAGCCAGAACGGCAACCTGTACGTCTCGCTCAACGGGCCGAATGGCGAGTACGCTCCCGTTACCGGCCCGTGGACGGTGGATGCCCCTCGCGTGAGCTTCGTATTCCCCTATGAGTTGTACAAGTACGACTGCCCTCCCACAGGCTGCACGCATCTGATCGCCGGTAGCTACCGGGTCTGGGAGAGCGTAACCGGCGGTATCAACACCGCGAGCTGGTATCCGAACAGCCCCGACCTCACCAAGAACACGCTGGCGGACCGCTCCTTCATCAACCAGCTTAGCTACTCGGTATCGTTGTCGACAACTGCTATAGCGGGTACCAACGACGGTAATGTCTGGTACGGCTTCAACCTGGGACTGGGCGTGCCGGATAGCGCAAGCTGGATCAACGTCACCGAGAACAACGCCGTGCTGCCCAACCGCCCGGTCCTGGACGTGACGACCGATCCGATCAACCCGTCGATGGGCTACGCGGCTGTAGGTGGTTTCGACCAGAACACTCCTTCGCAGCCGGGGCACGTGTTCCGCGTCACCTGTTCGACGGCTCCCAACAACTGTCTTACAATCACTTGGGAGAACAAGACGGGCAACCTGCCCAACATCCCGGCCGACTCGATACTGGTCAATCCCAACTACCGCAAGCAGGTGTTCGTGGGCACCGACTGGGGCTTCTACTTCACGGATGATATCGACGCGGCGTCGCCGGTGTGGTACCGCTTCAACAACGGCATGCCGAACATCATGATCTGGGACATGGCTATCGACCGCGGCTTTACCACGATAGCGGTGTTCACCCGCGGTCGTGGCGCATACGTGTGGCCGCTGCCGACGGGCCCGTTGGGCGGCCCTATACCCACACCGACCTCGACCACGATTCCAAGCGCAACGGCAGTCTCGTCAGCTACGGGTACAGCGGTTGCTTCAAGTACCAGCACGAGGACGGCCACGGCTGCGGCCGCAACGGCTACAACTACGGCTACAACGGTACCTACAGCCTGCACAATTCAGTTCCAGGACGTGCCCCCTTCCGAAGAGGAAAGCTCCTTCTATCCCTACGTGCGGTGTCTTGCATGTAGAGGGGTACTCGGCGGTTATCCTTGCGGTGGCACCAACCCCCAGACCGGGGCTGCCGAGCCTTGTGGCGCGAGTGGCAATCCCTACTTCCGGCCGGGGAACCACATCACCAGGGGGCAGATAGCCAAGATTGTCTCCAATGCTGCCGGGTTCAATGAGGACGTGGAGGGGCAATCCTTTGCGGACGTACCACCTTCTGAAGAACCCTCATCGTTCTACGTGTACGTCGAGAGGCTGACTGCCCGTAATGTGATGGGCGGCTACCCTTGCGGCGGTTCGGGATCTGAGCCGTGCGACGATCAGAACAGGCCCTACTTCCGTCCTTCAGCTAACGCCACGAGAGCGCAGCTAGCCAAGATAGTCTCTAACGCGGCCGGGTTCGTGAACCACGTAGAGGGGCAGACCTTCGCGGACGTTCCACCTCCCGCCGAGAAGAACGATCCTTCGTCCTTCTACCTGTACGTGGAGAGGCTGGCGCAACGGGGCGTGATGGGAGGCTACCCGTGTGGCAGCAGCGGTGCCACCGAGCCATGTGACGAGGAGGATAGGCCATACTTCAGGCCGTCCAGCCTGGTCACACGCGCCCAGGCAGCCAAGATAGTAGCTAACACCTTCTATCCCAACTGCCAGACACCGGGTCGCCCAGGTAACGGCAAGTAGCAACCAGCAGCCAACTATGGAACAGGACTGTCAATAGGCAGTCCTGTTCGCTTTGTGCCCGCGGCATGACTGTTACAAATAGGTCCGCCCCTTCCAGCCTACGCCGCGACCTGAACGTACCCGGTAAAGCGAGTAAAGCAGCAGAGCGTTCCCCAGCGCGACGGACAGCGGATAGGTGGCGGCGTATCGAAGCGACACTCCCATATGCCGGCACACCGCCGCCCGCAGAAGGAGCATCGGCCCGAGTTGGAGCGCGGCGTTACGCAGCCGTCTGGGTCTGCGCTCACACCTGCGCGCAAAGAGGCCGTACGCGAAATCGACAAGCGGGGCAAAGGCGTAGAAGGTCAGCGACAGGACGACAAGCAGAGCGCGCGCGGTGTCGCGTCCCGTGGCCCAGAACAGCGTCTTGGAGTAGCCGCGCCACATGCTGCCGAATGAGTCGTAAACGTTCGTGCTGACGAGCCTGCGCCCGCGGTCGAGCCTGATGCTGGCCCCGACGGTCTTGCAGGCCGCCGCTAGGGCACGGTCCTCCGCCACGTCCGACTTTACAGGCTCCGAAGCACCCACTTGCCGGTACAGTTCCGGGCGCACCAGTATGAACTGCCCATTGGCGGCGGCGCTCCCGCCTTTGCCGTTCACCGCGTCCATTGAGCCGACCAGGAGAGTGTAAAGCTCGCCTACCTGCGACACTATGAGTCGGTCCCAGAATTTTTCCAACCGCATCCACGTGACCAGGCTAAGCAGGTCGGCCTCAACCTCCTGGGCGTGTTGTACAGCCGAAGCGAGCATGAGCCTGTGGTGCCGGGTGTCGGCGTCCACGAAGAGGAGCCAGTCCGCAGCCCCGGCTTGTTGAGCGCCGGTCCAGAGGGCATGGTTCTTGCCGGTCCACCCGGCGGGCAGGGGTGGTGTGGCGACTACTCGCAGGTGGGGGTGGAGAGCGGCCAGTTCGCGGGCAAGCGTGCCTGTGGCGTCGGTTGAGCTATCATCTACTACTGTGATGCGGTACCTTCCATGTGGGTACTCCTGGCGCAGCAGTGTTTGTAGCAGCGGGAGGAGGTTGGCTTCTTCGTTGCGCGCGGGTACTATAATCTCCACGCGTGGGGCCAAGCTGCCTGCGCTCCAAGCGCGTGGTTCTATCTCGCGGTTCCTCAGCACGTTGGCTGCCAGTGCGAGCGCCACCGACGCAGTTAAACCGTTGATGATGAGCGCGCGTAGCTCATCAAGCTGGAGCCGTTCGCTTTTCATGCTATTGAGTCTACCTCCCGAAAATAATACGGGCAAGTGAGAACGACAGATGCCTCCGATTGACAAAGCCGAACGCCGCGACCACAAGCGCGACAAGGCCCGAAACTCGAAGTTCCTTGGGGTGCGCTACAATGCCGTGCGGGCGGGGCAATCGCTCGCCAACTTCGAGGCAGAACGCAAGACGAGCATGGAGGGGAAAGTACCCAAACGCCGCAAACCTAAAAAGTAACCGGCAAAGCCGCGCTACCTCTTGTATTTGTAGAACATAAGCGCTATCATAGGCACATATCCCACAAGAAAGAGGAAGTTGCAATGTCGGATGCTTTCAACGAAACGGAAGGCGCGGAGAGCAGAGGGCTGGCACCGATATCCGCGGGGCAGGTTGTAGCGGGCAGCGACAGGCACAAGCTCTTCATGCAGACCCTCAGCGAGGCGCAGGTAGATTTCCTGTTGCAACGCACGCCCAGGCATGAGATCAAGTACCGGCAGGGGCGTGGCGGCCTGCAATTTGCTTACGTCGAGCATGGCTACGTCACCGAGCGGCTCAACATGGTCTTCGGCTTCAACTGGGACTTCGAGGTGGTGGACAAGCAGATCCTGGAAGACGAGGTGGTTGTCGAGGCCAAGCTCACTGTGCGTACGCCGGGCGGGCAGACGATAGTCAAGACCCAGTTCGGCGGGGCCGACATCAAACGGCACGCCTCGGGCAACAAGAACGGCAGGCCACTCTCAATCGCGGACGACTTCAAGGCGGCGGCCTCCGACGCCCTGAAGAAATGCGCTTCACTGCTCGGGGTCGGCCTCGACCTGTACGGACGCGACCGCCCCGAAGAGAACAAGCAGGCAGACGTCCAGAAGCCGGAACCGGGAAGTGGCAAAATCATTGACGTGGGACCGGCGATAGGGAACATGGATTCGTCGCGGTCGGGGATGTCCACCGACATGCAGGTGCGCGAGATTGTGAGGCTCACCGCCAAGGCAGGCATGGAGATGCGCGAGCTACTCGGCCGGCTGGAAGTGGCTACCCTCGACGAGCTTACGGAGGCGAAGGCCGAGCGCGTCATCAACCGGCTGCGCCAGATGACCACGAAGTCGCGCCAGGCCCAGGCCTCGTAGGGCTTGTTTTTCTATGTTTTTTATGCTTGTCCGCGCCTAGTCTCGGTGATATAATACTCGCAACTGCCAACCCACGCATGGGGCAGCACACGCTCGACTATGGGGCACCGCCCCGGCCGTTTGACCGTTAAACTTCTCAGAGGAGGGGTTCAACCTTGACAGCGCCCAGCAAGGTAGTTAACGAAAGGCCCAGGAAGGCCGGAGAGGCGGGGGAGCGCAGGCGCGCGCGGAGGTGGCCCCGCCCGGTAACCATAGCGATAGCCGCGGCCGTTACCCTGGGCAGCATCGCCCTCATGGTGTACGCGTTCCTCGTCGTCTGGCAGCCCTCCAACATCAGCTTGCCGCACAGGGAAGAAGCGCACCCCAGTTCTCCCTACGCCGTCGGCTTGAAGATCGAAAACAACGGCCCGGCACGCAAGGACGCCGAGAACGAGCAGTGGGTGATACCGCTCAAGGCCACCAACAACGTCGTGATGCCCCACCGTGTGGAGGGCACCCAGCCTGTAGAGACCGCGGTGCCCGCGCCCGTTACGGTGAGGAGTGCTACTGTAAAGGTCGAGCTTTACGGCACGTCCGTGGAGAACACGGAGCGGCACCTGCTTGGTATTGGCTATGGTGGCTTTAGCTCCACGGAGGGACTTGCCCCTGGAGCCTCAATTACGTTTGAGGTGCCCGTCGCGGCATTCACCACTGCGGCCTTCGAGGAGGCCACCGTGACCGACTATGAGGCGCACGCCGACCTGCTCTCGACAGACCAGGACCCGGTCTCCGGGGCGGTGGAACAGCCCCCGGCGGCAGTCACCCCTTCCATTATTCCGCTTGCCACCACGACGCGAGGCACGACCAGCCCCTAGTACCCAGGCTAGCCCGGCCTGCTTAGGCCGGGCTAATTTTGCTTTAAACCCATCTTCAAAGGAGAAGAGAGTTGTTACGACAAGCGTTCTTATCCCTCTCCAACAGCCAGGAATTGCAGAATGTAGCCCTGCATAACGGGGCGGCGCGCAGGTTCGCCTTGCGATTCGTAGCCGGGGAGACGCTGGAGCAGGCGGTCCAGGCTATAGCCGCCCTAAACGCACGGGGCTGCAAGGCCACGTTCGACCACCTGGGGGAGAATATCTGCAACGCCGACGAGGCCCGGCAGGCGGCCGCCAGCTATATGGACATCCTTGGAGCTATCGCCCGGCATCGACTCGACTCGAACGTGTCGCTCAAGCTGACGCAGATGGGGCTGGATATAGACGAGGGGCTTTGTTACGAGAACGTGGCGCAGATTTGCACGCAGGCTCAGAAGATGAATAACTTCGTGCGTATAGATATGGAAAGTTCGGCCTATACCGACCGTACGCTAGACATCTTTCGGAGGCTCTGGCACAAGGGTGGCTTCCGCAACGTGGGCGTGGTGCTACAGGCCTATCTCTATCGCACGGAGGCTGACGTTCGCGAGATGAACAAGCTACAGGCGCGCGTCCGACTGTGCAAGGGTGCTTACAACGAGCCGTCCGAGGTGGCGTTCCCTCGCAAGGAAGATGTTGACATAAATTACGCCAGGTTGGCCCGTCTGCTCATCCAGGAAGGCAATTACCCCGGCATCGCCACGCACGACGAGCGCCTTATCCAGCATATCAGGCGCTACGTAGCGAAGAAGGGTATAGCTCCGTCGAAGTTCGAGTTCCAGATGCTCTACGGGGTGAGGCGCAGCTTGCAGTTGGAACTGGTCAAGCAGGGGTACAACATGCGGGTGTACGTGCCCTATGGCAAAGAGTGGTATCCTTACTTCATGCGGAGGCTGGCCGAGCGGCCGGCTAACGTTATCTTCGTAGCGGGCAATCTCCTCAAGAGCTAGAACGCCAGGGGGCAGTACGACACATGGGTGACGCTTTAGATAAGGGCGACACGACGAGCGATTCAGAAGAGCAGGATGCACCGCAGAGCACGTCTCAACCGGGTAACGGGGCGGTTGGCGGCGGACAGCTAGCAGCAGACGCGCCAGTAACGGCCCAGGGCGGTCCAAGTGGGCCTGACGGCACCGAGACAGGTAAACGGCACCAGCGGCGCATTGTTGGGGTGGCACCTGAGCCGGGTAGTGGCGTACCTGTAGTCTCTACAAGCCCCGGTTCTGACCCGGTACCGTCGCCACCTCAGCCTGCCGCACCGACTGTGCTCAGGGAGCCAGGCACCCGTGTGAACGAGGCGGACCAGCACTACCTGCGGCAGGAAGAGCGGGTCAAGGGCAGCCACCCCGGCGACCAGATTATCAAGTACAGCCGCACCAGCGGCCCTTTCAAACGCACGCGGGGCATGCTCGTAGCTTCCCTGGAGACGGAAGCCCCGCGCACGCCGCTAGGTCGAGCTTTTGGCGTCCTCAAGCGCGTCTTCATCGGTAAGCCCCTCAGCACCGAAGCCGCCATCCACGAGCGTCTGACCAACGTAAAGGCGCTGGCTATTCTCTCATCCGACCCGCTTTCCTCCGTAGCCTACGCGACCGAGGAAATACTGCGCATCCTCATCGTGGCCGGGACCGGGGCGCTCTGGGTCGCCATGCCGGTGGTGCTCGCCATAACGGTGCTAATGATGATCGTGGTTACCTCCTACCGGCAGACGATTGCGGCCTACCCGCGAGGCGGCGGCACCTATATCGTGGCGAAGGACAACCTGGGCACGCTGGCCGGGCTTACAGCCGCATCTTCGATCCTTATAGGCTACATCCTGACGGTGGCCGTGAGCGTGGCGGCAGGGGTGGCGGCTATCTACTCTCTCTACCCCGAGCTTAGAGAGCAGCGCGTCCCCATTTGCATCGGTATCATCATCTTTGTCACCCTCACCAACCTTCGAGGCGTGCGCGAGGCGGGTAATATTTTCGCCGTGCCCACGTACCTGTTCATCGTGGGCATGCTTGGCATGATCGTCTACGGTTTACTGCGGCTCTTCTTCGAGATAGGTGGCCCTATGGTTTACGAGGCCACAACGGGTGAAGTCGTACCGGAAGGCACCGTGGAGAGTCTGGGCTTGCTGCTCCTGTTGCGGGCGTTCACGCAGGGTTCCGCGGCGCTGACGGGCGTGGAAGCCATCGCGGACGGCGTGCCTGCCTTCAAGCCACCCGAGGCAGCAAATGCCCGCAAGACTCTGCTCTTGATGGCGGTTATAGCCATAACGATGTTCATAGGTATTACTTTCCTGGCCGTGCAACTGAAGATTATCCCCAACGAGCACGAGACGGTGGTTTCTCAGCTTGCTCGGACTGTCTTCGGCTCGGGTGGCCTGTGGTTCTTCATCCAGATTGCGACAGCCCTGATCCTGGTGCTGGCAGCCAACACCGCTTATGCCGACTTCCCGCGCCTGTCCTACTTCATGGCCCGCGACAAGTTTATGCCGCACCAGTACTCGTTCCGGGGCGACAGGCTGGCCTTTTCGTGGGGCATCGTGACGCTGGCGGTGCTGGCCTCAGTACTGGTAGTGGTTTACAACGGCGACACATCTTCACTAATCCCCCTGTATGCGGTGGGCGTGTTCGGGGCCTTTACGATGTCGCAGAGCGGCATGGTTGTACGCTGGTGGAAGACTCGGCCGCCCGGCTGGCAGCGCAACTTCCTGATGAACCTCGTGGGTGCTACGACCACATTTATTGTGTTGGCGGTCGCGGTGTTAACGAAGTTAGATCGGGGCACCTGGATCGTGGCTATTCTGATACCGCTGATGATCGGTCTGTTCCTGGCAATCAACCGGCACTACGCCCGCGTATCGCGTGAGGTAGCCGCCGTGGAAGTGGTGTCGCATACCAGCTACAAGCACACCTTCATCGTGCCTGTATCCAGCCTCAACCAGGTATCGCTGGCTGCCCTGGCCTACGCACGCTCGCTGAACAAGAACGTCACGGCGGTGCATATTGTAGAGGGCGAAGACACTGAGGAGGCGGAAACCTTCAGGAAGGAATGGGAGAGGCTGCTGCCCGATAGCGATATCAACCTGGTGATAATCGAATCGCCATATCGCTCGTTGATTGGCCCGCTTCTGCACTACATCGACGCGCGCGACCGCCAGATACCGGATGACACGATTACTATCGTGCTGCCGGAGGTGCTGCCCTCGCGTTTCTGGGAGTACCTGCTCCACAACCAGAGCGCGCTCCGGCTAAAGGCAGCTTTGCTTTTCCGCTCGAACACCGTGGTGGCCGACATGCCCTACATACTGGGGAACAAGCACGGCGCAGCACGGCGCTCCAGGATAGCATCCTTACCGTGGGGCGCGATAATGGTCCTGGTGATCCTCCTGGGCGCGTTGTACTTGCTGTTCTTCCAGAGGTAGGGGCGGGAGTAAGCTAGTAGCTATCTCAAAGAGAGTACCACCCTGGAGACGGGGCAAGCTCGGACCTTGTCATCTCGACAGCAGTGAGAAATTACGGGGGAGTTAATGTGCTAGGGCCTATCTGCAAACTGCTGGGTGCGCGGGCTACTATCCCCCTTTGTCATTCTGAGCGCAGCGAAGAATCTCGTCCCTCAGCACATGATAGCCCCTTTCCTTTTGCCAACAGCGTGCTATGGTGCTACACTGCCGCACTGCCTTACGAGGGTGCTATG
>DASVRN010000133.1:0-11426 GCA_036388595.1 Chloroflexia bacterium
CGAGCCGCCAAAGTGGTCCACCCTCAAGCCCGCCAAGATTCGTGGCATCCAGACCGAGGGGATGGTCATGTCGGAGGCCGAGCTAGGGCTGTCGGAGGAGCACGAGGGCATTATCGTGCTCGACCCGCAGACGCCACTTGGCCTCACCGCGCAGGAGGTGCTGGGCGACACGGTGCTGGAGATAGACGTCACCCCCAACAACGGGCGCATCCTCTCGATGATCGGCATGGCCCGCGAAATAGCGGCCCTGTTCGGTGGCGAGGTGCGCTATCCCTATATTGAGTGGCACGCGGCAGGGCCTCCCACGCAGCAGATGTTGAGCGTTGAGATACACGACCCCGACCTGTGCGCTCGCTACTCGGGCGCGGTGATACAGGACGTGAAGATTGGACCTTCGCCTGCGTGGATGCAGCGCCGCCTCTCGCTCGCGGGTATGCGCCCCATCAACAACATCGTGGACATCACCAACTACGTCATGCTTGAGATGGGACAGCCCCTGCACGCCTTCGACTACGAGGCGGTGGAAGGACGCAAGATTATCGTGCGGCGTGCCACGCAAGGGGAGCAGATAGAGACGCTCGACCACGTGCACCGCACGCTCGACCCCAACATGCTCGCCATCTGCGACGTCAACAAGCCGGTGGCGCTGGCGGGGGTGATGGGCGGGGCCAACAGCGAGATTGGGACGGAGGGCACGGCCACGGTGCTGCTGGAGTCGGCCCACTTCAACCAGCGTACGGTGCGCCGGACCGCTCGCCTGTTGAAGCTGCCTTCCGAGGCGTCGTATCGCTTCGAGCGTTGGGTCGATCCCACCCTGACCGTGCCAGCCATGATGCGGGCGGCGGAATTGATGCGGCAGCTTGGCGGCGGCACGATAGCCGAGGGTTACGCGGACGAGTACCCACGCCCGCCGAAGCCCAAGCGCATCCACTTCTACACGGATGAGGTGGAGCGGCTGCTGGGCATACCCCTGCCACCATCCGAGATAGCCAGGATGCTGGAGCGGCTGGAGTTCAAGGTGGACCTGCCCCACAATGCCGATGCCGTGGGCAAGTACACCACCATGCTCATTGACGTGCCCTCCTACCGCAACGACGTGACCATACCGGCGGACGTGGTGGAAGAGGTAGCACGTATGGTAGGTTACGACATCATCCCCGAAACGATGCTTGAGGGCAGGCTGCCCCGCCCGGAGGTAAACCACTCGCGCGAGATTGCCGAGGACATAACTGATAGGATGCTGGCCTCCGGCATGGACGAAGTTCTCACCTACTCGGTGGCGCACAGCGAGTCGTTGCGCAGGCTGGCGGCCCTGGAGGAGAGCATCGGCAGCCGGGGTGCGGCTGGAGTGGAGGAGAGGCCGCAGTACCGGGCCTGGGACACCTCGCGCCCGCCGGTGACCATTGTCAACCCGACCAGCAGCAGGCAGGACGTGATGCGCCCTACCATGCTGCCGAACATGCTCGACACCCTGCTGATGAACATGCGCCTGGTGCCCGAAGCGCCGGTACGCATCTTCGAGCTAGGCAAGATATTCGTGACGCGCACCGAGCAGGAGGTGGAGCAGCGGCGGGCCGAAATCGAGCGCGAGCGGGCGCAGTACCCACGCCTGCGTAACTGGCAGCCAGTGCAGGGCGAGGAGCGTCTGCCGCTGGAGTTACGCCGCCTCACCGGCCTAATGTCCGGGCCGAGGGAGCCGCGCTCGCTCTTCTACCAGGATGGTGGAGCAGCGTCCCAGCCCTGGCACGGCGAGGAATTGGACTTCTTCGACGCCAAGGGCGTGGTGGAGGAGATGCTGCGCCATCTGCACCTGCATGGAGTGGAGTGGATGCCCGCCGACGCGCCGTTGTTCCACCCCGGCCGGGTCGCCATGCTGCGTATCGGGGGGCGTGAGTTGGGCATCGTGGGCGAGTTACACCCCGCCGTTCTTGCTGAATGGGACATACCCGCCCGCCGGGTGTCCGCGTGGGACTTGGACGTGGACGCTCTAATCGCGTCGGTACCTGAACGCCACATGTACAACCAGATCAGCCCCTACGTGCCGGTGCGGCAGGACATGGCCTTCGTGGTGCCCGCCGATATGGCTGCCTCTCGTCTGGCTGGTGCCATAAAGCGGGCGGGCGGGGTGAGCGTGCTGGACGTTGCGCTATTCGACATCTACACAGGCCAGCAGGTAGGCGAGGGCCAGAAGAGCATGGCGTTCGCGGTGACCTTCAACTCGACCGAAAAGCTGCTCACCGAGGAGGACGTAGCTCGCGTCCGCCAGCGTATAGCCCGCACGTTGGAGAGGGAGTTGGGAGCGAAGCTTAGAGGGTAAGCTAAGGTGAGGTTCTGAAACGTAATGCGGCTTGTGGGTCACAGACCTCCACAAGCCGCATTACGTTTTGCCGGGTGGGTTGCCTCAGGGCTACTTCAACGTTGCTGCTGAGTCAGAGCCTCCGCTATTCCCAACATGTAGTCTTCGTTTACGTCCTGGGCTTCCACGACGATCAGCCAACCACCTTCCTGCCATTGGAGAGAATTGCGGGTGTGACTACCGGAGCGCGCTTCTGTGTAACTGGCAGATTTTCCACCTCGCACCGTTAACTTATGTTCGGTCGTGGAAGTTGCTTCCCTCGTGTCGAGGCTATCTCCCCAGGCAGGTATGAACTGCGACTCTATGCCACCGAGCACTTGTGTAAGAGACACATTCTTGCTGCCGTCGGAGTAACTGAGCAGGATAGGTGCTCCCTTGGTTGCTTTCTCCGGTATTTGACCCCCGACCAGCTTCAAGCTGTGTCTCTCGGGTAGGACTAAGGGCGCGGGACTAATGCCGGTCAGGGCCTGGTTTGTATCTGTCGGGCTCAAGAGGTCCTTATTGGTGCCAATCTGGTCTCCACCAGAGTTTGGAGATTGCGCGGGCCGCGAAGGTTGTAATGCCTGACGTACCGGGCCAATGAGGAACACACTCGCAACGGCAACCAGGGCGAATAGGACCAGGGCCTTAAGCACGAATGCAGTGTGAGCCTTACCTCTGGATGTGGGCATGCTGCTCATGACTGTACATCTTCTCTCAAGCTAAGAGGGTACGTGAAGTTATCACAACTATAGCGTACCCTCTCGTCTCGCGCAACATCTTGGCGCTTCAACATCTTGGCTCTTAAGGAGCTTCAATCGACCTTCCAGGTGTAGAAGTATATCCCCTGGTATTTGTGCGCATCGCCGTCACCTATTTGGGTTGAGGGGCATGGACCACCATCAAACCTAACGCAATGGTCATATGCCCACACCTGGAAGGTATACCACTCCCACCTACTGTAAGCATCAATTTCGTACGTGTGGTTATCGGGCATATCTTTAGTGCGAGTGTGTTGCACCGTCCAACTATATTCAACGTCCCAGCGCATGCCGGCACTTACGAATTCGGCGCTTATCTCGACACTCGCTTCCCAGTGATTACTTATAGTCTGGGAAATACTTAGGCTCAGTTCGCCTGGACCATTAGCCCGAACAGAGTCGATGAAGTCCATATAATCGCACTCATAGCGCGAGCCTTGAACAAATCTCTTATGGTGCTGTATCGTCATGTCGGCCAATCTACTGTTGGCTTCCATAGCGGGCGACGATATGGCTGAGGAGGAATTAATTGGAAGGGGCGGCGGGTAGGGGTCGGTATAGTTATCGGGTGGAATTGGCTGTTCCGGTGTGCTCGTAAGATAGGAACGGACTGAGACGAGTTCCGCAGTGCGCCCTTCAGTGTAGAAAGTGGGTCGCAAATAGCCCAGGACCAAGGTCCGTTCGATGTCGGTGAGCGTCATCCAAACAACACCTGCGTCGTCGCCGGCGGCGTGCAATTTCGCCAGCGTTACAAGCACGTCGTTCGTGGCCGGCCTGGGTGGCGGGGCCGCGTTTGCCGGTCCCGCGGAGACCAGTGAGAACAGCGGTAACAGCACTACTAATAGGACAAACGCCCGCATACGTCGTAGATTACGCCTCTTCATGACAAGCTCCTTACATCGGGTGACCGATCACACCTGCACATGCCTTCGGACGCCGCCGGTAGCATGTCGTGTAACCAACTACCGCCTAAGGCCAAAATTCAAGACACGTCCTCCCATAACTGGACAAAACCCTCTCAAGGTCGGGATTACTTAACACCTCCTTAGACCAACAATGTTGCACATTTTATTTTAGTACGAGGTGTTTAGATAGAGAGGTTTCTCCTTACTTTAGGGGAGGAATATCCCGCTGGAAGGAGCAGGGTACCTGGACTTAGTCATCCAGGTGTGTGGTATAGAGGGCAATATCCACAGTGTGAACGATCTCAGGAGGAGCAACAAAGATAGGCATGTCTGGAAGTGGACCACCAGGCTTCAATAGATCCCACAATCCCCAATAGTAAAGCACTGCTTGCGTACGGCTGCCTAGATTGAGTTTGTTGTACACCTGTGTAAGTGTGTTCATAACAGTCTTCTCTTGCAAGTTCAGGTGTGCTGCGATACGTCTATTACACCACCCTTGCGCCACATAGCGCAGTACCTTGCGTTCCGTGAGGTTGAGAGTTGACTGCCCACCAGGAGTTGCTTTATAGGCCCGGCCACCGGCCCCGTGAGCCAAGGCTATGGCAATGTCAGCATCTGATTTAGGTGCAACGAGGAGAATGTCGGGGTGCATGTCCCATAGGTCTTCCCAGTGCTCGACACACAAGTTAAATGTTATGACGGCAGTAGCCAGAGGCTTCTTGGACTTATCATTGGCTAGCGATTCCAGAGTATGAATCGCTGTCCCTTGTGGACTGTCCACGATAAGCCTTGTACTTGAACCTGGATTATAGTCTCCTAACAACAGACTCGTGACAGTGGGAGCAAGATTTGAGGCAAGCGGGGCTACATAGGAGTCTGGAACATTGGCATGAATGCTCATTACGATCTCCAAGAAGCAGTGGAAAGGGAGGAACATTACCCCAAAGGGAATAATTCTGGACCTCTACCACAAAATGGAAGGTGGTAATTCTCAGTCCACGAACGAATAGCACTCAGTAGATGCACACAACAAGGGTGGCCTTCAATACAGTCTCTGGGGAACTTCAGTGCGTTTATTCAGGTGCTAATCAAGTGCAACTTTCATGCCAAAGAATACTTTGTTTACGCTTATACGAGTTATTGCTGCCCGCTTGGGTAAATTACCTCTAACTTCTCCTTGTTCACCACAACCAACTCACGCTGCCAGGGAGTGTTCGGGCGGACTATCAGGTAGACGGTTGCCTTGGTGATAGGGATGAAGGGGTCGTGGCCCTGGAGCAGGCTTTCGAGGGTAGCGCCGGTGAGCAGGTGGCACTGGCCGTAGATGATGAAGGTGTCGGTCAGGGCGTAGCAGGGGACGGCCTGCTTGTGTACGTAGTATTCGCGGCCGGGACCAAGGCTCTGCGGCTGGCCGGGGGCCTGTGGCTGCTGAGCTTGTTGGGTCTGCTGAGCGGCCTGCGGAGTATGCTGCGGTATGGTGGCTGCGAATTGTATGTGTTCTCGGCCCACGTACACAGGTGTTGCCATCTTCTGGGGGCTGGTGCTCGCCTGACCCAGAGGGGTGACAGTTGCGCCGTTCACGGTGAAGAAGTCCCGGTCGCGGCGGTTGATGAGGTCGCTGGTGCGCTTGAAGGGGCCGGATATCGAACCCTGGATGAAGAGGCGAGCGGTGTATAGCTCGACGTCATGGCTGATTGGCCCGGCGGGCACGGACGTGTACTCTTCCATGATTCCTTTCCGCAAGTCAGCAGTGGCTGTGCATTGGGATGCGCCGTTGCGTTATAATGCTATAATCCCTGCATATTTCACACGTTATAGCAGAGGCCAGGCACCGTGTTGCCTCGATTTGACGCTTATCTTACCACACGCTAGAAGCCACGCCTAGATGACAGAAGAGTTACAACCCCGCCCCCAAAAGTCCCATAAGCAAGGCGCGGGAGCAAGGCAGACCCAGGCAGGCCGCGACCCCCGGCGGCAGTATATCCGCCTGCACAGCGACGAGAACCCTTACGGCTGCTCTTTGCGTGTGCAAGAGATACTTGGGTCGTCCGACCAGTACCACCTGCCCGCCGACCCGATGTCCACCGACCTGCGCGCGGCCCTCAGCGGCTACACGGGCTTCGTGCCGGAGCGTATCGTCGCGGGCGCGGGCACGGTCGAGTTGACCGAGCGGATGCTGCACGCCTTCCTGGACGCGGGAGATGCCGTTATCGTCTGCCCGCCTTCGCTGCCGCAACACAACCTGGCGGCTTCGCGGGCGCGGGTCACGCTGGTGCAGGTGCCTCGTGACGAGCGGTTCGAGGTGGACACCGACGCCATCCTGACCACCATGCGCAGGCAGTCGAACATCAAGATGGTGGTGTTATCCTCGCCCAACAACCCAACGGGCAATATCACGCCCCCTACCGCTGTGGTGAGGCTGCTGCAAATGGGCGTGTGGGTGCTGGTGGACGAGAGCTACTTCGAGTTCGCGGACCGCACGGTAGCGCCCCTGGTGGCCGAATTCGACAACCTGGTGGTGCTGCGCTCCTTCAGCCCGTGGGCGGGCCTGCACGGCCTGCCGGTGGGGTACGCGCTCTGCTCGACCAGGGCGGCGGCGCGCTTGCAACGGCTCACACCCCCTGGCTCGCTGAATCGCGCCGGGCAACTGGCGGCCTTCGCCTCGCTGGGCGACCTGGAGTCCCTCCAACAGAGGGTGCGCCGCATACGCCTCGAACGCGGGCGCATGTACCGCCAGCTACGCAAGCTGAACCTGATGCAGCCCTACTCCTCCGCCGCGCCGTTCCTCCTATGCCAGCTCACTCGCGGCACCTCACACCTCATCCAGCGCCACCTCCAGGACGACGGCATCCTGGTGAAGGGCATATCCGACCGCTGGCTAGCCAACCACCTCCGCATCAGCGTCGGCCTCCCCGAAGACACCAACCGCCTGGTCGCCAGCCTGAGAACCCTGGCGGGCAACCCGGAGTTGTGATCTGGGAATTGGGATTTCGGATTGCGGATTTAGTGGAAGTTCGATACACAGGGCTTACGTAAGCTAAACTAAACCAAATCCGAATTCCGAAATCCGAAATCCCAATTCCCAAATGTCCTTCCTCCTTTCCTATCTTCTCGCCGCTGCAATAGGGTACCTGGGGTACCGGGCGCGTGCGTTGTCCGCGTCGGGTGCGGTCGCGGCTTGCGTGGTTGGTGGGACGGTGTTTGGGTTCGGCGGCATGTCGGCTGCTTTGCTGCTCATAACCTTCTTCGCCTCGTCCAGTCTGCTTTCGTTCTTCAGGGCGGGCGACCAGGCCAAGAAGAGGGCTGCGGAGACGTTCGACAAGGGCGGCAGGCGGGACGCGGCACAGGTCCTGGCTAATGGCGGCGTCGCGGCCCTCGCGGTCCTCCTCTTCTACTTCTTCCCGTCTGCCTTCTTCAGTGGGGCATTCGTTGGCGCGCTCGCGGCGGCCACTGCCGACACCTGGGCGACCGAGTTGGGCGTGCTGAGCAAGCGGCGACCCCGGCTCATTACGACGGGAGGACTCGTACAGGCGGGGACATCGGGAGCTATTAGCTTGCTAGGCAGCGCGGCCGCGCTGGGTGGGGCGCTCTTTATAGGATTGGTTGCCGGGTTGTTGGGGCGCTTCCCCGAAGGCGGGTATTTTCCGGTGGGTTCGATAGTGGCGGCTGTGGGCACCGCGCTTATTGGCGGCGCGGCAGGGTCTATGGCGGACAGTCTCATGGGAGCGACAATCCAGGCGAGCTACTACTGTCCCGCCTGCGACAAGCCGACCGAGAGCAAGGTCCACAGGTGCGGGACGCGCACAACCCTCACCAGGGGGCTTCCATGGGTCAATAACGACCTGGTGAACCTGGCGGCGACTGTGACGGGTGCGCTTGTTGGCGGTGCGGTGGCTTTGGTCTTGTGACAAGTGCGATGAGACTAGGGGATGGGGCCACGATTGGTAGTACCCATGTAGGTCTTTGTCATTCCGAACGCAGTGAGGAATCAGGTGGCCGTCGTACATTGTTGCAACGCGAGAACAAGAACGTCATACCACCACCTTCCTCAAATATAAGCACATCCCTACCCACCTGATTCCTCACTGCGTTCGGAATGACAATACTACTATGAGCGGCGAAAAGTGGCCCGTACTCACTGGAAGGGGCGATTTTCTACCTCTAAGACAGGTGCAATCGCGCATATGCGGTGTTATAATACGCATCATCCGGACGGACTTATATCGACCCGCATCGTGAAAGCTGAGTAGAGGAGCGAACGCTATGGACGAGAGATACACCGATACCCAGGCCACAGGGGCACGCTCGGCTGAAGAGGCAGCCTGGGACGAGGAGTTCAACAACACCAGGGAGCGTACCGGCGTGGGCAGCACGGTGGGAGAGCTTGCGCGCTTGACGGTGCAGGTGCCCGGTGCGGTGGCCTCAATGACCGCGTCGATGTTCCCACAGGACACCCGCAAACATGCCAGGGCTGCGATGCGCGAAGGGTTTCTCGCCGTCCGCTCGCTGCTGGGGGCCATCGGTGACGGCATAGAGGATGCGCTGTCGGATAGGGACGCAACCGCCTCCACTCGGCAACCCCTCACCACCAGCGGTCCCGCGGGCACCTGGGGCACCGCTCCCTCCGCCGCCGACCCGCTCACTGCCACAAGCTCCAGGGCGCGCCGAATTGAAATATCGGATATGGACCAGACGCCCGGTACTTCAGCAAGCACCGACGAAGATGACGCGCCCGACGAGCGGGGTCTAAGGGCTGAGATAGACTACTAGGCGCACGCGGCAGGTTATTGAAACGCCAAGACGCAGAGACGCCAAGAACCACGCCAAGAGGATTAGGGTTTAGAGGCTATAAAAGGAGCAGGGTACAACAGCACGTACCCTGCTCCTTCTGTTTAAACCAAACAATCCTTAATCTTGGCGTGGTCCTTGGCGTCTCTGCGTCTTGGCGTTTTCGTCACTAGTTCTGAATTGACCTGTAGGGGAGATGCCGTCGAGGGCGGCGGGGAAGATTTTGCCGGGGTTGAAGCGGTTTTCCGGGTCGAGCGCCCATTTGATACGCTGCATCATTTCCAGGCTAGCGGCGTCGAGGCTCTTGTGCAGGTATTCGCGCTTGAGGGAGCCGATACCGTGCTCGCCCGACAGCGTGCCACCCAGCGCGATTGCGGCCTCGAATATCTCCCTTGCGCCTGCCTGCACGCGCGCCATCTCTTCGGGGTCGCGCAGGTTGCACAGGATGTTGGGGTGGAGGTTGCCGTCACCGATATGGCCGAACAGCGGTATAACCAGATTGTGCCGGGCGGCTATTTCGGTGACTTTGGATACCATATCGGGGATGTGCGCGCGTGGCACCGAGATGTCTTCGCCCAGCTTGTTAGGCTTGAGGCGAGAGATGGCGGGGGAGACCGCTCGTCGGGCCGCCCACAGCGCCACGCTCTCGGCCTCGGTCTCGGCTTGCCGGACTTCGATGGCCCCACCTTCGCGGCACAGGGTCGCTATCTCTGTTAGCTCGTTCTGCACCACGCGGCTGTCGTTGCCGTCCTGGTCGATGAGCAAGATCGTCTCGGCCGCCAGGGGTAGACCGAAGGGCTTGTAGGCTTCCACCGCCCGGATGCAGAGGTTGTCCATCATCTCCAGCGCCAGGGGCACGATACCGGCCTGTAGCACGCGGTTGACCGTTTCGGCGGCGTCTGCCAGGCGGTTGAAGATCGCCATGACGGTGCCACGATAGCACGGCTTCGGGATAAGGCGCAGGGTAATCTCTGTAATGACGCCTAGCGTGCCTTCGGAGCCGACGAAAAGCTGGGTGAGGTTGTAGCCGGTCTGCACCTTCATCATCTTGCCGCCGGTGCGTATGATGCGCCCGTCGGCCAGCACCACCTGGAGGCCCAGCACGTAGTCCTTGGTGGTGCCGTACTTGAGGCAGCGGGGGCCACCCGCGCTCGTCGCCACGTTGCCGCCTATCGTGCACTGCCGTAGCGACTGAGGGTCGGGCGGGTAGAACAGCCCCAGCTTTTCGGCTTCGGCTTGGAGCCGGGCGTTGATGAGGCCGGGCTGCACCACCGCGACCATGTTCAGGCGGTCCAACTCCAGCACGCGGTCCATCATGGTGGTGTTGACCACGATGCCGCCCTGTGTCGGTACGGAGCCGCCCGCGAGGCCCGTCCCGCCGCCGCGAGGCACCACCGGCAGGTCCATCTCCCTTGCTATGCGCACCACCGCCGACACCTCTTCCGCCGTGAGAGGGGAGACAACCGCGTCGGGCCTGTGGTTGGCCCACGTGCCGTCGTAGCCGAACACCGCCAGGTCTTCGGGGGTGGCGTGCACCCTACCGGTAGGCAGCACCTGGCGGAGCCGCTGCACTAGCCGGGATACGGCATTATCGCTTTGCCTGGTCGTGGTAGACATAGGTGAGGAAGCGGGAGAATTACCCGGCTTCAGTTGTCGCTCCATTCTTGTTGAACGTCCAACAATTTCCAACCATCAGGGGCCGTGGCGTCGGGTTGGAAGCGATAGAGGTTGCCTTCCCCGTCTCCAATCCCACGGTAGATGCTGCCGCGCACGGCCACGATGTCAGTGCCTGCCGGGCCGGACGCGATTTCACCCAGGGTGACGAACACACCGCTTTCCTTTACTTTGCCGCCGTCCTCAAGTGGGCCTACTGCGTCGGAAAACTCGGAGATGAAGTATTGCCGCTCCCCATCCACCGAGTCCATGTAACTGCTCAAGGTTTCGCTCACCGGTTTGCGCGTGTTGGTTTCATCGAGACGCTCGCCCTGTCCCAGGAACGGGTTCAGGTAGACGGTGGTGGCTTGCTCGATCCTGACGAGGTTGAGCACTACCAGGCCGTAGATAGTCTCGCGGTCGTCCTCGCTGACGGTGGCGGGGAGAGAGGACGCAGTGGGAACGCTTGCGCCGGACAGCACCTCGGTCATAATGGCACCGGGCAGGCCGGTGCCGGGAGTGGTCTCGGCTGGAGGTGGAGTGCTGCCGGCCACCCCGCCGGGCACCTGTTGCGGCCCACCTGTATCGCAGGCTGAGAGTAACAACGCGAGGGCAAGCAGACGAACTGTCGCCACCCAGCGCCTCCCCGCCGTACGCCTATCCGACCTCATACATGACGCCCCTGACCTGAACCCAAACAAAAAGCAGTGGTACAACGCCACTGCTATTCTACACCAAGCATCAGGGGGCTTGCAGAGGGGTAGGGGGAAGCGCTCAAGGCAGTTGCTCCGGTGCCGTGCGGCACCCTACCTGAGGAGCCATGCGATGCCGAGAATCGTCCCTACTTCAGGTGGAACGCCCAGGTGACCAGGGGACAGGCTTCCAAGATTGTAGCCAACACCTTCAACCCTGGCTGCCAGTCAGTGGTACTGACGAGGACTGAGGACTGAGGACTGAGGACTGAGGACTGAGGCCTGAGGACTG
>DASVRN010000134.1:0-5438 GCA_036388595.1 Chloroflexia bacterium
TATAGCAATTGGATGCTTTACCTACTGTTGTTGGCGGGGTCAGTCGCCATAATTCTGATCCTGGTGACTGATAGATGGTATAAGAAGCGGCGTATCCATATCTCTGAGGACTTAGCCTAACTACAGCAGACTCATCGGGTCTACGTCGAGCGACCAGCCGGGGCCGGGATAGAAGCTGTCGAGGGTGAGGGTCAGGTTGGTGCCGCGCAGGAGAACTTGCCAGCGGTAGCGGCCGTTGACTGTTGCTATGTCTCTTTAGACTTATCGCTTGCCGAAGAGACTGGCGTAAGATTTTCCGTCATCGCTTAGGTCGTAGAAGACATCACAGTTCAATACTAGAGGACCCCTACCTCGGTTGTTGATCCCATCACCAACTTGCTTTAGAATCACGCTGAAGAAATCGTCGGGTCTATTACGGGGGTAATCTTGGGCGGTTTTGATGCGAGCTGTGGCTTCCATGAGGTAGTTGGTTCTTACACTGAAGGCACCCAAAATATACAGAGGAAGCAGGTTTCGACTTTGTTCAGCGATGACTAACTGTCCATCTTCTACTCCGATAGACGTCCAATAGTCGCTTGCTCCAATACGCAACACATTACCGGCAGGCGGGTCGGCTCGCCTGAATTCGAGCTTGATCGGCTTTTTCAGATCGAGCGTTACAGGTGCGGACGGCTTTACCCAGGGAGGCACTCGCGCTGAATCGCCATCGGAGACAGGGTAGACAAAATCCGGAATGATACCGTCGTGGTTCAGTAGGAAGTTATTCAACTCATCGGGCGTAGAACCGTACCGGCCTTCCGTCTGTGCAATGATCATCTTGTATAGCTCGTTGTCGAGCAGCAATGGCCCGTTAACGGCATCTCTAAAACCGCCTTGTCCATCGCTCGTAGGAAGGCCGAGGCTATAACCACCTCTCCATTCTCTACCGGGAATCTTATAGTTGATAGGGTCAACTGGACCGAGAGTTGCGAGTGGTGTCGGGCTTGGAGCGCTCGTGCTCGTTGGAATCGGAGTGGCGGGTGCTGGGGAGTCCTTGATTGCCCCGAAAACCCTGGCCCCAAACAAGCCGATTTCCCACCTATTTGCTTCGTCGTTATCGGGGTTGTAGGTTAGCACCTGCCTCTCCGTAAAGACTACCCCAACTTTCTTGAGCACGCCCTTTACCTGAGACTCCATCACGAAGTAGGGGCTGACGGGGTAGCCAACCAACCTCACTATGGCCCCTTCATCGTTGTTGAACATCCGTAGGAGCGCATCGTATGCACCTTTAGGCAATCTCATGCCTGTGGCTGGATTCGGGGGCAGCATCTCCTGAAGGAAATTCGGATCATCCAGGTCTCTCACCTCTACTGTTAAGGCGAAGCCTTGAGTTACAAGCCTGCCCTCATATTTAGTGGTTACCTCGGTCGCCTTCTGCGGGTCTGTGTTGAGAATAGGCACGCCCCCGAACTTGGCGTCGCTCAGCAGGCCGTAGAAGGTGAGGGCTGTAGCCCCACCTTCTCCCGTGACGGGCTGCAGTAAGAGGTAGTCATGCTGGCTTTGGGTAAGGGCATAGTAGTCGTTGGGATCGGAGCCCAAAATTATCCTGCCGTCTTTGAGAGCAGTGAGCACCAGAGAGCCTAGAGCTACCTTGCCGTCCAACTCGTGATAAGCGCCCCTCTCGTAGAAAACCGCTCGCTTGCCTTTGCCGTTCTTGAGTGTGAATTCCACATCTCCTACCCGCAGGCCAACAAGCCTACCAACGTCAACCTTCTTGACGGCCATGTCTCCCTGCTCGGCTTGCACAGCGGCATTCATGGCATCGAGCGGCCCTACCAGGTAGGTGCCGCTGCCTGGGTACGTCTCGCCCGTGGCCGGTAGCTCTTCATATTTGGGTAGCGTAGACTGGGCGTGCGAAGATGCTGATGAGGCCTGGTAGGAAGCAGATGCGAACGCCAACAAGGCGGCTGCTATAAGTAAGAGCAGAGCCGCCTTTACCCGCACATGGCTATGGGGCGCAGACACGAACATGGCAGCATTATAGCACAACCTGCACAAGACTGTTGGGCCTACTAAACGCGGAGTTAGCTACAGCAGGCTCATTGGGTCTACGTCGAGGGACCAGCCAGAGCCTGGGTAGAAGCTATCGAGGGTGAGGGTCAGGTCGGTGCCGCGCAGGAGGACTTGCCAGCGATAGCGGCCGTTGACCTTGTGGACGAAGCAGGGGGCGGGGCCAAGTACGTCCACGTCGGCGGCGGGGGCGTCGTTGAGGGCCTGCTTTAGCTCCTCGACGTGGCGGCGCAAATGCCGGGCTACCGTGTTCGCCTGCTGCTCGCAGCGTTCGTTGGAGGGGGAGGAGTAGACCAGGCGGGCAATCTGGCCGTGGGGTGGGTAGCCGTGCTCGGCGCGGAAGCGGATCTCGCCGGAGTAGAAGCCCCGGTAGTCGTACTGGGCGGCGGCCTGTATGGCGTAGTTGTCGGGGTTGAAGGTCTGCACGACCACGCGGCTGTGGGTGGTCTCGGTGCGGCGTCCGGCGCGACCCGCCACCTGCATGAGTAGCTGCACGGTGCGCTCCGGGGCGCGGAAGTCGGGCAGGAATAGGCCGGTGTCGGCGCTGATTACCCCTACGAGCGATACCTTGTCGATGTCCAGCCCCTTGGCGATCATCTGCGTGCCCACCAGGATGTCGGCCTCGCCCTGTGCGAACATCTCCATCAGCCCGGCGTGGCTGCCGTGCCGGGAGGCGGTGTCGCGGTCCCAGCGGAGCACACGGGCATCGGGGAACAGGGTGGATACCTCGTCCACCACCTTCTGCGTGCCCGTGCCGAAGCCTTTGATCTGGCCGCTGCCGCACTTGGGGCACTCTTTGGGCGCGAGCGAGAAGGCGTTGCAGCGGTGGCAGAGCATGCCGTAGATGTCGGCGTGGTACACCAGGGGCACGTCGCAGCGGGCGCAGAGGGGCACGAAGCCGCACTCCCGGCAGACGATGAAGCTGCTGCTGCCACGCCGGTTGAGGTAGAGGATAGCCTGCTCGCGGCGGGCCAACGTTGACTCCAGGGCGCTTTGCAGGGCGCGGCTGAAGAGGGAGGAGTTGCCCGCCCGCAGTTCCGCTCGCATATCCACCACCTGCACCGACGGCATAGGTAGCTCGGTGGATATTTCACCCCCATCCTTGGTGCGGCGACGGCCCACGCGCGTGGGCAGGGTGAGCAGGGTGTAGTCGCCCCGGTTGGCGTGGTAGTAGCTCACCAGGTCGGGAGTGGCGCTGCCCAGGATGGCGGCGGCACCTGCCAGCTCGGCGCGCTTGAGGGCTACGTCGCGGGCGTGGTAGCGCGGCTGGTGGTCCTGTTGCTTGTAGGCCCACTCGTGCTCCTCGTCCACCACGATGAGGCCCAGGCGGGGCAGGGGCGCGAACACGGCAGAGCGGGAGCCTACCACAATATCGGCGTGCCCCTCGCGTATGCGCCGCCATTCATCGAACTGCTGGCCGGGCGAAAGCTGGCTGTGGATGAGAGCCACGCGCCCTGGAAAGCGGGCGGCGAAGCGGTGGACCGCCTGCGGAGTAAGCGAAATCTCCGGCACCAGCACAATGGCCTGCCTGTTCATGCGCAAGGCCAGCCCAATCGCCCGCAGGTAAATCTCGGTCTTGCCAGAACCGGTAACGCCGTGGAGGAGGAATTTGGGAGTTGGGATTTCGGATTTCGGATTTGATTGGTGATTTCCTTCTAAATCCGCATCCCCAAATCCCAAATCCGAAATCGCCTTCGCTATTTCTCGCCAGGCGGTTGACTGGGCGGGGGTGAGGGGCGGGGGTTCGTCGTTGCGGGTGGCGGCGGTGGGGGGGACGGGGCGGCGGAAGATGGGGCGCTCGGCTAGCTCGACGAGGCCCTTGCGTTCGAGGGCGGTGACGGTGGAGGAGGTCGCGCCGGTGTGCAGGTAGAGGTCGCTTAGTCGCAGCCATGTGTGCTCGGTTGGTTGCTCGCCTATGCTATCGGTGGGCTGGGGGAGGCCGGTTGTGCCATTGCCGCTGGAATACTGTATCTTCGTGGCATTCGGCGTGGTATGTGCCTGTTTGGCGCGCCTGGTGAGCCAATCGAGGGCGGCGGCTTGCAGCGGCGCGCGGTGGGAGCTATCGCGGATGGCTTCGGTGGCTTCGTCTTGCGAGACGGCGAGGCGGATGATGCGCTCCTGCTGGGGGCGGGAGCGCGGGGAGGGCAGTTCGGTGCGGCGGGTGAGCAGACCCTTGCGTTCCAGGTCCTGCACGGCGGAATGGAGGCCCGACTCGGCCCCTTCGTACTTGCGCTTGAGCCTGCCCAGCGTGAGGGTGCTCTTGGGTGCGTCCTTCAGGAGGGCCATGACCTGTCGCTGTCGCCTGCCCAGCGCCTGTATGAGCGGGTTGTGCTCGTCCTGGTCCTCCCCATCGAACGCTTCAGCAGAAAGGCCCACAGTGACGATGGCGCGTCGGGCTACACCGGGGGGCAGCATCGGTGACATGGCCTGCCAGAGGGTGCAGCGGTAGTATTCCGCTATCCACCGGGCCAGGTCTATCATGTACGCAGGCAGGATGGGCTTCGGGTCTACCAGGCGCAGTATGGGCCTTGTGGCTTCAACGGGTGAAGTGTCGGCCATTTCCACCACGACACCATAGGCCGGTTTGTCGCGCAACGGCACGACTACCATGTGCCCAGGCTCAATTGCCTCCGCAAGCTCGCCCGGTACGGCATAGGTCAGCACGAGGCCCTGCTCAACGGCAGCGTCAGGCGGCAGGGCGGTCTCGGTAGGCTCGATCTGCTGGCCGTGGCGGCGTGCCTGGTCTAAGGCGACTATGGCGAAGGGGTGGGGCATGGGGTCTGAAACGTGAAACGTGGTTCTGAAACGTGAAACGTGATGGGGTAAGGGTTTTTGGGTTGCTGAAGATCGGTTGGATGTTGTGGTAGATTATAGACATTATAATCTGCGGGGCAGGAGTGTGTGCACATGATGTGCGATACTGCGGGCTGTGTTGGAGTTGGAATAATGGGACCAAAGCCCCGCCCTTGTCATTCTGAACCCTTCGGCTACGCTCAGGGTAAACTCCGTGAAGAATCTCGTCCTTCATGAAGGTGTTGCCTTTTCTTATGGGAGAGTGCGGCATGGGAAAGGAGGTATTTGGGTGCTGAGGGACGAGATTTCTCACTGTGTTCGAAATGACAAGGTAGGGGCCTGGTTGCTGTAGGAAAGGTGAAACTTAAGTAGTGGAGGACGAGATTCTTCACTGCGTTCAGAATGACAAAGGCCGAGCAAGTTTCTGTTATTGCCACAGTGTCGTATTCACGTACCCAATAACACAAGCCGCTTCACGTTTCACGTTTCACGTTTCACGTTTCACGTTTCACGTTTCACGTTTCACGTTTCACGTTTCACGTTTCACGTTTCACGTTTCACGTTTCACGTTTCACGTTTCACGTTTCACGTTTCAC
>DASVRN010000135.1:0-23476 GCA_036388595.1 Chloroflexia bacterium
GATTCTTCGCTACGCTCAGAATGACAGAGGGAGATTTTGGGTGGTGCGGGGGTGGCGGTGTGGTAAGAACACCTGGGGCACGGTGCGTCGTGCCTGTACTGGTTCCACTTAGATTTGTTATGTCTAGTAAGTTGCATGAACTTGAGTTCAGGAGCGGGACTGGCGGCTGATGAGATTGGCGTTAAATCTAGCTGAGGAGCGGCCCCGGAGGCTCTGGTCCAGGTGGGGCGGCTTCGTGCTGGCGGTGGTCCGCGAGCGGGCTTTGTGGGCGGCGCTTGCTGTGGGGCTGGTGATGATTGTGCTGGCGTACCAGAGTCCTCGCGCGTTGCTGGTGGACGTTGGGAGCCAGTTCGACACGCAACACATGGTGGGGTTCCACGACCCGGAGCGAAACGAGCAGGCCACTTATCGCTGGAGCAAGGCCAATAGCTCAATCGTGTTCCAGGGCATAGGGAAACCACTCTCTCCCCTGGCCGTGCAGCTACAACTCACGGGTGGGGCTAACCCCAGTGAAGTGGCCGTACGCGTCAATGGTCACGAGGCCCCGCTGCTGAAGCTGACGCCGAACAGCACCGCCTACACCGTCAACGTGGACCCGGCGTGGGTGGACCTGTCCGGCGACGTGCGCCTCGATTTCACATCCCCAACCTTCAAGCAGGGCACAGACCGCCGGGAGCTTGGCTTCCTGGCCGATTTCGCGCGGGTAGATCGGCCGGCGGGTCCGGTGATTCCGTCGCTGACGCAGTTGCTGGGGCTGTTGCTGTCGTCGGCATTGCTGTACCTGCTGCTGCGGGCGGTGTGGCTCACGCCGAGGGGCGCGGGGCTGCTGACGGGGCTGTTCCTGGCTGCTTGCGCGGGCGTTATCGCGGTGCAACGGCTGCTGCTGACCATATTCACCGACAGGCTGGTAATTACGCTGCTTATCGCGCTGGTTGTGGCCGCGGTCGCGGAAGTGGCGGTGAGGTCGCTGGTGGGGGCGGCGGGGTGGCGCGGCGCGCAGAGGGTGCCGGAGTGGGCCTGGGCAGGGTTGCGCGGGCTGGTGATGCTATCGGTGGTGCTCAAAGTGGGCGGGCTGCTTTACCCTCACTCGTTCGTGATTGACGCGCCGTTCCACGTGAAGTACATCACCTACATGAACGAGGTGTTCTTCCACGGCAGGTCGTTCGAGCAGTATTTCGGTGAGAGCCTGGCGTTTTCGGTGATGCCGAAGGACGAATGGGGTTCGGCCCGCGCTTTCATCCCCTACTCGCCCTTCTTCTACGTAGTGGGCACGCCGCTGGCCTGGCTGCCGCTGCCCATGACTACCACGGTGCCCGTAGCCATGGCGATACTGGAGTCGCTAAAGGTGGCGCTGGTCTTCGTCATTGGCCTGGCATTGGGGCGCGCACGGGGCAAGGAAGGCGGCGAGTATGCGGCGCGAGTGGCGGTGGCGACGGCAGGTGTGTACTCTATCGTGCCCGCGATGTTCCTGTTGCAGCAATGGGGGAACTGGCCGACGCAAACGGCGCTCTGGCTCGTGTCGGCCTGGGTAGGGTTCACGGCTCTGTTCTGGGAGCGGTTCACCAGGCCTGTGGTGTGGGTTGCGTCCACGCTGCTGCTCGCGCTGTCCCTGCTGGCGTACACGGTGTCGGCGGCCTATACGGGGCTGTTCGTGGGCGCGCTTGTGGTGCTGGGCTGGCTGTTCGGTGGACGCGAGCGCATGCGGTGGACGGCGCTCCTCCTTTCGGGGGTAGCCGCGGCTGGGCTGGCGCTGCTGGTGTACTACGGGCAGCACGTCGAGCGCATCCTGAGCGAGACGCTGCCGACATTCAGCCAGGCAGCGGAGACGCAGGGCAGTCTCACCACCCTCCGCCCGACCTTCTGGGACTTCATTAATGGCGCTTTGGCTACACCATTTTACGCGTACAACCTGTGGCTGGTGCTGGTGCTAGGGCTGGCGGGCACGCTGTGGGTGTTCCTGGGGCGGGAACGTGGGCAGCGGCAGGCGAGGAGCGTGAGCCGACCCAGCGAGGTGTACGCGTTCGTGGCGAGATACGGCGGGACGGTAGCCCCTACCCTACCTTGGCAGAGGGTGTGGACCGGGGCGTGGCTGCTGGTGGTGCCTCTGATTACGCTCGCTGACTTCTACATCGACCAGGTGCTGAAGCAGTTCTGGTACGCGATGCCGGTACTGTGCATGGTCGCCGGTGTGTGGCTGCTCGCGCTGTTGGGCCGGAGGGTGGCGTCACGCTTCTATGCGGCACTGGTTTGGGTGCTGGTAGCGGTGCTGGTGTGGCAGAGTCTGTCGCTGTGGGTGTTTCGACTGCTGTTCCACAACCGCTGAGACGGTTCTGAAACGTGAAACGTGAAACGTGATGCGGCTTAAGCTACAGGGTTCGTGAATGCGACTCTGTTTCCCCACAGGGACCAAAGCTCCCCCTGTCATCCTGAGCGTAGCGAAGGATCTCAGATGCTCCTCTTACCGGCGTGTTGAACATTCAGCCCCTGCTACTGTTGCCCGTAATTCGACAGCATCCATACCCACCTTCTTGAGATCCTTCGCTACGCTCAGGATGACAGAGGGGTGTTTGGTTCTATAGCCCAAACAGCAGGGCCTCTACGAACCCACCTTAGCACACCGCATCACGTTTCACGTTTCACGTTTCAGAACCCCGCCTCAGACCGGCAACACAATCGTCACCGTAGTGCCTTCGGTGGGGGAGCTTTGTACGCCTATGTGGCCGCCGTGGGCCTCTACGACGGTGCGGGCTAGGAAGAGACCCACGCCGAGGCCGCCGGAGCGTTGGGCGTCGCCGGGGTTGCCCCGCTCAAAGAGGTCCTTGCGAAGGTGCTGTGGGATGCCGGGTCCGCGGTCTGCCACGTCTATGATTACTCGGCTGTCCTGCTGGTCGAGACGAGCGTCCACTACTACGGGTTGGTCAGGGGGAGAATATTTCAGGCCGTTAGAGATGACGTGGGTGAATATCTGCTCCAGGCGCTTGCCGTCGCCGTGCACCCAAATAAAGTCTTCGGAGAAGCTGGTCTCCACGGGCTGTTGGGTGCGGGCCTGCCCCACTGCCTGCTTCACGGCCGCACGCAAAATAGCCGTTAGCTCCACCTTGCCGAGGTTGATCTCGAACTCGCCGCGCTCTATGTGGGAGAGGTCCACGAAGGTGTCGATCAGGCGGTTGAGGCGTTGGGCCTGGGTCCAGAGCACTTCAAGCTGGTCCGTCAGGCGTGGGTCGGCGGTCGGGGTGTTCGCCAGGCGCTTGCGGATGACCTGGGTGAAGCCCATGATAGAGGTGAGAGGGGTGCGCAATTCGTGGCTGAGGGCGCTGAGGAAGCGGTCGCGGGCGCGGTCCTCTCCCTGCTTGGCTTCCATGAACTGCGTGTTGGCGACAGCTAGGGCCAGCATATTGGCTACCATCTCCAGCCCGTCACGTTCTTCCTCGGAATAAGGGCGCGGGTCCTCGTAATAAAGCGTCATGAAGCCTAGGAGCGTACCCCTGTTGGCGAGGGGGAGAGAGGCGAGCGCGCAGAAACCCGCTTCCCGTAGGAGCGCCTGGTGTGGAGAGCGTGCAGGCTCCGCGGCCAGGTCTGAGAGCATAATCGGGGTATTGGCGCTGGAGAGGAAGTATGAAGCGGCCTCTTCGCCTGTGGTCTGCTCAACCTGGGAGATGAACTGCGAGGACAGGCCGAACCCCGCCACGTATTTGAGGTGCCGGGTGTCGGACACAAGGAAGACCGAGGCACAGTCGGCCTGGAACCAGGCACCCGCGTCGTCAACGACCGCTTCGCAGATGGCGTCCAGGGCTGCCGAGTGGTTCAGGTAGCCCGATAGCCGTGACATGACACGAGCCCATCCGGCGGCGCTGTCCTGCAAATGGTCCACCCGCGAGCCAGGCCCACTGCTCCCGGCGGCGTCGGGGCTTCTCGATTGTTGAGATGTGTTGTGACTGTTGACCATCTGAGCGGAATGCCGTGCTCCTGATGCCTGATACGCAAGGTCTCGCGTTAGCGGCAGTATTACTGCCAACTTGTCTGTTTTAGCAAGATTTGAACCAGACGGGTGGGACGATGGACGATGGAAAGGTTGTTAGTTGTTAGTTGTTGGGCAGCACCCATCCAAACAATCCTAATCTTTGCGCGTCCTTAGCGTTCTTTGCGTCTTTGCGTTTTCGTCTCCTACCATCGCCCATCATGTGGAAAAGCTCGTGGCGGTGCGGAGCTTGTGATAGCGTTTGAGGCTATAATGGCGGTATGCGTATAGAGGAGTTCGATTATTCACTGCCGCCGGAGCTAATTGCGCAGACGCCGGTCGAGCCTCGGGACCATGCCAGGCTGCTTATGCTGGACCGCGACACGGGTAGCATAGAGCACCGGCGCTTCTACGATATAGTAGATTACCTCAGACCCGGCGACCTGCTGGTGGCGAACGAGAGCAAGGTGCTACCCGCGCGGTTGATGGGCCACAAGGTGGGCACCGGGGGTAGGGTGGAGGTGCTGCTGTTGCGGCCCGCACCCCAACCGGAGGAAGAGGGCGGAGAGCCTGCCACCTGGGAGGCCCTGGTCAGCCCCGGACGCAGGGTCATGGAAGGCACGCGGCTGGGCTTCGGCAACCCTGACGGCGGCCCCTATCTCGAAGCTACGGTGGTGGCCCGCGCGGAGTTGGGAGGCAGGATTGTCAGGTTCGACAGGCCCCCGCGCCCGCTGTTGGATGCCCTAGGCCAGATGCCCCTGCCACCCTACATCCACGAGAAGCTGGATGACCCATCTCGCTACCAGACCGTGTACGCGCGCACCGAAGGGTCGGCGGCGGCACCGACGGCGGGCCTCCACTTCACCGAGCGGTTGATTGGGGAGTTGAGCGATAAAGGTGTGGGGTTCGCCACGGTGGTGCTCCACGTCGGTTTGGACACGTTCAGGCCGGTGCATGAGGAGAACGTAGAGGAGCACCCGATGCACAGCGAATGGTACGCCCTACCGCGGGAGACGGCGGAGGCAATCACTCGGACGCGGACCAATGGGGGCAAGGTGATAGCCGTGGGCACTACGAGCGTACGGGTGCTCGAAACGGTGGCTCAGGCTCAAGGCATCGAGGCTGAGGACCGGGCGCGACGAGTGGGCGCGGGAGAGGGCTGGTCGCGGTTGTACATTCGGCCGGGGCACCGCTTCGGGTTGGTGGACGCGATGATCACCAACTTTCACCTACCAAGGACCACGCTGCTCATGCTGGTGTCCGCGTTTGCCGGGCGTGAATTCGTGTTGCGGGCTTATGATGAAGCAATACGAGAACGGTACCGGTTTTACAGCTTCGGAGATGCCATGTTCATCAAGTGAGTGCGTGATTTGGACCGTCCAGGCACGAGTTGAGCGTCAGCAGATTTTCTATCATAGGCCACGTGCGTAATATCGCAATTAAGAAATATCATTGCTAGAAGCATAAGGTTGCTGCTGGGTACGCAACCAGGATGGGAGCATCAGGATGGGAAAGGCAAATTGAACATGGCTAATCGCAAACTCTCCGGCCGGGTGGCAGTATTCGGACTGGCTATTGTGAGCATGCTGGTGGGGGTGGTACCGCCCAGCGTGGGTGGCAAAGTAGCGGCGCAGCAAGACTGCCGGACTATAGGGCAGTTCGAGGTGTGCGGCAGGTTCCTCCAGGAGTGGAACAAGCAAGGGAGCGAGCAGGCCAGCACCTTTGTGAACGGGGTACCGATCACGCCGCGCCGGGGGGAAATCTCCGTCTCGGATGGCAAAGTGTACGAGGTGCAGTGGTTCGAGAGGGCGCGTTATGAGGCGCACCCCGGCAACCAGGCCCCTTATGACGTGCTGCTGGGGCTGCTGGGCACCAACCTGGCCGAGGGGCGTGGGTCGGCGGACCCGGTGACGAAGAAGGTGCGCAACCCGGCAGACCAGGCGTTCGTGCCCATCGACAAACCCGCCGACGCCAACGGAAGGGAGAAGGTCTGGTTCCAGGAGACGCGGCATTCGATATCGGGCAGAATACTGGCATACTGGAAGGACTACGGCGGCATCGCTCAGTTCGGCTTCCCGTTGAGCGAGCAGTTCGAGGAGGTGTCGGCCACCGACGGCAAGACTTACACTGTGCAGTACTT
The DNA here is from genome assembly GCA_036388595.1 of Chloroflexia bacterium. GTDB lineage: Bacteria > Chloroflexota > Chloroflexia > QHBQ01 > JADMIH01 > JADMIH01. The sequence goes on from DASVRN010000135.1 coordinate 6,099, forward strand.
CGAGCGTAATCGCTTCGAGTTGCACCCGGAGAAGACCGTGCCTTACGATGTGGAGCTGGGGCTGCTGGGGGTGCAACAGTACAGGCTGGCCCCAGTGCCGGGCGAGCAACTGCCTACCGCGCCCCCTAAGAACATGGGCACCACCAGGGACGTGGCCTTCGTGGGCTTCTCGCAGGAGCCTGCTAACCTTGTGGGTTGGGCGCAGGACTCGTATGTGGCTTCGGCGGTGATTGACGCGGTGGACGATGGGCTGGTGGGGCAGGACCATAACGGCAACTACTACCCGGAGGACGCGTATTACCTGCCCACGCTCGAAAATGGCGGCTCCTATTTCGTAGGCACCGGCGACGACCGGCACATGGTGACCAAGTACAAGATAAGGCGCGGGCTGAAGTGGTCGGACGGGACGGAGCTTACTTCGCATGACGCGGTCTTCTCGTTCAAGCTGCTGACCGACCCCAACACGCCGGTGCTGGACCGCACGATATGGCAGAAGATAGCCACCATAGACCAGCCGGACAAGTACACGATCATCTACAACTGGCTCAGCTACAAGCAGGCTGCCGACATAGTGCAGAAGGCCACCGACAAACGCCAGTACGCCTTCTTGCAGCCCTACATAGACGCGAAACAGCCGGTGACGCACCCCAACTACTACACCGTGGGCACGATTCACCCGCGCCACGTGTTGCAGAGCGTGCCGTTCGATACCATTAGCTATTCCAGCTACGCACAGGCGGGGCATATCGGCGCGGGGCCGTACCGGATTGAAAGGTGGGTGCCCGCGCAACAGATAGACCTAGTGCCCAACGAGCACTACGCGCTCACTGCCCCGCCTATTCTCAAGCGCATCATCATCCGTTTCATCAGCGACCCCACGCAGTTATTGGGGCTGCTGCGCGTGGGCGACCTCGACGCGGCGACCGGTGAGGGCTTTACCGCACCTTCGGTGGGGCTGGAGCAACTGGCGGGGGTGCAGACGGTAGACTACGTGCCGGGGCTGCGCTGGGAGCGAATCGACTTCGACCTGGGTTCCCCGGTACTGCGCGACAGGGCGGTGCGCGAAGCCATTATCACGGGCATCAACCGCCAGAAGATCGTGAACGACACGTTGAGGGGGAAGGGGACGGTGCTACACTCTGCGCTGCCGCCTGCCTCTCCCCTATCGCTGCAAAACCAGGGTTTCGCGCAACAGTGGGCCGACAAGCTGAAGCTGCCCCAGTACGCATACGACGTAGGGAAGGCGAACGCCATACTGGACGGCGCGGGCTGGGTGAAAGGGCCGGATGGGGTGCGTGCCAAGGGTGGAGAGCGCCTGGAGTTGAAGTATGTAGTGGCGGGCACCAACCGTCCAAGGGAGGCCGCGGCCGCGCAGGTGGAGGCCGACCTGGAGGCGCTGGGTATGCGCGTGGAGGTCAAGAAGGTCACGAGCACGTGCCCCGACTGCAACGGCGAAACGTGCGACCTGTGCGCCTACGCCTCCGTGCTGGGCAACTACGCGGACTTCAGCGACTGGTACACCCCGAACGTAGAGGCGGACGAGGTCGCGAAGGGCAGGCTGGTGGCCTACAGGCGGTACAGCAGCGCCGACCTGGACCCACAGCTGCGGCAGTTCGCGTTGGAAGCCGAGCGGGGGAAGCAGGGTGAACTGGCCGCGAACATACAGGTCAAGCTGATGAATGAAGTGGCGCTGGTGCCCCTTTACGTGCGGCCCCACATAGAAGTGCATAAGACGGCGCTGGCTAACTGGAAGACCTCGGCGGGGAAGGTCACGCCGTTCTTCAACGTGGGGCAGTGGCATTTTAAGTGATTTGGGATTTGGGAATTCGGATTTCGGATTTGTGGGGGTGGGACACGTAACTCGTAACACCAAAGTATCGGACCGCTTATAACGAGTTACGCGTAACGCGTAACTCGTTATTTATCCTGCTTGCCACGCCTGTTTCGGGCGTAAAATGAACCATTTCGCCTTTTTTGTTGTGTATATATTTGCGGGCGAGAAGTCGGCAGTGATTTCGAGGAGGGGTTGGGAGCATACCCGGCCACGAGAGAGGGACACTTGCCATTAACCGGGCGATATGGTACTATTCCAGATAACGTGCCCGGTAGTACCGCTCGTAAGAGTCGAGGCTTTACTCGGCACCAAAAACTGAATATCTACAACCGAATATGGCTGTGAATGAAAAATCTCCACAAAGAAGGGAGGTGGGAAGGACCACCGGCCAGGCCAGAGCTAGGTCGAGGCTAGAGACGGAACCAAAGACCGTCGGTGGTAGACAGAAAGGGCCCAGTTTGAGCGCCGCACACTGCTGACTCTTGGCCCAGGGCGATTGCCATAGCTTCCAAATTGGCAAAAGCACATTTCCTTGTTGGGCATTTCCCATGAAACCATTTGGCTCACGCCAAATAGGAGGAGAGAATGAATAACGTCAAACGTGGCGTCGGCAGGACAGCGCTTTATACTGGTGTAGTTGGCGCAATGCTTCTGTCTAGCCTACCGGCAGTAGGTGGACAAGCCTACGCGGCTGCTCAGACTTCCCGCAACCTCGGACCGAACAATATCCCGGTTGCCGGTAGATTCCTTGAGGTGTGGACCGCCCAGGGTAGCGAGCAGAACTCGGTTTATGTAAACGGCTGGCCCATCACCCCGCGCCGCCCCGAAATCTCCACTGAAGATGGCAAGAGCTATGAGACTCAGTGGTTCGAGCGCGCCCGGTACGAGGCCCACCCTGAGAACAAGGCCCCCTACGATGTGCTCCTTGGCCGCCTCGGCGCGACCTTGAGCGAAGGCCGCGGCAGCGTTGACCCCGCTACCAAGCAGGTCCGCAACCGCGCCGATGCCGCATTCGTGGGCATCGACAGGCCTGCGGATACCAGCGCCACCAAGCTGTGGTTCCCTGAGAGCCGCCACACCATCTCCGGCAAGTTCCTCGAGTATTGGAACAAGTACGGTGGACTCACCCAGTTCGGTCTGCCTCTGAGCGAGCCGTTCCAAGAAGTCTCCGCGACGGACAACAAGACCTACACAGTGCAGTACTTCGAGCGCAACCGCTTCGAGTTGCACCCTGAGCGCGCCGGCACCGCGCAGGCCGCCTACGAAGTAGAACTCGGTCTGTTGGGCGTGCAGCAGTACAAGCTCACCCCCATAGCCGCGGCTGATCTCCCGATCGCGCCCCCGGCGAACACGACCTCGGCCAAGGACACCCTGGTGACAGGCTCTGCCCAGATCAGCCAGATCGGTTCCCTGTTCGGTCTCGAAGAGAGCACCGTTGTGGGCCAGCGCATACTCTGGGCCGTGACTTTCCAGGATAACGTAATCGGTACTGACAACGCGGAGAACCTCTTCCCGCTGGCAGCCTGGTACGTCCCGACCCTGGAAAACGGCGGTGCCTACTTTGTGGGTACCGGCGACGACCGCCACCTGACCGTCAAGTACAAGCTGCGCCGCGGTATCAAGTGGTCCGACGGCAAGGAACTGACCTCGAACGACATGGTGTACTCGCACAAGCTGGGCATCGACGATCCCAACTCTGTGTCCGTCTCCCTGCACATCAAGGTGCAGAGCGTAGAGAACCCCGACAAGTACACCACGGTGTACAACTACATGTCGCTCAACGATGCCAAGGCCACCCAGACGCGCATCCAGCGCGAAGACCCTGCGTCTCTTGAGACCACCTGGGCCTTCCTGAAGACCTTCATCGACAACAAGCGCCCCGTTACCGACCTCAGCTACAACGCCGTCGGTAGCATTCACCCGCAGCACAAGCTGCAGAACATCCCCGTGGACGCCATCGCGGAGTCCGACGAGGGTAGCAAGCCGACCGGCTATGGCCCCTACATCGTGCAGGAGTTCAAGGTTGGCGAAATCGTGACTTTGGTCCCGAACCCCAACTACAACCTGACCGCTCCTCCGATACTGAAGAGGATCATCAACCGCCAGGTAGCCACGAACGTTCAGGTTCAGAACTACGTGTCGGGCGCGATCGACCTGATCGAGTCGGAAGGCACAGTAGTGCCGCCCGATAACGTGCAGGAACTCATCAACGCCGGTGGCAAGGTTGACTCCGTACCGGCCATCTCGTTCGACCGCCTCGAGTTCCGCGTGCGGGACGCCAAGGACGGCTTCGCACAGCTAGGCCAGGTCGAAGTACGCCAGGCTATCGCTCACGCGATCAACAAGCAGCCTATCCTACAGAACGCCTTCCGCGGCGCGGCCGGTGCCATCAACAGCCCGGTAGCCCCCGCAGCATGGCCTTCTCTGGAGCACCCGAACTTCGCCAAGGAGTTCCCGGACATCGCGGCCAAGTACAAGTTGCCTGTGTACGACTATAGCCCCGATAAGGCTGTTGCATTGCTGGTAAAGGCAGGGTGGAATTGCCCCGCCGGCACAAGCGGCAACAACTGCGGCGGCCAGGCTCGTGTGAACGCTGCGGGCCAGAAGATGGAATTCATCTACGGCACCACAGCTAACAACCCTGTACGCTTGACCACTCAGCAGCTTATCCAGCCCATGCTCGCAGCAGTTGGTATCCGCGCTGACATCAGGCAGTACAGCGGCTTCTTCAACGACGACGGCGCCAAGGCGACCGGCGAGGCTGAGCTTTCTCAGTTCGCCTACTCGTCCAGCAGCTTGAGCAACTTCGATCCCTACGATACCTCGCAGTGGAACACGCCCGAGCTTGCCGGTGGTCAGAACCAACTCCACTACAGCAACCCCAAGCTAGACGCAGCCAACAGGCTCTTCTCCGCATCGGCTACCCGCAAGGAGATCGCCGAGCAGTCCGCTATAGCTCAGGTTACGCTGATGGAAGACGTTGCCCTTCTGCCTCTGGCCGGACGTCCGAACATCGTGATGTACAACGCGAAGCTGAAGAACGTAAAGGTTACGAACAGCCAGGCTCCGCAGTACTGGAACATCACTCAGTGGTACTTCGAGCGATAAGTCTGGGCTAGACAACTAGTCCTTTAGTAACGGTACGGCCCAACCTCTTCTGAGCGAGGGCCGTACCGTTTTTTCAAATATTACACATGCTATATAGTCAGTTGATTGAACCGGACGATAGAATCGATTGTTATTAAGAGTGGAGAGAGATAAGAGGTACCTGTAGTACGCAGTTGTACGGTCGTGGTGCCCGGTTTCGATACATAAGGCGGCATTTTAGAGGTTACACAAGGTTCGAGGTAAAACGCGATGTTGCCGTTTATGTTAGGCAAGCGACCTGCTGGTAAGCGGGATGAGACAGGCCTGGAAGAGATCCTGCTGGACCTTGAGATCAGGGGAGCGTTGTTGGCCGAGTACGGCCGCATTCAACCACCTCGCGGTATCTTTCAAAGGGTCCTGAGAAAGATCCGGGCGAGAGAAAGCTCGATTATGGCACGGGCACATGCTCGCATGGTGAAGCCCATCTTCGGTCTGATGCTGGCGCTGTATGGAAGGCTGCGGCATGTGGCAAGCGGCGCAATGGCCGGCAGATTGCTGCCCGCTGCAATGGCACTCATCTTGCTGGTCGTCGTCACGGACCTGAACGTCCAGCACCTGACAGGTAGCACCGGACCTCTGCAGTTTATCTCTAACGGTACCCAGGCAGGGCAGGTGCAGGACTCCAGTGCGGTAAGCCTGGCGGGTGGTACGGGGGAGAGCGGTTGGTCCGAGCCCGACCCGGATATACGGCACCCTCAAAGGCCCAGAGACACGGAACGCACGCAGAGGACCGGCCAGGGCAATCAGCAAAACAAATCGGCCGAGGAGGAGGCGCAGAGCACCCCAGCGCCCCGTAGTTATTCAGAGGAGCAAATGTACCTGACTTCCGGCCCATATTAGAGGCACATGGGCAGGGTCATTCAACATTAGGCACAGTGCAGGCTAGTGCAGACTGAGGAGAGAGTAGGTCTTGCAGCTAGTGAGTTCTTAAACTAGCCCAAGCAGGAGGCAACTGGATGGCAATTTACATTGTGCGACGAACAATACAGGGCTTGATCGTGCTCCTTGCAGCGACCTTTCTTATCTACAGCATCTTCGTGATTACGCCGGGCGGCCCACGAGACCAGATAGCTGAGATGCGGGCCCAGGCCGGCGTCCGGCCCGTCAGCGAGAGACTGATACAGGAGGTAATCAAGAGGTACAAGCTTGATTCACCCTACCCTGTGAATTATCTCCGCTGGTTGTTTGACCCGCTGGATACAGAGGAACTGGATCGCAACGACAATACCAGGAAAATACAGAAGGGTATAAACGTAAACATCCTGGGCCTTGAGATCAAAGGCTCCGGAGTGCTCACGCTGGACTTCGGCACCTCGCTCCAGGTGGCAAAGGGCGACAAGTCGCTGGACCTGGTGATGAGCAGGTTACCGAACACGGTGGCTCTCACCCTGAGTTCGCTGCTGCTGTCCATTATTATTGCCTTGCCGATAGGCATAATCTCGGCAGTGAGGCAATACTCAAGGTTGGACTACGCGGTAACTACGTTCTCTTTCTTCGGCCTCTCGATGCCTACTTTCTGGATGGGCTTGATGCTCATCGTTTTCGCGGGGGTGTTGGCTAAGCAGCTCAACCAGAACGGTTGGACGTGGATGCCTTACTTCCCCACCGGCTTCGCCTACGATATCGACCAGGAAAACAACCTGGTAAATCGCATATATCACCTGGTGTTGCCGATAACCGTGCTCTCCTTCGTGAACATCGCCCAGTACTCCCGGTACGTGCGCGCCTCCATGCTTGAGGTGTTGCGCCAGGACTACGTCCGTACCGCATGGGCGAAGGGGCTTGCTCAGCGCGCCGTGATTTTGCGGCACGCCCTGCGCAACGCCTTGATCCCGGTTATTACGGTTGTGACCCTGTCACTACCCTTCCTCTTCTCAGGCGCCATCGCAACTGAGACGATCTTCTCGTACCCCGGCATGGGCCAGCTCTATTTCACGGCGGTCACCTACGTGGACCTGCCGGTGGCAATGACTTTCCTGGCGATTATCACCACAATGATCATCGTCTCGAATATCCTGGCCGACGTTCTGTACGCGGTTGCCGATCCGAGGATCCACTATAGCTAGTGCGTGACCCGGTACCTGCCTGTGACACCGGATACACCGGATGCATTGGATACGTGGTATGGCGTGTTGGCAGGCTTGCACGGATAGGTCATATTTCTCAACACCTGACGAACTCAAGAAGAGGGGCGGCAGAAACCGCCCTGGAGGAATGAGCTGATGGCGGTAGCAACGAAAATACAAGATGCACCAAAGCGAGCCGAGGCGCCGGTAGGGCAGCTAAGGACCACATGGCGACGGTTCCGCAAGCACAGACTGGGACTGATAGGCCTGGTCACCCTGACGACCATCATGCTGGCGTGCATCGTGGTCCCCATGTTCTTGCCCTATTCTTACGCCGACCAGGACTTTGAAGCTCAGATGCCGGACCCGCGCAATCCGATGCTCGTGGATAGCTTCGGCTTCAAACCGGCCATGTGGTCCGGCGAGCAAACCAAACTGGTGCACCCACTTGGCACTGACAGGACGGGACGCGACAACCTGGCGCGGCTATTCCACGGTGGCCGCATATCCCTCGCAGTGGGGCTTATCACCGCTATAATCGTGGTCATAATCGGCTCCCTTGTGGGTGCCCTGGCCGGGTTCTATAGCGGCGTAGTAGATACGGTGCTTATGCGCCTGGTGGACCTGTTGTTGTCATTACCCATCCTGCCGATTTTGCTGGTCGTCTCCAAAATGCTCGAACAATCGAACGTCATGAGAAATGCGTTCGGAGCAGAACTGGGGACGGTGATCACCATTATCATGGTGCTATCGGTCTTCGGGTGGCTGGGCATAAGCAGGCTCGTACGCGGCTCCGTGCTGTCGCTGCGCTCGCTCGATTTCGTCGAGGCATCGAGGGCGCTGGGAGCCAGCAACCGCCGCATCATCATGCGTCACCTTCTGCCCAACTCGATAGCGCCCATCATCGTGGCAGCGACCCTGTCCGTGGGAGAGTTTATCATCACGGAGTCGTTCCTGTCGTTCCTGGGCCTGGGCATCCGCGAGCCTATTCCGTCCTGGGGCAACATGCTGGAAGGAGCGCAGGAGTATAGCAGCGCAATCGCGAGGAGTATCAATCCCTTCGAGGAAATACGCGGCTACCTGATTCTCTTCCCCGGCTTGATGATCCTCTTGACCGTGCTCGCCATCAACTTCATCGGCGATGCCCTGCGCGACGCGCTCGACCCGCGCCTGAAGATGTAAGCAGCGAGTTAGCAGCACCGAAAAGCAGAATGCCACCTCCCGGGGTGGCATTCTTGTCGTTAACGTACGGTCCGGTGGTAGAATTGGGCGACATGGACGACCCGAAGCTGAAGTACATAGCGTATCTGGAAAGCAGTTACCTGTTCCACGGGCTTGAGAGGGCGGTGCTGGAGGAGATAGCGACGCATGCCAGGCTGCGGCGGGTGCAGGCGGGGGCGTATTTCTTCCACCAAGGCGACCCGGCGGCGGTGCTCTACGTGTTGAGCGCGGGGAGGGTGAAGTTCACACAGGTGACGCCTGAGGGGCATAGCGTGCTGTTGAGGGTAATTGCGCCTGGGGAGATGTTCGGCACGGTGGCGGCGTTGGGCGATGCGTACCACCCGGCGTCGGGCGAGGCGGCGGTGTCCTCGGCGGCATTGGCGTGGAACAGCGCCACAATCAGGCGGTTGATGGAGCGGCACCCACGGCTGGCCCTCAACGCGCTACGGTTCCTGGCGGGGAGGCTGGCGGAGTTCCAGGACCGCTACCGGGAGCTTGCCACGCAGAGGGTAGAGCGGCGGGTGGCGCACGCCCTGTTGCGGCTCGTGCGGACTGTAGGCCGGGCGGTGGACGGCGGCGTTATGATCGACCTGGCGCTTTCCAGGCAGGACATCGCAGAGATGTCGGGCACTACCCTGTTCACGGCTAGCCGCATCATGAGCGGCTGGGAGTCGCGAGGGATAATCAAGACGGAGCACGCGCGCATCCTGGTGATCGAATCGGAGCAGGTGGAGGCAATAGCGGAGGATAGGCCGCTAGTGGAGGGTGAGAAGTTAGATTAGATTTGCTCTGGCGCAAAGACGCCGCTCTCCTCTGAAGGTATGCTGGCTGTAATAGACCAAGCTAACATACTGAAGGAGAAGCGCAACATGACGTACGTAATCACAGAAGCCTGCATCAACGTCAAAGACGCGGCGTGCGTGGACGTGTGCCCGGTGGACTGCATCCACCCCCGCAAGGACGAACCAGGGTTCGCAGAGACGTTGCAATTGTTCATCAACCCCGAGGAATGCATATGTTGTGGAGCATGCGAACCGGAATGCCCTGTAGGCGCGATCTACCCAGACGATAGCGTACCAGAGGAGTACCGGCATTACATAGCCAAGAACCGTGAGGCGTTTGAGTAGAATTGGTGATGCCCCTCTATAGATTGGCGGGGCATCACTGCCTGTAGGGGCAAAGCAAAGTAGCAGCCATCTCGCCAATGTTAATGAGGAGATGAGCACCCAAGCCCCAGCCTTGTCATTCTGAGCGCAGCGAAGAATCTCGTCCTTCAGCACCCAAATAGCCCCTTTCCTTATGCCAACGGCGTCCTATGGTGCTGCTATGCTGCTGCTATGCTGCTGCTATGCTACTACACTGCCGCACTGCTGTAGAGGTGCTATGATGCTATGGTGCCATAGAAAGGGGTAACATCTAGGTGGAGGACGAGATTCTTCGCTACGCTCAAAATGACAAGGTCCACCTTTGGCCCCTTGTTTCTACACTTTGCATATAGCTTCTAGTCAGAGATGGCGGCGTTGTTGTGGGCCTGGCGGGTGGGTTCGGGGAGGCGGTAGCCTCGCAGGCTGTCGAGGACGTATTGCACGGCAGTGGAGAGGTCGATGCGGTGGCCGGGGGATATGTAGAGAGGCTTGGAGCGTAGCTTGGTCCTCAGGGCGGCCGCCAGCACCTCACCGCGCCTGTTAGTCCACTCAGTCCAATTGCCAGGCTCCAGGGGCGGCTCAGGGCCGCTGATGGCGAGTGGGGACTTGCCTACCCCGATGCTCGGCAGGTCGAGCAGCACACCCATGTGGGAGGCTATGCCGAACTTGCGGGGGTGGGCTATGCCCTGGCCGTCGAAGAAGACGAGATCGGGCCACTGCTTCACCTTGTCGAACGCGGCGAGCACGGCAGGCCCCTCGCGGAACGAGAGCAGGCCGGGCACGTAGGGGAAGTTGAGGGGCTTCTCGGCACGCTGCACCTCCAGCACTTCCAGTTCGGGGTACGAGAGGATTACCACGGCGGCGCGGGCCACGTCTTTGGCGCTCATATCTACCCCGGCCACGAAGCGTACTTCTCCGAAGTCGGGGGTGAGGGATACCTTGCCGACGAGCGAGTGCTGTATGGCGACGGCTTGTTCGGGGGACACGTCCCATTTGTGGTAGAGGGAGCTAGGTTTCAGCGGCATGTTAGAACAATCTCCTTATCTGTCGTTTGACGCGCCTCTTGACGCCCGACCACACGACGTCGGCAATCGTATGGGAAGCACCACCCAGCACAAAGCCTAATAGGGTGTAGGCGATTGTCCAGGGGTGGTCTTGCAGCCAGCGGCCCGTCATGTTCGCTACCTGTAGCAGGGTGCCTGTGGGGTCTATCGGTGAGAAGAGGTTGATTAGCGCGAATATCATTAACGTGACCAGCGAGAGCATAGCGGCTAGATAGGCAATGCGCAGGAGCGGGCCGAAGAAGAAGCTGTGCGAAATCCAGCTACGGTGCGGCACAAGGTAGCGGTAGGGCAGCCACAGCCAGCGAAAAAGGCCCCAGCGTTTGTAGGGCGTGGACATGGTGTCCAGGTCAGGGCTGAAGAGCAGGCCCGAAGCCAGGTAGGCTCCCGTAAGCACGGCGGCATTCGCAGGCCCCATATCGGGCCACGGTGAGTTGAGGGCTACCGGCGCGAGGACTACCCCGGTGACTATGGTGATGGTGTCGTGGGTGATAGCGTTGGGCATGGGAGGAATTTGGGAATTAGGATTTCGGATTTCGGATTTGTTTGGATATCAACTAAATCCGAAATCCGAAATCCTAATTCCCAATTGGTCATACGGGTAGAGTTTGGTGAATTCGTGCATTATTCGGCCGGTTACGCCCCAGACTTCGTAGGGGCCGTAGGTGTAGAAGTGGATGTGGTAGGTGACGTTGTTGTGGGTGCGGATTTCGGTGCGATGGGTTGACTCGTCGTAGAAGACACGCAGGGGCACCTCTATCACCTCGGCTACCTCTTCGGGGGCGGGCTTGAATATGAGGCGGTCCTCGGTACCGGGCTTGAGTAGGGCTACAATGGGCGTGATGAGGAAGCTGCTGATGCGGGCGTAGATGTCGGGCATGGTGCCTATCACCTGGACGGTGGAGGGGTCGATGCCCAGTTCCTCCTCGGCTTCGCGCAGGGCGGTGTAGATGGGATCGGGGTCGGTCTCGTCGCGGCCGCCACCGGGGAGGGAAATCTGGCCCTTGTGGTGCTCTACCGTATCGGTGCGGCGCATGAAGACGACGTAGCTCTCCCCAGCACGCGGGTAGATGAGGACGAGCACGGAGGCCAGCCGGTACTCCTCGTTGGGGTCGGTGGGGCCTTTTAGATCGTCAAAGATGGTGGGCTGCGGTGTGTCCATTAGATGTCGCTCAAATAGCCTTGCAGCCAGAGATAGCCTTCCAGGTCGAGTTCTTCCTGTGTGTCGAGGTTGGTGTTCGAGTCCAGGGTGTGCCCGCCCGCGTAGAGCACCAGGCTCATCTCGAAATCTCCGGGTATAGCCATAGTTATGGGGAGGGTGTGCAGCCTGCGGCCCGCGAACTCAGCCTCAGAGGCCGTCGATTCGAGGGGGCTGTGGAACCAGTACTCATCTATGTCGGCGTCAGGGTTGGCCCCTATGTTGGCGGGCATGTAGGCCCTCGCGCCCTTCAGAGACACCTTGGTGCCGGTGCCTATCTCAACCTCGGCATCGGACGCGCGCCCCACCGTGTAGGCGAAGGCGCTCATGCGGAACGTGTGCTCCTCCCCTACGCGGTACTTGTTGCGGTTGGCGTAGAAGCGCGTGTCGAAGAAGCTGATTGACGCGCCGTGGCACTCGCCCGTTATTTGCCCTTCGATGCCGTTGGCCCAGGGTATTACTTCGCGCACCACTACGGGCCACTCGGCGCCCGGCAGGGCTTCGGGGTAGGCGCTCTCCAGGGTGCCGCCCGCCAGGAGCACGCACAGGCGGACGGGGCTTGAGCTTGAGTGATAGGCCGACCCACCGCCGGGGGCCTGGAAGCCGTCGGGGCGGCTGTCGTTCGCTACTACGTCCTGGATGAGGGCCAGCATGTGGTCTTGCTCGACCGCGCGGAAGATGCAGCCCCAGTGGTCGCCGTGACCGCCCTGCTTGGCATGTGGAGGCAGAGGCTCGGAGGACGCGCCGTTACCCTTGCCCCCGCCATTCCCATCGCGCTTGATGAAGTGTCTCAACCTGTCCAATAAATTAACCCCGGCAAGATGATAGCAGGTAGATAAGGAAAAATTGATGCGACACAATACCTGAGCTATAGATGCTTCTTAGACCCAGGTAAGAGCGGGCGGGTCGCCTCTACTAAACCCAGGGCCATTATATGAATCCCGATCAGCGTAAATATTACGTCCGAATGCCTGCCAGTAGGGTGGTGCGGCAAATAACTGGTAAATAGCGTCAGAAACGCCCCTGCCAGGAGACTCGCCCACCAGCTGCCCCAGCCTCTGCCTTGTAACAGAGGGAGACCCTCCCCCAAGCCATACATGAGGACCCCTACCGCGCCCAGAGCGAATACCAGAGCGCCCACCACATACCACCAGTAGGCATCGCTCAACACAGCGGTTGGTTCGGGACCTGGATCTCGAGACTTTTCACTCCTGGCTAGTTCTAATATAACAAACGAGACGCCGCTGCACAGTATTGCTAGCACCCAGAAAACAGGCTGCGGGAGTTTCGTAACCATGCTTCAGTATTTAGGCGTGCCATCCCGCCCGCGCCTTGCACTGTTTTTCCTGCCGAATAGCACCCTGGTCTTGCCGTTGGCGGCTACTGCCAGCACTCGCCCGGCCTTTGTGCGCAGGTCGTCGCCGGAAGGGATGCCCTTGAAGCGGGCGGAGACGCCGGTGCGGGTGCGCTCGGCGCGATAGGCGGCGTCAACCACCTGCACGGGGTGGAGGACCGGCTTGTCGGAGTCGGTGGCGCGGCGACCGTAGTCGAGTTGGAGCAGGCAGCCGGGGTTGCCGGTGAGCACCACTTCCGCGTCCGTGGCCTCGATGTGGTCCATCTTGCGGTCGAGGATGAGCATGGAGCGGTCGTTGTGGGTCAGGTTGTAGATGCCCGCGCTGCCGCAGCACATGTCGCTCTCTTTGAGCGGGGCGAGTTCCACGCCAACGGCAGTCAGCACGTCCACCGGCTCCTGGCGTACCTTCTGGGCGTGGCAGAGGTGGCAGGCCTCGTGGTAGGCCACCCGCTTGGAAAGCTCCGCAAAGGAGTCGCGCAGGGGTATCTCTCCGAGGAACTGCATTATGTCACGTACTTTGGCGCTGAAATGGTGGGCGCGCTCGGACCATTCGGGGTCGTCGTGCAGCAGCTCGGCGTACTCTTTGGTCTGGGCACCGCAGGCGGCGCAGTCACAGATGATGTAGTCTACGTTGTAACGCTCGAACAGGGCGATGTTCTCTTTGGCGAACCGCTTCACCGACTCGAAGTCGCCCTCCTCGGCGTGGGGCGCGCCGCAGCACTTCTGGGTCTTGGGGGTGACTATCTCGCAGCCGTTCTCGCTGAGCACGCGCACAGTGGCGGACGAGGTCTGCGCGAACATGGTGCTCATGACGCAGCCGAGGAAGAAGCCGACTCTGTAGCGTTTCTCGCCCTGCGGTGGCACGGTGACGGCTATCTGTTGCCGCAAGGAGCGGATGGGTATGCGCTCCGGCAGTAGCTCCTCCATGAAGGCGAGGATGCGCAGGCGTTTGGGCAAGGCCCAGTGTAGCACGCGGGTCTTGCGCACGAGCCATTGCAAGCCAATACGCTGGTAGATGGCTATGGGGAGCATGAGTAGCTCAAGCCGCCGCTGGTCGCCTAGCGCGAAGTCGAGGCCGATTTTCTTAGCGAAGGGCTGCGGGCGGGTCTTCTCCACCTGCACGCGGGCGCGAAGTACCTGCTCTCCTATGCGCACGCCGGTGGGGCAGGCGGTCTGGCAGGCGCGGCAGTCGAGGCAGTGGTACATATGCTCGGCGAAGTTGGGGGAAGGCTCCAGCAACCCCTCCTCCACCTGCCGCATGAGTTGGACGCGGCCGCGCGGGGACTGCACCTCAAGCAGGTCGGTGTTGTAGGTGGGGCAGACGGGCAGGCACGCGCCACACCTGATGCAGGCGAGCAGGTTGTCGTAGTCGAGCGCGTCGGGCTGGCCGTCGTAGAAGGGGTGGTCGGTGGGGGCCACGCCCAGCGGGATGGTGGCCTCGTTGAGCACCCCGCGCAGCAACAGCTCGAGCGGGGATAGCTCCTCTTCCCGCCTCTGGGTGTCGAGACTCATGGATGAATTATAACATGGACGATGGACGATGGACGATGGACGATGGACGATGGACGATGGACGATGGACGATGGACGATGGACGATGGACGATGGACGATAGAAGACGGAAACGCAAAGGCGCAGAGAACGCAAAGGACGCGCAAAGTGAATTATTGTTTTGCGACGTGTAGGGGCACAGTACGTGGTGCACTGGTGTGAGGTCCTGGTCCGGTGTTTGGATTACCGGACCAAAGCCCCACCCTGTCATCCTGAGCGTAGCGAAGGATCTCAAATGTCGGCCCTGCGCAAGAGTCGAATGGGGCATCATAGTTCATTTTGTTCAATAGCATCCCTACTCACCTTCTTGAGATCCTTCGCTACGCTCAGGATGACAGGGTCACTCTTGGGTGGTGTGGCCGCAGATGAGCCTCCCTGCTGCCTGACCTTGCCCGGCGCTGTGGGTTATAATGTCGGGAGTGTGAATAGCTTGCAGGAGGACCAAGAATGGCTTTGGCGCAAGAGAAGAGCAGGCAGGCACTTAGCGGAAAGAGTGCCCCTTTCCTCGACTGGGTAGAGGGCTGGCTTGGGGAGCGCACGCCGCTGGACCTGCGGTCTTATTTGCAGGGCGAGGGCACCGGCCCGGAGCGTGTGGCGGTGGTGTGCGTGGACGTGATTGTGGGCTTTTGCTACGAAGGGCGGCTGGCATCCCCACGCATCGCGGGGATAGTGGAGCCTATTGCGCAGTTGTTCAGCCGAGCACACGACCTGGGGGTGAGGCATTTTTTGCTGCCCCAGGAGCACCACACGCACGACGCGGCGGAGTTCGAGCAGTACGGCCCTCATGGCATTAGGGACACCAGGGAAGCGGACACGGTAGACGCGCTGAGGGAGTTGCCCTTTGCGGATAGCTACAGGGTGTTCCTCAAGAACTCGATACACCCGGCGTTGGGCAACGGCTTCAACGAGTGGCTGGACGAGCACCCTGAGGTGGACACGTTCATTGTGGTGGGCGACTGCACCGACCTGTGCGCGCACCAGGCGGTGATGTACCTAAAGCTGCGGGGCAACGAGGTAGACCGGCGCGTGAGTGTGATTGTGCCGGAGAACTGCGTGCAAACGTACGACTTGCCGGTCGAGACCGCCAAGCAAATCGGCGCGCTACCCCACGACGGCGACCTGCTGCACGCTGTCTTCCTGTACCACATGGCGCTGAATGGCGCGCAGGTGGTTGAGAAGGTTGTCTAGGAGGCCGGCTTGAAGTTACGCTCTACATGGTCCATTTGCCTGCTGGTCGCGTTCCTGGCGCTGGCGGGCTGCGACATGGGTACGGCCCCGGCAGCACCAACGTTGACGGCCACTTCAGCATCCGCGCCGACACAGGCAGACAGTACCTCCGAAGCGACGAACACAGCGGGCAGCGAGGACAACGCGGGACCAACACAGAGCGCGGCAGAAGCGACAGAGGCTCTTCCGACGGCCACGGGCACCATCGTGGACGAAACGGCGATTGAGGAGCCTACGGAGCCTGTAGCCGAGGTGCCCACGCCTACGCAGGTCACGGCCAGGAATAGCGGGGATGCGGTTACGGCACTGGAGGCACTGGCGCGGCTCAGGGACGAAGCGCTTGCTGAGATGCCGGACGCACGATTTGCGATGCTGGTAAACTCGTTGCCCGACCAGCAGAAGATATTGCTGGGCACGTCGCTTGGCGACTCGAACGTCCATTCGGCTACACCGGGAGGTATGGGACGCAACTGGACTTTGATTGCGGTGTCGCCTTCCGAGGAGCGGGCGGTGGCTTTCAGCATGGACGGTACGGTACTCGACCTGACGGCGGCGGGACAGGTGCCGGACGAACTGCTGGCGAACTTCGGGTCGCCGAGCGCGGATGCCTTGGAACTCTCGACGCTCGACATCGACAGCCTCAAGGACTCGGCGGCAATAGTCGAGGCACTGGGCATCAAAGATATGGACGACGCAACCTCAATCGCGATTGCGCTGCTCGCACCTGAGGCCTTGGGCATAGGGCCGTTGCCCACTCCGGAGGCGGGTGGACCTTCGCCTCAGTTGGTTTACCAGTTGTTCAGCACCGACCCGGATACGCAGCTATTCGTCATTTTCGACGCGAAGTCCGGCGACGTTGTGCTGGACAGCGGGACGTAGGGCACAGTAGTTGGACCGGCTGATAACAGCCATTTGGGACCATCTGCCGCTCAACCGCAAGCTGCGTAGCGGCCTGGTGTGGCTTTTCAACGCCAAGTTCACGGTAGGTGTGGTCGCGCTGGTGCAGGACGAAGCCGGGCGGGTGTTGCTGTTCAAGCACACGTACAGGCGCGACAAACCGTGGGGCCTGCCAGGTGGCAGCCTACAACCGGGTGAGAGCCTGGAGAGGTGCCTCGCGAGGGAACTGCGCGAAGAAACGGGCATGGAGATCGAGGTAGACAGGCTGCTCTCGGCGGCGGCGCACCCCGAGCGCAGGCGGGTGGACACGATCTTCGCTTGCAGGTTGGCAGACGGCGAGGGCCTTGAGCGTTTCAGGCCAAGCGCGGAGGTGTCGGAAGCCCGATTTTTCCCGCTGGACGACCTGCCGCAGGGGATGTACGCAGGACAGAGGGGATTGATTGCGAGGGCGGTTGGGTGGGCGGAGAGGTCGGAAACGTGAAACGTGAAACGTGATGCGGCTTGCTAAAGCTGGTTCGTGAAGGCCACTCGGTTAATACTATGGAACCCTAGTCCTCCTGTCATCCTGAGCGCAGCGAAGGATCTCAGATGTTGGGCCTGCTCCAGAGTCGAACTGGGGCAGCATAGTTCGCCCTATCAACAGAGTCCCTACTCACCTTCTTGAGATCCTTCGCTGCG
>DASVRN010000136.1:0-11435 GCA_036388595.1 Chloroflexia bacterium
CTGGATCATTAGGGGGGCTATACAGACCGTAGGCTACCACAGTTGGTCCACTCTCGGGGTTACCTTCTGAACCGCGTGAGGACTCGGGTAGCAACATGCCTCCACTCAAACTGTCGGTAGCGCCGACAGAAATCACCCAGGGTGCTTGTGCCCACGGGTTCAGCGTTTCTTTCCCAGCTGCATTAGTGCCAGAGTTACCCGCCGCAATAACAACTGGTACATATTTCGAGGCTTCCTTGGTAAGAATATTTACAGGATCCTCAGGGAAAAATGGCACTTCAACGTTTTTGTCGCCAAGGCTAATATTGAGTGCTGCCATGAAGCCAATACTCGTATTGAGTACCAGGTCTGGATCTGGATACAACCGTGCAGGGCTAACAGTCGTATCTAATCGGGGATACAACGGGTAGAAGTTAGGTGGCAACTCAAGAAGTTCCGCGCCCAAGGCAGCCTTGAAGTTTCCATTAGGTGCAAAGGAATAGCGAGCAAGAGCCGCACTCGCCAACGCGAGGTCAATCCCGGCAGCAACCCCTATAAAATTCTCTATGTCGATCTCAGCGGTTGCACGAACCAACTCAGGCACGGTATGGTAAGCGCGTTCTACGCCAGGCATGCTTATAAGCTGGCGAATAGTACTTTCATCAGTTTCAATTATAAGAAGTGAGGAGCTTTGAAGTAGCAACCACCTGCCATTGAATTTCTGTAGGAAATGCTCCATCTCAGATGAAAGCCTACTGAGATGGACAGAGAAATGTTCGGTCATTAGACACTCGAACCACTAATTCAAGAACATGTCTCAGTAATATGAGTAGGCTGCTTACTCACTAAGTTTCAGCAAGGTATTTCGAGCCAGAAGTACTGGAGTAGGCTCGGCGGGATTCGCCAACTGTGTCGGGATTGAAAGACCTCCGATCCCCCTGCTAGCTGGTGCCATGCTAAAGAAGCCATGGCCATCATAGAACTCAATCCAAACTGGAAAGGCTTTAAAGCCGAAGGTAAGAAGCCTGTCTCCTGAGTAGGATACTTTGCGTTCACTCGCTGAGGCAACCGCGACTTTTGCTTCAACGTCCAAGGCCTTTTTTATGGCTGAAACATCTACTGCTACGCTCGCACCATTTTCGTCATGTGCAGTGACAGCGAAGCTCTTCGACTTCAATGTCTCAAAGATAATATATGCCTCGCCCTTATCGTCCAGTTGATCGATTAGGGGGTTGGAAATATCGGGTACTGAAGCTCCTAGGTACCGTCCCAGTGGAATCGGATCAATTGAGTCTACAAAGACGTCATCGAAACTAAACCGTAGCTTCTGTGCGCCTTTGTAAGCAGCTTCTAGCTCAATACCACCCGCCCCAATAAAGGAAAGAAGTCTCTTGAGAACTGTCACACCTACTTTAAAATCGTAAACGCTTGACTGCTCTCCACTGATCTGACCTGCGTGCTGATCCTTTGTGACGCTTGGGACCTCTGGACCCTCGCTTACTAAATCGGAGAGTGAGCCTAGAATGCCGAGTTCATCCTTATGCCGACCTATTACCTTCATTGGAGTGATGTTTTCTCTGGGCAATCGTACGACGTTATAACCGTAGTCATTCAGGAAACTAAGAAACTTATCCTCACAGAATGGCATGTTAGGATCCTCCTGATAAGTGAGTTACTGTTGCTGGTATATCCAGATGCCGCGATCTAGGCTTGATGACGTATACTGCGCAAAACCTCCGCTAGCTGTATACTTCACCCTAAGTGTGAGGCCCATTGACACTAAACCAAAGTCCGACAAACAAATAATCATTCATTGCTGTGGCACTCCTACAGCACCGTTCGTGCCACACTCTAGCTGCTACTATTGGATTTAATCGCGCATTACCCGTGACGGCGATCGTGTAGTGGTAGAGGATTGTAGTGGTAGAGGGTGATGTGGGTGATTGCCTCCTCTCCTATTCCGATACTCCTCGCCCTCCCATCAGGCGTCTACCTCTTACCTATGCTGGCATGGTCGGACAGTATCCGATGTTCATATGCCCTCGGCGCCACGTGAGGGTCTGGATTTCTTGGGAGGCATGGGAGAAGGCGATGGAGAAGGGAGGGGGTGAGGTGGGTAGTCCGAACGGCAAGCAAGGCCACAAGGCTGCTAATATCGGAGCCAGAACAGGAAGTAGCCATAACCGATTGCAAACGGATAGGGACTATCACCAGAGCGAGCGAACGCTCACCTTCCCAGCCAACTTTGTGCTCATCTCGGCTATGAACTCTGCTTATGGACACTGCCACTGCGACAGAGCCTGTGCGTAAGTCTCAGCCATCTCTTGCACTTCGGAGTCGGGCGACAGGGCTGCAAGTGCGTGGGCCTTCTGCATGGCGGCGCACGCACGGTCGTCCTGCACTGAGTAGTACGCCACTGCCAGCCAAGCGTTGGCCGCAGCATCGTTTGGATTGAGACTCAGAGCCTGCTCAAGAGCCTTCGCCGCAGCCGGATAGTCCTTAAGCTCAATGTATGACAGCCCCAGATAATACAGATACTCCCAGCGGTCGGGATCATCATCTGGGGCCACATCCAGGGCAGCCTGAAATCCTGCCACCGCCTCTTCATATTGGCCATTGGTGTAAAGATGATGGGCCAGATTGAACCGGTACAGGGCCGAGGTTGGCTCCAGCAGGGTTGCTAAGGTTAACTCGGCGGTAGCTTCGTCCGGTCTGTCCAAGTCTTCAGCCAGGATCAACCCCAGCCTGTTGTGCGCTTCAGCATAAGTCGGATTGATTGAGATAGCCAACTTCAGTTGCTCTACCGCCTCTGTATATAGCCCCTGGGCTCCCAGTACGTCGGCCAGACCAAGGTAATAGATCGGCTCGCCTGGGGCAAGGCATATAGCCTGCTTGTAGGCGGCTTGCGCGTTGTCATACTGGCCCGCTGCCTCGTAGGCCTCGCCTAGCATATTGAATCCCTCGTCGCCCAAGTGGCCTGCTTGCTTGTATTCGGCTTCGGCCCGCGCAATATCGCCCTGGGCTAAATATACGTTACCTATCTGGAGATGGTAATTCGCCCCTTGGCGGGTGCTTGCGGCACTAAGGTAGCTATCGAGGGCTTGTGCATAGAACTGGCTGGCTACCTTTTGGTTACCTCGCGCGCTGGCCAGGTCGCCCTGTGCCTTGAGAGCATCACCCACGTTCCCCCGGTAAACAGGCTCCCCCGGCGCAAGCTCAACCGCGGCCTGGAACTCCTGCTGCGCCTCTGCATACTGCTCTTGCCCATAGTAATAGAGGCCCAAAGTGTTCCTCAGGAAAGGCGAGGCAGGATCGAGCGTAATGGCTCTTGTAAATGTCTGCCTAGCCTCTTCTAATCGGCCTTCGGCAAGATACAACGTTGCCATAGTGGCATGGTGCAACGGGTGTTCCGGGTGGTTGCTCACAATGTCACCGTAAAGGTGTAGCCGCCGAGCAGCCAGTTCTTCCGCTTCAGGTTTCTCCCTCTGCTGGAGCAGGGCAAAATAGCCGAGGAAGTAGGTGTCGTTGCCCGGATTGATAAGAAAGGCTTGTTCTAGTTCACGCTCAGCCTGGTCCAATCTGCCGTCCTGCCAGTTTAGCAAGCCCAGCAGGTAGTGCGTTTGCGGATCAAATTCATTGATCTGGGGTGCTAGTTCTTCCAGTTGCGCCCTGGCCTCCTTGAGCAAAGCTCCCTGAGCTTCTGTCTGCCCGTTACTCTGGGCCAGCTTCGCTCGATCATAGAGCACCTGCCCCAGCGCAAGGCGAGCCGCCGTATCCCGTGGATTTAGTTCGAGAGCACGACGCAACGACGAATCAGCCATACCCAGCAAGGCCTCTACATCGTACTTAGGACCCGATTCTGGCGGAGGACTTGCCTCACAACCAATCGGTTTGGGCGGCGCTGGGAGGGGCGTGGGCAGGGCTAAATCGCCGGAGATGTCGGACTGCAAGGTCGCAGTTACAGGCGCAAGGCTGGTAATGGAGGGTATCAAGTCGGGCCGCAGGTCCTGCGCAAGATGCATCAATGCGTTGCCGAGTTGCGTATGAGCCGGGCTCCATTCGGCAGTCTCGCTCACCGCATGGCGGGCGCTCACTACCGCCTCTTCAGTCAGGCCGAGCCACGTCTGCACACTGGAGAGATTGTACCAGGCGGTGCCGAAATGCCGGTCCAGCGCTACCGCGTCCTCGAAGGCACGCATCGCCTCGTACAGGTGGCCCTGACCCACGTAGAGCCGCCCCAGATTGTTGTAGCTGTATACGTAGTCGGGTGTTGAGGCAATCGCCTGGCGGAACGCACGGATCGAGGGAGCGTACATAGCGGGGTTGTCATATATCTCGACGCTATACCACGCACCTGTTTGCGGGTTCTCCGCGAGCGCACCCCTGGCGAGAGATATTCCCGGCTGAAGAGCACCCTGCGCCGCCATGATATTACCCTTGAAGAAGGCGGCAGCACTATAGCTAGGGAGTTGCTCCAGAGCAATGTCAGCATGCCGTTTCGCCAGCGCCAGGTAGTCCTCTACGCGCAACACCAGGCCACCGGCATCGCTGGCCCCGGGTGTAGTTGGGCGACCATGCAGCGTGGCTCGAGTGTAGTAGACTGCACTCAGCGCCAGGTGGGCATAGAACATATTGGGATTTATGTCGAGCGCGCGTTGCAGTTCGGTCTCGGCTTCGGCAAGTTTGCCCTGGGCGAAGAGGGCTACCCCCAGGTCGTGGTGTATCTGAGGCTGGTCCGGCTTCAGCGAGATCGCCTCGTAGAGCAGCGCTACCTTCGTCTTGTCGTCCGCAATGTCGCTGCTCAGCAGCCACAGCGACTCGGCATCACCCGACGGGTTTATGTTAGTGATCGGAATTGAGGAACTAATCGTAAATCCCGCGCGCGGCGGACTGAACAGCGCAATCTGGTCGAACTCTTCACGGGCCGCCTGGCGCAAGCCTTTGAACCTGTAGACCCAGATCAAGGCTCGGCGGCTTTCCACCAGATTTGGCGCAAGTTTCACCGCTTCCTCAGCTTCTTTACCGGCTTCTTCCCACAGAGCATTCGATTCGCGGAGGTTGCCCTCGACATTATTGACAAAGGCCAGTTGCACGTGGGCTTCGGCGAGACCCGCATAGGCGCGGGCATATTGGGGGTCGTAGGCGAGGGATGCCCTGTAGTGGTCGACTGCTCTGCTGTAGCCGTCTTTGGTGAACCACAGGTAATAGCGCCGTCCGACTACGTAGCACTCGTAAGCGCTGGCGCATTCGAGAGTACCGGTGTCGGCGGTGCGGCGGGTTATAACAGACGCTACATCAATCCGGTCGGCCAGAACGGCGGCCACTGCTTGTTGGCTGGTCTGTAAATCGCCGGGAAGCAGGGTGCGCACTTCGGGATTGCCTACCGTCTGCTCTGCGGCTACGTCGTAAAGCTCTGTGCGCGTTTCTATACTATTCCTGCCGAGGCTATAGGAGCCATCCACGAGCAGTTGCGCACCTATTCTGCGGGCAGATTCGGCCCGGCTCTCCCCTGGCACCCGTGCCACGCCCACAGCTTTGATCAACCCGCCAGGTCGATTGAGCGAGCCCCGCAGGTAATCGGCAAGCTCCTGCGCCAGGCCAGTATCGGCTACGCCACCAGGTGCGGGTGCGTAAGTCAGCACCGCCACTATGCGCTCGGTAGGACGAATAAGCAGGATGGCCATAGCCATTAGATAAAGCACGCCCGCGGCAGAAAGCCGCCAGAAAGCGCGCCGTTTATGCTTGAGGTCAAAGATGCCCCATATGGCAAGAGCCAGCACTGATATGATCAGCAGCGGCACCAACACCGCACGCAGAGCGTATAACCAGGGTGCCATGCCGTTGTACAAACCGCCAAGCACAGGTATGACGCCCAGTTGCCCCAGGAATGTACCAATGGTCACCAGCGCGGCAAGCACGGCACCTATGGGCGTGACCCGCTTCTCAATACCAACCACTATATCGCGCAAGCGCGACAAGTAAACGGACGAACTGCTTGAAATTGATGTTGTGTTGACGGCTGCGCCAGCAGCCGCACTTCTGTCGGATGTGCTCGGAGCAGCGTTACTTTCTACTTGTGCCACTCCACCTTCGGCTGCAGGTGTGTCCTCGTTTCCATTCTTCTCTACACTTGTGTCCTGCGTAGCCATAGGCCCTTCTCTCTTTTTCAGAATTGCGCTGGATATTGATGCGAAAACCACTCGCCGCTGCGCGCATGCGTTTAGCCGGAAGCAAATAGAGCCGGCTGGCTAAGTATATCACAAGACTTTGTGCGGAATCTCATAGCTTATGATTGACGCTACTTTCCTGATTCAACTATAATTTTGCAAAGCTTATATGCTTGGTTAACCCGCCCAACCTATCGCTTTTACTATATGCCTTAAGACAGGTGCTTACTTGCTGCCTGTATGTTTTGGAGGTTCCGACCATGGCTTTACAACAAAGCCCGAGCAACCGGCAGGGAGCAAGTTTCTGGGCGCTGCTAGTTGGTATTGAACAGTACCAAGTGCCCAATCTGAGCACGTTGCGCGGGTGCGTAAATGATGTCGATGCGATGCGCGGCTTCCTGCTGGACCAACTCGGCGTGCCAGCTGATCACGTAATGCTCTTGCTGAATGAGCAGGCTACGCGCAGTAGCATCCTGGAGACGTTCGAGAACTTCCTCATAAACAACCCTGCTATAGCCCCAGGCGACCAGATCCTTTTCCATTACTCCGGGCATGGTTCGCAGATGCCGGACCTGTCAGGTACCGAACCTGAGGGCTACGATGAAACTATCGTGCCGTATGATGGTCGAACCTCGGGCGTATACGACATTCCAGACAAGACCCTGGCGGCTTTGCTGGCCCGCCTGGCTGAGCGGAAGGGGCACAACATAACGGTTATCCTCGATAGCTGCCATTCCGGCTCGGCTACCAGGGGAATGGAGGTACCTTCCCTTGCGGCGGTCAGGCAGGTAGGCGCAGATAATCGCACGCCCCCGCCCAACCTCGACGCGAGTATTAGGTCCGGTTACGCACCCTCTGCGACCGGCGCAAGCGGCTGGGCCATGTCCAGAGTGCCCTACGTCTTGTTCGCGGGGTGCCGAGACCGGGAGGAGTCGAACGAGTACGCCGCCAGACCAGCACTACCTGAAGCAGGCGACACGGGTACAGGTACCCCGGTGTGGCACGGAGCCTTCACCTATTTCTTGCTGCAAGCAATGCGGACCGCGAGCCCCGATACGACGTATGCAGATTTGCACGAGAGGGTTTCAGCACAAGTAAATGCCATCTATCCAGGCCAAATGCCCCAGTGTGAAGGTGATCGGTCTCGCGTTTTGTTTGGCGGTAGGAGTATTGAGCGCGATAACTTCATCACCGTCAGACATGTATCAGCCGACGCGGTGAGCTTGGGCTCCGGATTGGTCCATGGGCTGCGCCCCGGCACTGAGGTTGCCCTCTATCCTGCAGACATAAAGAGTCGTGAGGACCTTGCGTCGCGTCCGATGGCTACCGCTGTGGTTACTTCAGTGCAGGCGACCACGGCGCAGGCCAGCCTTCTACAACCCCTAACATCGCCACTTACTGCCGGAGTGCGTGCGCTCATCACGAGACAAGTCTACGAAGGAATACGTCAGACTGTAGCGCTCCACCAGGAAGGCGCGCCAGACGGGTTAGTCCTAGACAGGATAAGAGAAGCGATCTGTCATTCTACACCTGACGGTGGGCCATCCCCTTATCTTTCGCTGGTAGATAGCCCTCACCAAACTGTCGATCTGCATGTAAAGCTTGAGGATGGAGTTGCGCGCATCCTGAACGCCAATGGCGAGTTACTGCTGCTGCCGGAGCAGCTATCAACGATGGGTCCGGACGCCGGCGTAAAGATAAGGCAAGCTCTTGAATCTGTTGCCAGGTACCGCAGTCTGCAACAGCTAACAAACCGCGAGGCCGGTTCTCAGATAGTCGGTAAGGTCAAGCTGGGTTTGCGCCGCTACCTGGCCCAGGCAACGGGATACACCGCCGAGGAACTACCTGCGCAGGCCTACGGTTCCGGGGGCGAGCTTACTATCCAGTATGATGCCGAGCACCCCGACCGCAATCTGTATTCAGTAACCGTCGCCAACCTCTCGCCGCTGCCTATATATCCGCACATCTTTATCCTGGGACCTGACTTCAGCATACAGCGGCTCTACCCTCGCCTGGGCCAGCAAGAGTTCGTGCCGCCAGGGCATACGGTCTCCGCAGGCCTTGACAGCCCCCAGGAGGTGCTTGAGATGTACCTCCCGGAAGGCTGGAACGCGAGCCGGGACTATGTTAAGCTAATCGCCACCACCACGCCGACCGATCTGGGCAGCCTCGAGCAGACGGCGCTGAGCGTCCCGGCAGCGGTGGGAGGCAGGTCGCGTGGTGCCATGCAGCCGCTCGACCAGTTGCTCGAGGCTGTGGCTTTTGGCGGGGGAACTCGCCACGCCCGGCCCAACAGGACGGCCACCACTGAGGACTGGGCTACCGCCGAATTGCCGCTTACCACTGTAAGGTCAGAGCAAATAACGCAGTTGGACCTACCCGCAGCCCGGGTGGACCTAGGCGACGGCATCACGCTGGTCAAACCGGAAGGGTTCCAGGGGCAAGTCAGGGTAACAACACAAGGCAATGTCGCTCGGGGTATGGGCGACAGAGGCCCGGCACGCGTCCCGCCGCCACCCGGACTGGCCCGCTTCCCCGGTATCTTTCAACCAGTAGCCCGCATCGGCACCCGCGGCATAGGCCCTACAGAACTCTTGGTCGAGTTCGAACTGGATGAAGAATCGCGCAGAAGTGTCAGCGAGGACCGCCCCCTCCGGCTGGAACTCCCTTCGCCAGCCGGTGACGGCTATTCGGAACTGGTACCAGTCATGTTTGATGGAGAAGATTATTTACTCGTGGGTTACGGCACCGAGGAGGGCAGCGGAGTGGACCTGGTTAGCCTTCCCGCGCCGGTGGCCGCGCCTGAGAACGAAATATCGACGCGCAGCATCACCGGCACGCTCCGCCTATTCCTCTACAAGAAGGCTGGCAAAAACAGCACTGAACTGGGTCTGCGGCGACCCCGGCTGTCGGGCGAGGACCTGACCTATGAAGAGGTAACGCCCGACCAGTTCCAACAGGGGCAGAAGGTCGCTATCCTGATACATGGATTCACCTCGAATACGCAGGGTATTGCGAAGATATTCCCACACTTCGCTGAGGAGTACGGGCTCACTTACGATCATGTGCTGACCTGGGACTATGAGACCTTCGGCACGGGCGTGCACGATAACGGAAAGTTGCTGGCCACTGCCTTGAAGCAGCGATGTGGGCTGCACCCTGACGACGACATAACTATCCACATTTTTGCCCACAGCATGGGAAGCCTGGTGTCTAGGTGTCTCATAGAGTTGGAGGGTGGACATGAGATAATAGACCGCCTCATAATGGCGGGGCCGCCGAACCAGGGGTCCCCCATGGCGAGTATGACGCGTGGGGTGGTCTTTTTCTTTACTACGCTTATAAACTTCGCTGGCGTTATACCACCGATTGGAGTAGCCAATTGGGCGCTGAAGAGCTTGTTTGAGCAGGGAGTTGGCCTTTCGGATATATCGCTTAAATCGCCTATATCCCAGGAATTGAACACTCTGGCTGAACCAAATAATGTGCCCTATCTCGTGCTGGCGGGAACCAACCCGCTCAGCGAAGAAGCGAATGCGCGCATGGAGAGGCTTGCTCACAAGATGATGGGGGAATCGCTTGAAAAGATATTCAGGGAGACAAACGACAGGTGGGTGGGCATATCGAGCCTGCAAGGAGTGCGCAACGGCAGCTACCCTCAGCTCACCGTCGAACTAGTGCCGTGCGACCATAACCACTATTACGTCACACCGGAAGGCCGCCAATCGATGAAGCAATGGCTTGATCAGTAGAATGGATTATGGAGCGATAAGCACGTAAGCTTCAGGCATCGAACCTGAATGGGAGAGCAATGTATACCCTCCGCGCCGCGGTTGTTATAGGCATCAACTACAACAAGCCGCCACCACATGCCACCGAGTCGAATGAGGTGGCACCCTTTGAGGGTGCTAACAGTATCACGCCTCTGCGGTATGCCGAGGCCGATGCTAAAGAAGTAGGGGATATCCTGAGAAGCAGCGGCTACAAGGTGATCGAGTTGGTCGGCCAGACAGCCACGCGTAGGCGCATCATAGAGGCGCTACGGCAGCACAGCCTACTCGCGGGCCATGATGGTCTGCTGCTCGCCTACTTCGCTGGGCATGGCGAGATGGACCCCTATGTCGGCTCTACCGCGTACCTGGTGCCCGTTGATGCCGACCTCAACGCCCTCGATGCCACAGCCATCCCCCTGGACGAGCTTGCCCGGCATATGGAGAGCGCAGGGGCGGCAATGACGCTGCTTGACTGCTGCCACAGCGGGTTTGCTTTCGGAGACGCGGGTACAGGCCGTACCCGCCAGGCCAGGGTAGGGGCCGACTTTGGGCGGCAGGCCCAGGAGGTCTTCGGCAACCTGTCAGAGCGCATCGTGCTGGCTGCATGCGGAGGTAACCAGAAGGCGCGAGAGCTGGACAGGTTTGGGCACGGGGCCTTTACTTATTACCTGTTGGACCACTGGCGCAACAACTCGGAAGTGGATGATCTGAGTCTGTCACGCTATGTCAGCACAGCTCTGGCGCGCGAAGGCTTGCCAGTACCCGTGCGCGGCGGAGTGCAGCAGGGTGCCATGTTACTGAGTGGACCGCAGACAGGAAGCGAGCGCTTAAGGACGGGGCAGCAGGTGACAATGTCGGTGGCTACAAGAGTTGCCCCTATGCAGCCCGCCCCTACAGGCATGTCAGTCGCGCCAACCTTGAACCCCTTCGTATCGCCTGGAGTACCGGCCCTGGGCCATAACGCCATACCAGGTAGCAAGCCAGGAAAGACTCAGCAAGAGACCACACCACATAACGATCCAGTTGAAGCGCCTTCGCCACAGTCTGCTCCTATGTCCCAGCCTACGACTACAACACTGACCAACCAAACGCCGCCCGGCGGTACTATAAATATGAAGGCACTGGGCATCGGGGTGCTGGTAGTGGGGGTGGTCCTATCTCTGTGCTATACTCTTGCGTCCTTGGCAGGGATAAGCTCTAGCACCTTACCCGGCGCCATGTCCAATGCCTGGTACGAGTTCTACCTTACGCTGGGACTTATCTTGACACCCTTCGCTCTGGTGGGTGGAGGATTGATCTTCCTGAGCAGGCGCAAATAACCGGTACACGCACGATATCAGGGTAACTTTCGGTGTTGCGCCAACCACTCTCAAGAACAAAGCGAGTAAAGCGGCGTCGCATCCTGTGACAAAAAGGTGACAAATACCATGACAACACAAACAAAATGGAGCCTCAGAGGCTCCATTTTGTGCGTAGAACTGGAACATCCACCAGAACATAGTGCCGAAGGTGGGAT
>DASVRN010000137.1:0-2024 GCA_036388595.1 Chloroflexia bacterium
TTGCGGCGTCACCCACATCGATGTTGTCTGCCGCCTCGCGCGCCCGGTCGAGCGCGTCACCAAGCATGTCGGTGAGTTTGAGGTCTCGCATGCCCCGGCGGGCCGACTTCGCCACGTCTCCCAGGTCAACATTGCGCCCGGCATGGGAAGCCATATCTATAGCATCGCTCAGCAAAGCAGTGAGGTTGCCCACCTGCACCGAGGAAGCGGCTTTCCCTGCCGCCGCCGCGCCTTTCTTGCCAAGCTTGCGTGATTCGACGAGCACCTCCTCCAGTCGCTCCTTGGGGGAAGGTTCCCGCGTCCGCCTGCGGCCAATGAGCACCAGAATGGCCCCCACCACCGCGGCAAACAGCGCGCTGAGACTCAAGATAGGCACTAGATCGTCGTCCTCGTCCTCAAAATCGAGATCGAGATCGTCAAGCTCATCAGCCGACAGGCCCGCACTGCCGTTCAGGTCCTCGCCGGCGTTGTTAGCATCGTTGGCATTATTGTTGTCCATGCCAATCCTCCTTACGGATATATCCAGACTCATAGCAAGCAAGTAATATGCCCTTGTAGCCGCTTGTTCGTTGCGCCTCTTCAGCCGCCACCCACGTGAGCTAGGCTAAGGCGCTAGGGACCCTGCCAGGAGTAATGAGGTTTAGAGAGTAGATGAAGGACCAGGGTACGAAATAACGTACTCTGGTCCTTTTGCTCAAGACAACACGATCAACTATCTTGGCGTGGTCCTTGGCGTCTTGGCGTCTTGGCGTTTAGATAAACTGTAACTTCAAACCCCAACGATGAGCATCCGGCTAGGGTTGCAGAGCATCAGGCTTGCCGTCAACCAGGATGCGGACTTCTTTGACAGAGGGGAATTGCTTGAGGGTGAGGGTTACCTGCTCCTGGATTGCGTTCACGCGGGCCGAACCGCCGCCGTATGCAGCCATCTCCTTCGAGAAGTCCGCCGTTGCCACGCCATCCACAATGGTCAGCTTACGCAGGCGCACGCGCGGCCCCCAGTCGGATTGGCGGCCGGCATAATTGAGCACTTCCTCCGGAGACGGTAAGGCAGTGGTGAAGCCCGCGAAGTTGCGTGGGCCCATGCCCCACAATAGCTCGGAAAGGGCGGCAGCGCCCACCTGCCGCGTGCGGACTATCCGCTGCGGGATTTCACGGGGGCCTTCCTCAAGCAGCCAGTAGACCTTCACTTGCATCGTGTTCGGGTCATCGGCGGCCAGGTAGTTCACCTTGCGGCTGGCGATCACCGTACCGGAAGGCGAGAGCACTTGCAGGGTGGCAGGCTGCGACTCCCAGTCCGGCGGCGCGCTTTCTCCGGTCCAATCGAGACTGTCTACAACCAGGCCGTTACCCTCTTTATCGAACGCCACCCGGTATGGCTCCGAGTATTCCTGCCCGTCCTGCCACTTGATCTTGAGCACGACCTCGTCGTTGAGCCTGCCCACCCGCGCCTGCACGTGTATCGGGAAGGTGACCTGCGCGCCATCTGCCGGAAAGTCGATGCCGGTGCCGGTATTTGGCTTTACAGCGGTATTGGCGTCATCGGGTACGCTCGTTTCGTTTGGCGTAACGTCCAGCGCCTCAGTGCTTTCAGGGGTAGGATCGGGCTGCACCGTGACCGTGGGCAATGGCTCGGTGGTGGCCGGGCTTGTGGTGGCTGCGCTCGTGGTGGCTGCGCTTGTGGCGCTGGGTTGTTCGACTTCGGTCGTTGGCTCCAACACTTCGACTGTGCCGGTCGGGGGAATCTCCGTCACGACGGCCGTATCGTTCCGCATGGGAGTGGGTGCGGCCGAGTTGCCCGCGTCGCAGGCAGACAGAGCGAGGCTGAGGGCTGCTATAAGCAGCAAGAGAGTGAGCTTCTTCATGTTATACACCTTTGGTAAATTGAGCACGGTGGCCCAATGGTAGAACGAGCGAGGCGTGGTCGAAGTTCCGCCGGAGAGCTAGTCTTCCACCTTCAGCGAGAGGAGTTGCGAAGTCCCGTCGCCTGCCATCGACACGCCGTACATGGTATTTGCGGCCTC
>DASVRN010000138.1:0-18172 GCA_036388595.1 Chloroflexia bacterium
GTCCAACGCCGCAGGCTACTCGGAAGCAGTTAGCGGGCAGTATTATGCCGATGTGCCACCCAACGGAGAGGAGAGCCAGTTCTACCCGTGGATCATGCGTCTGACCAACAGGGGCGTCATGTCGGGCTACCAGTGCGGTACACAAGACCCGAGGAGCGGACCCTGCGATAGCCAGAACAGGCCTTACTTCAGGCCCGCCAACAACGTCACCAGGGGACAGGCAGCCAAGATTGTGTCCAACACCTTCTTCCCCAACTGCCAAACACCGTGAGGAAGTAGGCTATTCGACGAGTTCATAGGTATAGAGAAAAGGGGCAGGTCTGACCTGCCCCTTTTCTCTTGCCATTGCCCTCTGGACACCACGCGTATACTGTTGTAGTCGTCTACTACTTTGTGCCCTACTACAGGGCTTTCTCTTTATGCATTAGGAGGCTGGAATTTTGAAGACCTTGAACGGCGTAATTTATGAGCACAGGAAATCTATTGTGGTACTGCTCTTCAGCATTTTGGGATTGGTCATGGTCGCATTCTCTGGAACTGCCGCAGCAAATCCTAGTGCGCAGCAATCACCCGAGGGTGGCGTCTCATGCCCTGGAGGGCAGTGCTTCGAGGACGTGCCTGAGAGCAGCCCCTTCTATGGGTATGCCAACAACCTGTACCAGCAGGGTATTGTAAGTGGATACACTTGCGGCAGCACTCCTGCCGAGCCGTGCATGGCACCTGACAACCGGCCCTACTACCGGCCCGCTTCCGACGTGACACGCGCACAGATGACCAAGTTCGTGGACCTCGCTCGCAAGCAGCCCGGCATCCGTATTGACACCGCGACGGACCTTCAGCCACTCTATTCTCGCACTACTGTGCAGGCGGGTAATGCGTACGCACTCCGCGGAGAAAGCCCGTATGGGGTGGGCGTGTACGGCTCGAGTGTCTATGCCTATGCCTTGTATGGCATCAGCGGCAGCAATGGCTACGCTGGCTACTTGGTCGGGAAAGTGCAAGTAGCGGGCAACATGACGGTGACAGGCAACCTGACCGTGGGGGGCAACTGCACAGGGTGCACGGGTCCGTCTAAGATGGACCACCCCCAGGACCCTGCCAATAAGTACCTGTACCACTCAGCCGTAGAGAGCCAGGACATGATGAACATCTACAACGGCAATGTCACCCTGGATGCTAAGGGTGAGGCTGTAGTAGCAATGCCTGCCTGGTTCCAGGCCCTCAACTCAGAGTTCAGGTACCAGCTTACCGCCATAGGAGCACCTGGTCCCAACCTCTATGTAGCCGAGAAGATAAAGGACAACCGCTTCAAGATAGCAGGTGGTAAGGCGGGCATGGAAGTGTCGTGGATGGTGACAGGCATCAAGCATGACCCCTACTCCGAGCAGCACCGTACACCTATGGAAGTAGACAAGCCCCAGGAGGAGCGCGGCCTGTACCTGCACCCTGAGGCATACGGTCAGCCTGACACTAAGAAAATTGGGAAAATAGACCGCCCTGAACTCCCCAATGCGGAGGAACCGAACCCCCAGCCATAGCCGGACCCTGTAGGGTAGCAGTAGGCTAGAGGAACTAAAGGGAAGGAGGGGGAGAGTTTTAGTACTCTCCCCCTCCTTGCTTCCCATTACGGTGCTACGGCGCTACGGCGTCCACCCCGGCGTCGAGCAGGTTTCCAGCTCGCCCGATTGCAGCCCATCTTCCAGGGCCAACTGCCGTTGCTCGGACGAGCCATGCGTCCACGACTCGGGCGAGACGTAGCCCTGGGCCTCTTGTTGAATACGGTCATCGCCCACGGCCGCCGCGGCGTCCAGGCTCTGGGCGATCTCCTCTTCCGTCACCTCCGTCAGGTAGCCGGTCCCGGTGGCGTGGTGCATCCAGAGGCCCGCCAGGCAGTCGGCCTGAAGCTCGGTCAGCACAGCGCCGCTTTCCGGTCCGGTGTCTCGCGCCCCGGCCAACGCATCCAATGCGCCGGTGAGATTCTGGACGTGGTGACCGTACTCGTGCGCCACCACGTACGCTTCAGCGAAAGCGCCGCCCTGGGCGCCAAAGCGAGTGCTTAGCTCGTTGAAGAAGCTCAGGTCCATGTAGACTTGCCGGTCCTCCGGGCAGTAGAACGGCCCCACGGCGGCGCTGGCGTAGCCGCAGGCGGCTTGGGTCGCCTCGGTGAAGAGCACGAGCCTGGCTGGGGTGTAGCGGTCTCCGTGGCTAGCAAACTCATCGGTCCAGAATGACTGAATGCTATTGACGAAACCCACAATGCGGCAGTCCGCGCGGGCATTCGCGTCAGCGCCCGTCCGACACTGCTCCTCCAGGGTGCCACTCGATCCGGCGCTCTGCGTCGCTACCGATGCCTGTGGCACAGATGGGCTTCCTAGTTGGCTCGGATCCACGCCCAGCAGCAGCGCCACTATTACAACCACTACGCCAAGCCCGCCGCCGCCAATAGCCAGGCCCGCGCCACCTCTCCGGCCACGCCGGTCCTCAACCTGGGATGGGTCCAGGCGCGATTGATCGTTAAACGACATTGGTCTGTCCTCTCCACCTCACGGTGAATTCGATTGTGCGAAATTGACTGCCCGGCTGCATCGTTCGGGCAACCTTTGAGGAGTTCTATCTCTCCCTACACGGTACAACGTTCAGCTTGCCTAAATAGTTATGCCAGCCGCTGAATAACAGGACCGTGAAAAACGTCGCCCGGGGCTGGCACGGAAGTACGAGGTAAAGTCAGGGGGTGCGGCACATAGGGCACGAGTTCAGGACCAGGATCAAAGGCAGGCGCATGTTAGATTGCTGCCGCCTTTGGTCCTGCCCAATAGCTACTTCACTGGCTGCGTCAGTTTGACACCTATCCAGCACAGCAGCTTGGGTGTTTCGTTGGAGTTTTAGCGCATTATCTCGGCGCGCTAGCTCTTCCATCTCAATTATTGAGTGGGTGCAGTATAATGCCTGGGGTGTGAGGTAAGTGCCATGAGTAGAGTACGCCGCGTAACCATCGAGAACACGACTCTGCCAGTCGAGAACGCCGCCGTTAGAGGCACTGAAGCTCCCAAGACATGGATCGATGGCATCGGATTCTGGCTCTTAGTGGCTTTCTTCTTTGTAACCATCATACCTTGCACATGTTGGGCGGCTTTTATGTCCTTTAACGCAGCGATTGTTCTCGGCACCCTGGATGCCTCCACACCCTAATGTCGCCGCCCATTTTGGATATGGTAGCAGACAGCCACAGGCGCTAGAATCAAGAAGGCCACCCCGATTGCTGGGTGGCCTTCACTCATCCTTATCCCCGCTCCCTTTGAGCCATAGCCCCAGGCCGGTCATTAAAGTCGCAAAGAGGAAGGCTACTATTGCGCCCCAGGCTGGTTCCGCGTCCATGCCAACAGTATAGCACCGCTTCGCTACTGTCTTAGCGTCAACCGCTGCTTGTTAGGCTGCTACATGGAAAGCCGGAGCGAGTATTCTTACCTCCCTGAGCTATTTCCGATCTCCCTCCGTTGACTGCTTCCTGGCGGCACGCTGAACGTCCTCTCCCCACATCGTGGCCCCACCAATGTATCGTATCAGGCTGCGTACCTCGTCTTCGTCTATTACCCGTTCGTGCCACTCGTCAGTGTACTCATCATACTGCTGCTTTACGAACACACCGCCCTTGTACTCCACGGTCCAGATTTGTGGAGTGGTCAGACCGCGCATGATACGCAGCCGTCCGGCCTTCATCTCGGCTATATAGTAGTCAAGTTCGCTGGGCATTACCTCAACTCTACCAGAGTACCTTCATATTCCGGTTTGGAAACCATACCCCTGCCTTGCCAGCTTTGACCGGCTTTCCCTATGCACCACGGGTATACTGTATGCCATATACTCCATCGCTACTTCGACAGGGCGCACACTTCACATGAGGAGGACAGAACCATGACTACCTTGACCGGTGTAACCCTTGAGCACAGAAAATCTGTCGCGGTGCTGCTAGCCAGTATCCTGGCGCTCGCCTTGGTAGGCTTCTCCGGCCCGGTTGCGGTTGGACAGTCCGGTCCAACCGCTCCCTCGGCACCACAAGCCACGTGCCCGGCCGGAGGTCAATGCTTCGCGGACGTACTCCCCGGCAGCCCCTTCTACGACTATGCCAACAACCTCTACATGCAGGACATTGTAGCTGGGTACCCTTGCGGTGGAGCAGGCGAGCCGTGTGACGACCAGAACAGGCCATACTATCGCCCCGCTTCCGACGTGACGCGTGCACAGATGACCAAGTTCGTGGACCTCGCTCGCAAGCAGCCAGGCATCCATATTGATACTACCACTCACGCTCAGCCGTTGTACTCACGTACCACTGCCGCCTCGGGAATAGGAGTTATAGGGGAGGGTACTGGTAGCGGTGGTACCGGCGTGATTGGCCGCGGTTCGACCGGTGTGGAAGCCACAAGCTTAAGCGCATTTGGTACCGGTGTGAGAGCCACAAGCGAAGGCGACTTTGGTTTTGGTTTACGTAGCTCTACCACCGGCGCATTTGGTTATGGAGTATTTAGCTCTAGCGCAGGCGACTTTGGGTATGGAGTGTATGGCTCTGCGACCGGCCCGTTTGGTACCGGCGTATATGGCGCTGGCATCGGCGAATTTAGCCACGCAGGCTACTTCAGTGGCACAACGCGAGTACAGGGCAACCTGACAGTGACAGGTACCTGCACGGGTTGCACAGGCCCATCTAAGATAGACCACCCCCAGGACCCTGCCAACAAGTACCTGTCTCACTCGGCCGTAGAAAGCCCGGACACGAAGACCATCTACGATGGTGTGACGGTGCTCGATGCACAAGGTGAGGCCGTGGTGGCGCTACCCGCCTACTTCCAGGCGCTAAACCGTGACTTCCGCTACCAGCTAACTACGATAGGCGGCTTCGCCCAGGTGTACATAGCTGAAGAGATAAAGAACAACCGCTTCAAGATAGCTGGTGGTAAAGCAGGTATGAAGGTGTCGTGGATGGTGACGGGCATTAAGAGTGACCCCTACTCCGAGCAGTACCGCACACCTGTGGAAGAGGATAAGCCAAAAGAGGATCGGGGCCTTTATCTACACCCTGAGGCGTACGGCCAGCCCGGCAGCAAGCAGATTGGCAGGGTAGACCCCCCGCAAATCCCCGGCAGTGCGGAGGAGCCGGGTACCCAGCCCTAAGACAGCCGCCATGTCGTGACTCGGACGCGAGTAGTAATAGCTTGGTAGGTGTTGGCGGTTGCACCTCCCACTCCCGCAAAACTATGGACACATAAGAGGCCTAGATGGTAAAACATCTGGGCCTCTTTTTCTTTGTGCTACACAA
Source organism: Chloroflexia bacterium (assembly GCA_036388595.1). GTDB lineage: Bacteria > Chloroflexota > Chloroflexia > QHBQ01 > JADMIH01 > JADMIH01. The sequence continues at coordinate 5,315 of DASVRN010000138.1, forward strand.
AATTCGTCTGTTTCGGACACCGGGCACAACATCACATAAGGGAGAACCGACAATGTTCTACGACCCATTGGTTGAGACCGCAGGCCCAATCGCTGAAGAATACGAGACCTCTATTTCGGACGTGTTGGGGTTGTTGCTCATGTCGGGCAAGGAAGAAGCCCTGGTGCGGCAAGTACTGGCCGAGAGCCGCGGTTCCGATGCAGCCCAGGAGATGAAGCGTCTCGGCCGCCCCTTCGACCTTGTAGAGCAGGCTCGAACCCTGTTGCGCCAGGCAATGTCAGAGCGTGGCGGTGAGGCGGGAAGTCAGAGCTAGCGGCGGGGCGATGTGCTTCTCGCTCCGGCAGCTATCACAGCTATAGACGTATTTCAATCGCTTAGACGTAACCTGAGGGAATTCTACGACCAATACCCGCTGGCAGGGTGCGGCGCTCGGGTGGCCGTTGCGGTCGTGGGCTTCGTTGTGCTACTGCTGTTACCGCCGGAGGTTGTTGACCTGCTGGGCTTTATTCTCTCGGTGCTCAGTCTGTGCAGCTTCCTGTTCGGGTCTGACTAGAAGTTCAGTCCGTGTACACTGCGGCATGGATACTGCTACTCTTACCGTCGAATGACATGGCTCCTTGACGCATAAATGCGGAGCCATAAACTGAGACAGACCAAAAGGAGGGCGAACATGGGCCAGGTAAATGTGAATCCGGGGGGAGGCGATGGCAGCAACACCACTGCCATAATTCTTGTAGTGGTCGTGTTGATCGTGCTGATACTGCTGGTGCTGTGGCTCACCGGCGTATTCAACCCCGGCGCTGGCACCACCACAACCAGCCAACTCTTGCAGTCCTTCTTCGGCTAGTGTCCCGTAGAGTTAAACGCCAAGACGCAAAGACGCCAAGAACCACGCCAAGATCAGTTGAAGTGTTCTAGGCAAGAAGGGCAGGGTACGATAGTACGTACCCTGTCCTTCTTCGTACCTTCCAAACCATCCTAACCTTGGCGCGTCCTTGGCGTCTCCGCGTCTTGGCGTTTCCGTCCAAGGCTTCACTCTTGACAATCAGCACCACAGGGTGTAACATCGCTCGCAACCAGATACCTTTAAGCCGGGACTGAGAGTCCGGCAAGGTGGAAGCTGCACGGTGGGTACTTACATCTGCCCCAAAGCGGAATATGCCCCCAATAGTGGCCCGCGGCAATACGCCGGGCTATCTTTGGTATACCCCGCATGTGTATACCGTCAGCGGTCATGGCCCTGGCTCCGGCTCTTGACCCGACCACCGCCCCGACTCGTCGGTAGCTGCCTTATTTCTTCCCGCACCAGGAGTGACCGTATTCATGTTCGACCGGAGGAGCCAAACCGATGATTTCAATGGACCGCATTGTCAAAGGTAGTACCCGCGCTCGCACCGATATTGTTTTACCGGAAGAGAACCTGCCGCTGGGCAAGACCCTGGCCCTCGGCTTGCAGCACGTACTCGCCATGTTCGGGGCCACCGTGCTCGCGCCCATCCTCATGGGCTTCGACCCCTCCCTCGCCGTCTTCTTCTCCGGCCTGGGCACCATGCTGTTCCTGCTCATCACCCGTGGCAGCATACCCTCCTACCTGGGTAGCTCGTTCGCCTTCATCGGTCCCGTGCTCGCGGCTGGCAGCAAGGACGGCAACCTGTCGGGTGCCCTGTTCGGCATACTGGCAGCGGCGGTGGTGTACGCCATCATCGGCGTGCTGGTGATGCTCAGCGGGGCGGGCTGGATCGAGTTCCTCATGCCGCCTATCGTCACGGGTGCCGTCGTGATGGTAATCGGGCTGAACCTGGCGAACGTGGCGGGCGGCATGTTCATGTCGAACTGGCCGCTGGCCCTGATAACCCTGCTGGCGGCGGTGCTCATCGCCGTGTACACGCGGGGTTTCTTCTCCATGCTGCCCATTCTACTGGGCGTGGCGTTCGGCTACCTGGTGGCCCTGCTCAACACCCTGCTGGGCAACCCTCTCCCCGCCCTCGGCACCATCGACACCAGCGGCATCGCCAACGCGGCCTGGCTCGGCATTCCTAACTTTGTCACGCCCTCGGTGGACTGGAACGCGGCGCTGCTCATCGCCCCGGTAGCTATCGTGCTGGTGGCCGAGAACACGGGGCACGTCAAGGCCATATCGGGCAACATGGGCCGCAATCTAACCCCCAAGCTGGGCCACGCCTTCCTGGGCGACGCGGCGGGCACGGCGCTCAGCGCCATAGGTGGCGGCACCGGACAGACCACCTACGCTGAGAACATCGGCGTGATGGCGATGACCCGCGTCTACTCGATAGCGGTCTTCGTGGTCGCCTCTGCCACCGCGATCCTGCTCGGCTTCATCCCCAAGTTCGCGGCCCTCATCCAGTCGATCCCGGTGGCGGTCATGGGTGGTATCTCGCTGCTGCTGTTCGGCCTGATCGCGGCCACCGGCGGGCGCATCTGGGTGGACGGCGCGGTGGACTTCGCCAAGCAGCGCAACCTGATCGTGGGCGGCGTGACCATCGTGGTAGGGGCCATCAACATCCCCGCCGCGGTGGGTACCCCCTTTGCCTTCAACGTCGGAGGCTTCGAGCTTTCCGGCATCGCCCTCGCGACTCTGGTAGCCATAGTCCTCAACCAGCTACTCGCCCTGCGTGAGCGCCGCGATGAAGCAGACGCGACAAGCACCGAACACGACCGCACCCCGGCACCGGGCGTAGCAGATGCGCAGCCCGAACCCTCCAGGTAGCAGGATATCTAAACGCCAAGACGCCAAGACGCAGAGAACGCGCCAAGGTTTAGGAGTGTCATTAAAGAAAAAGGACCAGGGTACGACATCACGTGCCCTGGTCCTTATTGTACTCTCCAAACCTCTATTCTCTTGGCGTGGTCCTTGGCGTCTTGGCGTCTTGGCGTTTAGACAGTCTTCCGCGCCAGCGCCGCCCGCACCGCCTCGAACTCGTCCCAGGGGGTCTCCTCGGTGCCGTAGCACATGGAGCTTTCGTGGGCTTTGCCGCAGGTGAGCACGATGTCGCCGGGCTGGGCCATCTGCACCGCGAAGTCTATAGCCTCGGCGCGGTCGTACACCTGGTAGAAGTCAACGCCCTCGGTGCGGCCTTCCTCCTGCATCGCGCTGGCTATCTCAGCCGATATCTCTTCCACTCGCTCCGTGCGCGGGTCTTCGGCGGTAATCACGGTAACGTCGGCCAGCCGCCCCGCTACGCGGCCCATAAGACCGCGCTTCTCCCTGTCCCGCAGCCCCGCCGAGCCGAATACCACTATGACCCTGCCGTCCCGAGGCCGCACAATCTGGCGGGCAAGCTCCAGGGTTACCTCTAGCGCGTTCGGTGTGTGTGCGAAGTCCACCACCATATCGAAGCCGAACCGTTCGGCCTCCCGCACCCACTCCATCCTGCCGCGTATCTGCTCTACCGAGGCAAGCCCCTTCTGCACCGCCTCCGTGTCCGCACCTAGCGCCAACGCTGCGCCGATAGCCGCCATCGCGTTGTAGATGTTGTGCTTACCGGGCAGCCGCAGCCGCACCGGAATATCGGAAACGGGTGTGAGCGCCATGAACCGGGTGCCGCCCTGGGTGTACTCTATATCGTCCACGCTGATATCGGGCTGCGTGTGGCGGTCCATGCCGTACACCCACTGCAAGTCGGAATGTATCTTCTTCAGCCAGGTGTACGACTGGTCGTCGGCGTTGATGACGGCCACCTTGGGGGTGCCAGGCTTACGGTAGCTGTTATTCAACGCCTCGAACAGCCGGGCCTTGGACGCCATGTAGTTCTCCCAGCTACCGTGCCAGTCGAGGTGCTCGTGCGTGACATTGGTGACCACAGCCACGTCGTAGTCCACGCAGGCCACCCGCCCCTGGTCGAGCGCGTGCGAGGTGGTTTCCAGCACGGCTATCTCGGTGCCCGCCTCCACCATCCGGTGCAGGTAGCGCTGCACGTCGAAGGCCTCCGGGGTGGTCACGTGGAAGCCGGTGTCGTAGTCCTCCCCGCCTATCTCGGCGCGTATGGTGGTGATTACGTCGGCTTTGCGCCCGGCGGCTTTGAGGATAGCGTGTATCAACGTGGAAGTGGTGGTCTTGCCGTCGGTGCCGGTCACTCCCACCACTTTGAGCTTGCGGGAGGGATAGTCGAACAGCGCCGCCGAAAGCTGGGCCACGGCCAGCCTATCGTCCGGCACATGCACGTAAGGTACCTCCGCTGGCAAATCTTCCGGCCGCTCCTCCCGCTCGCCCGCCACCGCCACCGCGCCCCTCTTGAGCGCGTCGGGGATGAACTTGTGCCCGTCGTGCACGCTGCCCCTCACGGCCACGAATAGGCTGCCCGGCTCGGCAAGGCGAGAGTTCTCACATATGTGGGTTATCTCGATGTCGTCCGGCGCAGGTGCAAGTATATGGGTACCCTCTATGGCTGCGTCGCTAAGTAGCTGCTGTAGTTTCACTGCTGTTTCTCACATCCTCTTTATGTGTAATGCCGCTAGTATTCGGCTCTCTGTGGATAGCGGGCTAGTTGCTCCCTGAGCGACTCCGCTGCCCTGTGCAAATCGATCTCGTGCAGCGCAAACTGAGCGAATGAATCTCTGCTATCGTGCTTAAGCGTGAAAGCCCAGGGCGGCCTGCATTCGGCTGCGAAGTACGCACGTAAGCAACTTTGTCCGTTCGCCGCCGCAACTACCTGGTACCAGATGTTGGGTTCGGTAAAGCCTATCTCCATTTCCGCTGCCGTACCTCGTGCTATCTCTTCGAGCCAATTCGCCAGCTCCGCCACCTCGTATGTGAGGAGGAATGGGTCGGTGGCGGTCCACGAATCTTCTAGTAGAGTAGCGGATAGGCGGACCATGAGCCAATTGGAGTCGTATTCCGCCTCTGCCTCCTCCGGGAACTCGTACCCTACAATTTCCAATTTTAGCGAGGTGCCGTCACTCCCCTGTAAATGCACTCGCTATCTCCTTTTCTGGGTCTATGTGGAATCTTCTTCTCGCACCGGCCGCCCATAGTATAATCCGAAAAAGGCCAGGTGCTCCAGATTTGCGAGGTGAGGTATGCAACTAGAAGACTATTTCGAGTTCCGCGCCCCGGACGATATCCGGCTGAAGGGGCTACGCGTCGGCATCGAGACGATTCTGTACAATTATCTGCACCGCAAGTGGACCCCAGAGGAGATCGCCCGCAACCACCCCACGGTGTCGTTGGAGCAGGTGTACGCCACCATCCTCTACTACCTGCACAACCGCCAGGAGGTAGAGCGATACCTCGACAACTGGCTGGAGTGGAACAAGCGGCTGCGTGAGGAGCAGGTGCGCTCCCCCCACCCCGGCATCATCAAGCTGCGCGCCCACCTGAAAGAGCGAGAGCGGGACCAGGACCGGCACCGTACCGCGGGCTAACTTATGCCAACACTGGTAGCATTCCTCCGCGCCATCAACGTGGGCGGCCATACCGTCAAAATGGACCACCTGCGCAAGCTCTTCGAGGAGCTAGGGTTCTCCAAGGTCGAGACGTTCATAGCAAGCGGCAACGTCATCTTTGAGTCCGCTGAAGAGGACACCCAAGCTCTAGAATCGCGAATTGAGGACCACCTGAGAATCGCGCTGGGATATGAAGTGGCGACCTTCATCAGGTCCGCGGCTGAACTGGCAGAGACAGCAAATTACGAACCCTTCTCCCAGGCGGAACTCACGGAAGGTGCCAATCTATTCGTGGCCTTCCTGAAAGCGGCTCCCACCGAGCAGGGCACGGACGACCTCATGGCCTTCCGCACCGACATTGACGATTTCCGGGTCCACAGGCGGGAAGTCTACTGGCTCTGCCGCACAAGCATGCACCTCTCGGCGTTCTCCGGTGCCCGCCTGGAAAAGACGCTCAAGATGCCTGCTACGATTCGCAACTCAACCACTGTTAAGAAGCTTGCCGCAAAATACCCAGCTTCAAAGTGACGGCCGCAAGGCTTCCACTATCGGCCGCCTGGCTGTCTGGTTCCTCATCTTACAGGCTACCGGCACCACTCTCTGGTGGGTAGTCCTGATCCTCTATCCAGGTGTACGTGCCTATTATCTGGCTCCTGGCGCACCTGACACGACGCTCTTTGCCTTTGCTCCCGCCGACCTGGCTTCTTACATAGGAGGGTCTGTGCTAGTGGCATTCGGACTGGCGACTAGCAGGTCCTGGGCATGGCCTCTGCTGTGTGTGCATAGCGGCGCGATTGTCTATTCCGCGCTCTATGGCTTGGCCCTTCCTCTATTCAGCGGCGGGGGCTGGGGTTCGCTAATGATGCTTCCCTCGATGATACTTGAGCCTGTCTTCGCATGGCTGTTGCGTCCCAAGGGGAGGAATGATGCGGGTGCTCCTGAATAATGTACGGGGCCGGGTGGCTCGTCCGGCCAGCGTACGGCGGAACTTAGCCAAGACCTTGCTACAGGTCTTGTTGATGTGGCTGGCTTTCTTCTTCCTCGCGCCTATGGGGCTATACTGGCTTGAGAGCAAGCTGGGTATTGCTCGTCGCCGGTTCGCATCCCCGTTTTGGCGGCGGGTTGGCGTCGTGCTGTTTGCGGCAGGTGGTACCCTCGGCCTGACAAGCGCCTGGTTCATGGTCACCCGGGGAGAAGGCACGCCTCTACCCGCCGATGCAACTCGTGCTCTTGTCGTGGCGGGACCGTACCGTTACGTTCGCAACCCTATGGCGATTGGCAGTTTCGCGCAGGGCATCGCGGTCGGCCTGTTCCTCGGCTCTCCCCTCGCTACGGCCTACGCACTGGCGGGTAGCGTCGGCTGGAACTACTTTGTGCGGCCCTGGGAGGAACTGGACCTGGAACGCAGGTTTGGTGCCCCTTATAGAGCGTACAAGGAGAGGGTGCGCTGTTGGATACCCAGGTTGGAGCCATATAAGCCGGAGGAAGCAGCCGAGATATGAGACAGACTTATGCGTGTACTCCAAGGTTTATCGCTAACAGCCAAGGGAGTATCGTTTCAGCTCTACTATGGTCAGGTCGTTCTCACCTGGAGTGGCTGTTACAATCATCCAATGGATAGGGCACCCGGCAGACCAGTCGAAGCGGCGCGAATTCGGGGTCGGTATAGCCGGAGTGGTCACGCGCCAGCCTTCCTTAACCAGCAGGTCCTCGTAGAAGTCCAGCACCGACTCCGGTGGGTCCGCTGTCTGCATCAGCAATACTTCAGCCGGGGGAGGCATCTCTCCTGACGGGCTATCCGCCGCAGGCGTGGGTGTGCTCAGTATCACCGCCGCTCCATACCTGGGGATGTTCACCGAAGACAGCGGGGGATCAACAGCCCGGATGCAGGCAGCTAACGCCATGATTACGGGCAACAGGCAGACAGCCAGGAACTTGAATCTCATCTCTGGGCGTGCAGCACCTTCAACTCGGACACCACCCTGCTGAGGAAGTCGTCGGCGTTGCGCACGATGCCGAACGCCTGGTGCGTGCCCCGGTCCATCAGCTTGTGTATCACCACCTCCGCCTGGTCCACCACTATAGTGTAGACCGGCTCTATTTTGCCGTCGCGCTCGATGAAGGTGGGCAGCATGTTGCCCGTAGCGATAGAGTGCAACATCGTGGCGAGCATCACCACCAGGGTGGCGCCCTGCGTGAAGAAGCGCATCTTGTCCTGGGCTTCCAGCGCGTCGGTGATGACGCCCGGCAGGGGGCCGTCGTCGCGTATAGAGCCTGCCAGCAGGAAAGGCACTCCATGTTCCACCAGCGCGTGCATGATGCCATCGCGTATCAGTCCGTTCTGCACCGCGCCCGCTATGCTCCCGGCCCCGCGCACCGTGTTGATAGCGTCCATGTGATGCCGGTGCCCGCCCGAAATGAGGTGCCCTTCCGCGTCCATACCGAGGGCCGTGCCATACAGCGCTTGCTCCAGGTCGTGCACCGCCACCGCGTTACCGCCGAACACCGCGCCCACGTAGCCGTTGGCAATCAGCCAAGCCATGCTCTCCCGCGCCCCGGCATGCACCACCGCAGGCCCCAGCACCCAAATGCTCCGCCCGTTGCGCCGCTTGTCCCACATCAGCAATTCCGCTATGCGCCTGTAGTTCAGCGGCCGCTCGCGTGACGCCCCACTTGCCATGAACCGGAAAGCCTCGACACTGGGGTCGCTGCCCACGGGCACGAAGCCGGTCGAGTGCACCAGCAGCCCCGTGCTGCCGTCCTCGGCCATACCCACGACTACGGGCTGCCCGGCGCGTACCTTGCGCATCTCCACGCACACATAGCCCGGCTCCTCGTGCTTGGCTTTGTCCTCCCACACGATGCAGGCGTCCATGCGCTGCCGCCGAACCAACTTCCACTCGCCGTTACGCTTGATGTAGGTCGGGAAATTGGTGGATGCGTAGAAGGTGGTGGGGGCGAGGCCATCGGCGGGCGCGGGTTCGGTCTCTTTATCGGGGGCGGCCTCGAAGGCGGGGCGGGTGAAGTCGGGCGGCGTGTAGGTCAGGTCGAAGATATACTCTGGCAAGTGCTGTCTCCTTGGTGGGCTTATATCTATATAGCGCACGTTTAGGGGTGCTGTCCAGGGATGTATGTGGATGCCCAGTTCCTCTTTTGTGCGTAGGACGACGCCCGTCGATTGAAATCGAGGGCTACACCTTGCGAAGTCTGCTATGCGGCAGACTGGTCCCCCTCAGAGCATCCGAAAAGACTTCATAGATGTAATAGTCCCCGAAGGGGTACTTTGCAAGGTGTAGCCCTCGATTTCAATCGGCGGGCGTCTCCTGGCGGAGGTGCTGCTTCATCTGCGCATCTTCGACCTTCGCGTTTTGTTGCTGATAGACCCGCCACTGCTTATGCGGGCGTGCCAACACTGGCGCTCGTCTCACCACCCGGCCCGATCTCCTTACGTGCCGCGTACACCAGGCTGACCACCCCCAGCGCCGTCAGCACCGCCGCCACCGGGAAGATGGTAAACACCCCCACCTGCGTGATGACGCTGCCCACGCTCGCCCCTACAATCGCGCCCACGTTCACCGGCAGGTACGCGAACGACATTACTCGCCCCCTCACCTCCTGCGGCGCGGACGCCGACAGCACGCTGAACGAGATGGCGAACACCGCCGACCCCAGCCCGTTGATAGCCGCCCACAGGATAGCGAAGGGCACAATATCGCGCGTCAGCAGCGGCAGCGGCCAAAGCAGCACCAGCACCCCCGAACCGACAAACAGCGTGCGCCAGTGTCCCACTTTGTCCGCCAACCAACCCAACAGCGGGCTGAGTACCATCGTCACCAGGCCACCCACGCCCACTACTATGCCCGTAGCCGTGCCCAGGTACTCCTTCGGCCCTTTGTAGACCTCTCTTACGGCAAGCGTGATGAAGGAGAAGGCAAGCATCCACCCCGCGAACAGCATGAACAGCGCGGGGAAGAGCGCCCGCAGCCTCGGAGAGCGCCAGATGATAGCCAGCGAGTCGCCCGCCATGCCCAGCAGCGACCCCCGGTTGGTACCCACGAAGCTGTCGCGGTAGCCGAACGTCATGGCGAGGATGATGAGCAGCATGATGACAGAATCAATCGCCAGCAGGGCCGGGAAGCCCCAGGCGTCCACCACCGGCCCTCCCAGCAGAGGCCCCAGGAACGCCCCAAGCGGCGACCCGCCGCTCATCACCGCAAAGGCGAACCCTACCCGGTGCTGCGGCGTGCGCTCGGCCAGCGTGGTAAGCATGAGGCCACTGTTGCCCAGCGAGAACGACTGTATGGCCCTGCCCGCCAGGAAGAGCCAGATGTTGCCCGCGAGCATCGCCACCACCCCCGCGAGCAGGTGCGCCACGAACGAGCGTACTATCACCGGCTGGCGAGCGTAGCGGTCGGCCAATGCGCCCCACAACGGCAGGAACGGCAACCCAATCAGGCTGGTGATGGCCGCGCTCGCTCCGGTCCACGCCCTGATGTCCTCCGGGGCCGTTATGCCCAGTTGCGGCAGGTAAAGGGGCGTGAAGACGTTCATCTGGTTCCAGAAGCCCGCCTCCACGATGCTGGCTATTGTGAACAGGGCCAGCAGTCCGGGCCAATTTTGGATTGGGGGTTTCGGATTGCGGATTTGAGCAGACATGGGGCGTCTACTCGCCTAGCGCGGCGGCTATACGCGCAGCCATCTCAGCCAGTTCTTCGCCAGAAGGCTGTAGGGGAGGGCTGCCCCCGGCTCCTGGCAGGATGTCGTCGGCCTGTTGCAGCGGGATGACGTGCACGTGCGTGTGCGGCACTTCAAAGCCCACTACAGCCAGGCCGACCTTAGCCGGGTTGGTGACCTTGTTCACCGCCTCCGACAACCGCTTCACAACCAGCATCACCTTCACGTAAAGGTCGTCCTCCAGGTTGTAGAAGTCGGGTACGTGCTGCCTGGGGATCACCAGCAGATGTCCCGGCTGCGATGGCCGGATGTCCATGAACGCCACCACCGAGTCGTCCTCGTAGACCCTGTGGCTGCTTATCTCGCCGTTGATGATGCGGCAGAAGATGCAGTTGCTGTCGCCGTCCAAGTGCTCAAACCTCCGGTATTATATACCCACATGTGCTTATGTGAGGCTGACAAACCCCAGCAGCGTCTCAGGGAACTCGTCGGTGATTATTAGGAACCCCTCGTTATCAAACGCCACCAGGCCCTCCCAGTTACGTGTGTGCTCCGCGTCCATCAGCCGTAGGGGAATCGGGGCACGGTCCACAAGCGTGATGCCCCTCTGGGTGTACTGGAACTGCACCAGCCTCTCAACCGCCCCGGTGCGCGCGTGCGTGGCTCCCATGCCCCAGCGCGCCGAAATCTGGTCGGGGCCGGGCGCGTAGTCACCCTTGTCGCCCGGCCAGAAGAAGTTGACCGCCCAGAAGCGGCCCTGCTCGTCAGCTGGCGTGGCGTCCGTGATGCGGTACTCTAGGTGGGGGAACGGCACCGTATTTACGTGGTTGAAGGCAAGGTCCAGCACGTACGCCTCCGGCTGAGGGTTGACGTTCACGCCATTCGCTTCGTATATCGCGATGAGCTTGTCTCCGGCATGCACCAGCGTCTCGTATGACGCGTTCGGTACCTGCGCCTGGGGTTTTATCGACACCAACGTGTCGGGGTGCAGGCGAATGGCGCTCAAGCCACTCTCCACTGTGCCCGCCACGATGTAACCAAGCATCTTATGCCGCTCCGGTTCGGCCTCCACGGTGACGAACACCCGGTCGCCCACTATCGCTATGGCCTCGTAGCCCTGGAAGCCGGGTATGCTAGCCTCCAACCCGCCCGTGATGAAAGGCACCTCCCTGGGCACCACCGGGTTGTCCGATATGCCGTACAGGAAGGCGCGAATAGCCGAGCGGTCCAGCACCTGCACGCACCCGTCGCCGGGGGTGCCCCGCCAGTTGGGGTACTGCGGCAGGATTATCAGGCTGTCACCGTGCCACGCTAGACCCGATATCTGCGCCTTGTCAATATCAAGCGCCAGCGGGATGAGACGCACGGGCTGCTCAGGGAGTTGCGGGGCCGGGTTCGGAGTGGGTGCTTGCTCGTTCATCGGTGTCTCCCTTTGGGTTCTGAAACGTGAAACGTGAAACGTGATGAGCAACGCGTAACACCTAACTGGTGCCCTGTATGCTAATTACGAATTACGAATTACGAATTACGAGTTACGTGTTACGTGTTACGTGTTACGCCGTTCTACAAACGTCTGCCTACTTCTTCGCGCCGGAGACGGCCAGGTCTGTGCTGGCGTTGCGTTTCGCCAGGTGCTCGGAGTAGTTGCCGGGGTACTCGCGCACGCGGCCGCCCGGCTCTATAGCCACTATGTGCGTCACCACGCGGTCCATGAAGTAGCGGTCGTGCGACACGGTGAGCAGGGTGCCCTGGAAGTCGTTGAGCGCGTCTTCCAGCACCTCCACCGAGGCTATGTCGAGGTTGTTGGTCGGCTCGTCCAGCACCAGGAAGTTGGCATCGGTGAGCATCAGGCGGGCCACCTGCAACCGGCTCTTCTCGCCGCCGCTCAACTCCTTGATGGGGTGGTGGGCGTCCCGGTAGCTGAACAGCAGGCGGCGCAGGATACTAATCGCGGCCTGCTCCGTCACCGGCTTGAGGCTGCGCACGAAATCTAGCGGCGTCATCTCGCCCGGCAACGTCTCCTGCTCCTGCGAGTAGTAGCCCAGCACCACGCTCGCGCCTATCTTCACGGTGCCCCTGTCGGGCGGCAACTGCCCCACTATGGTCCTGAGCAGGGTCGTCTTGCCGCTGCCGTTGGGGCCGACGATGCCCACGCGCTCGCCATAGTACAGCATGAGGTCGAACGGCGCAAAAAGCTCTCGCCCGCCTACCGACTTGCTCAACCCCTTCGCTTCCAGCACTTTCTGCCCGCTACGTTGCGAGTCGAAGTTGAACCTCACGCGCTCTCGGCGCACGCTGGGACGTTCGGCGGCCTCCCTGCGGGCGCGCTCCAATCGCTTCTCCATGCTCTCGGCGCGTGGTGCAAATTTGGGGTTCTGCTTGGCCCACTGCTTGAGGTTGCGCAATATGACTTCGAGCCGCTTTATCTCGTCCTGTTGCAGGGTGTACATTTCGTGCCGCTTGAGCAGGCGGCGCTCGCGCTCTTCCGCGAAGTAGGTGTAGTTGCCGTGGTAAATTTCTATTTTGCCGTCCTGTAACTCGAATATCTTCTTCACCACCCGGTCGAGAAGATAGCGGTCGTGTGAAATGACAATCACCGTGCCAGCGTAGCCCTGTACGAAGCCTTCCAACCAGGCCTTAGCGTCCAGGTCGAGGTGGTTGTCCGGCTCGTCCAGCAGCAGCAAGTCGGGCTTCAGCAGCAGGATGCGAGCGAGACTGACCATCTTCTTCTCCCCGCCGCTCAGCGTGCCCACCTTCTGGCTGTAACGGTCAGGTCCGAAG
>DASVRN010000139.1:0-33171 GCA_036388595.1 Chloroflexia bacterium
GTCCCTCAGTACCCAAGTTCCACCTTTCCTAAAGGACAGAATCTCATGAGAAAGGGGCAAAATAGCGGTAGAGGACGAGATTTCTCACTGCGTTCGAAATGACAGGGCCGACTCATTTCCCGTTCCAACCCTACCACTTCTTGAGACAGCGTTGGCACGTCAAGAAAATAGCAGCACTTACCTGCACATGTAGAACAATGTACCGGCTACGCGACTGCCGTGGTCCTGTGGTACGACGCCACCGACATTATAGCAGCCACGCAGCCCTACTTCTGCCATCAGTCGCGCGTTCGCCTCTCCTTTTTCGCACCGCCGAAGTCCCGACGCGATGTGTAGGCCCTGCCCTCAGAGCGCCGACTAGTCCTGCCCGCCCGTTCTCCATCGGGGGAGTCAGACCTGCGGGGGCCAGGTGTGCGAAACTGCCTGGAAGCAGAAGGGGGAGCAGACTTGCCGTCGCTGCCGTCAGCCACCTCTACCTGCAACTTACGACCCTTGATTGTGGTGTTGCGTAACGCCTCCACAACCCGGTCGCGGTCGTTCGCGGGCACTTCCACGACGGCCACCCGGTCGTATATATCTATGGCTCCAATTGCTCGCCCCGGTATTCCGGCTTCATTAGCTATCGCGCCCACAATGTCGCCGGGGCGCACGCCTGCCTCGCGGCCGATGTTCATCACCAGCCTCACCATGCCCCGCTCCACCCCATCGCTCATGCTGCGGGCCTGGGCGGGTTCTACCATCTCGGTCAGCGGGCGCTCGCCGTCTGAGGCCATCTTCGCGGCGGCGGCGGCTATCTCTGCCAGGTCGAACTCTTCCGCTAATTCCGTGACCATCTGCATGAACGGGAGCAGGTTGCCCGCCGCTATCTTCTCGCGTATGGAGGACTTCATCGCCTCGCGCCGCCGGGCCTCTATATCTACCAGTGTGGGCAAACGCATGGGGGTGATCTTCTGTCTGATAATGCGCTCTATCACCCTTAGCCACCTTATCTCGTTGGGCTGGACCAGCGTAATGGCTTTACCGGCACGGCCCGCTCGCCCCGTGCGCCCGATACGATGCACGTACGACTCGGCGTCCTCCGGGATGGCGTAGTTGAACACATGCGTGACACCACTGATATCGAGGCCACGCGCGGCTACCTGCGTGGCGACCAGCAAATCGACCTGGCCGCCCCGGAAACGCTGTAGCACGCGATCCCGCTGGGCCTGGTTCAGGTCGCCGTGCAGCGTCTCAGCGTCGAAGCCACGGGACTGTAGCGCCTCGCCCAGCTCGTCCACGTCGCGCTTGGTGCGGGCGAATATCATGGCAGACTCCGGCTCCTCGTGGTCGAGCACGCGGGTGAGGGCGTCCAGCTTGTTGCGCGGCGTGACCTCCACGTAGAACTGCTCTATCGAGGGCACCGTCATGTGGGTGGTCTGCACCGTCACCTGGACCGGGTCGTGCAGGTAGCGTTGCGCCAGGGTGGCGATCCTGGGCGGGATGGTAGCCGAAAAAAGGGCCATCTGCCGCTCAGGAGGCGCGCTGTCCAGGATGGTCTCGATATCCTCCAGGAAGCCCATATCGAGCATCTCGTCTGCCTCATCCAGCACCACGTACTTGATGTCACCAAGCTGGAGCGTGCCCCGGCGCAGGTGGTCCAGCACGCGTCCCGGAGTGCCAATTACGACCTGCACTCCACGGCTGAGGGCGTGCAGTTGCCTCTCAATCGACTGTCCTCCATACACGGGGAGCACGCTCAACCGCTTGAAATGTCCCAACCGGTGCACCGCCTCGGCCACCTGCACCGCAAGCTCCCGCGTGGGAGCCAGCACCAGCGCCTGGGTGAGCTTGCTCTCCGGGTCCACGCACTCCACAATCGGGATGGCGAACGCGGCCGTCTTGCCGGTGCCGGTCTGCGCCTGGGCTATCACGTCCCGGCCTTCGATAAGAAGGCTTATCGTCTGCTCCTGGATCGGGGTTGGGGCCTCGTAGCCCAGGTCCGCGACCGTGGCAAGCATGCCTTCGCTGAGTTTTAGATCCGCAAATGTAGTGTCCGACATTCATGTTACTCCTAAACAAATTCTCTCACAGCCTGGTACTGGCTCTTGTAGCTGTACGTGCAATATAAAGCAAGTTCTGTGCACCTGGGAGGCGGCACCAGCTTGCAAGAACGGATGTAAGACACCAGATGACCCGTCAAAGCGATGGCACAAAACCTGTACCGGACTCAGAACAGCCGATTTAGTGTAAGATGGAACTGTGCGGGCGCTCAGCACGGCGGCACCTGTATCTTATCTTAGTAGTCGATGGTTTAGCGATGGCGATAGATACCACACCCCATAGATCGGAAGCGTTCAGCCCCCTGCCTGGAGCAGACCAGCAGGTGCAAGGGCATGTAGTGCTGTGCGGCCTCGACGGGCTGGGACTGCGTACGCTCGAGGAGCTACATAAGCTAGGCGAAGATGTGGTCATAGTGGCCCATACGCCCTCCGAGACCTTCGTACAGAGGGTGCACGAACTGGGGGCCACCCTCATCAGCGGCAACCAGTGGGAAGAGCCTGTGCTGCGCCAGGCGGGGGTGATGTCGGCCCGCGCCATCATCCTGACCGACAAGGACGACGTGGCGAACCTGCACGCCGGGCTGGTGGCGCAGGACCTCAACCCCAAAATCCCGATCATCCTTCACATGTTCAACATGGAACTGGGCCAGCAGGTGAAGGCCCTGTTCCACAATTGCGCCGTGCTAAGCTCCTCCGAGATAGCCGCGCCCGCCTTCATAGCCGCTGCCCTGCACCCCTACTGGGAGCAAAGGCTCGACGTGGAAGGACATACGCTCGTGGTGCGGGCTGCCAGGGCGCAGGGGCGGGTGTGGGGAGGCAACCGGGGCGCGGTAGCCGTCACCAAAGACCCACGCGTGTTGTTGCCCCTGGCATGCATCAAGGGAGACGGTAAGGCTACCCTCTTCCCCGACACCGATCCCTCGCCCAGCGCGAAAATGCCGGTTATCGGCGAGGTGTGCGAGGACGTGGTGTTCCTGGTGGACGAAGGCCCCGTGAGCGAGACCGCGCCTACGGGAGAGCACGAGCCAAAGCGCAAGTTCAACCTTGGGGAGATGTTGCGCACATGGCGTACCCTGTTCATGGCGGCGGACGTGCGGTTGCGGTGGCTCTCGGCCATGCTGCTGGCGCTGGTGGTGGTCAGCGCGCTCATCTTCTCGCTGTTCCAGGGCCTCTCTCCCCTCGACTCTATCTACTTCACCGTCAGCACAATTACCACGACCGGTTTCGGTGATATCTCCCTCGTCAACTCCCACCCCGCCCTCAAGATATATGGAACGCTGTTGATGGTGCTGGGTGCGGCGGCCCTGACGATATTCTACGCCCTAATAACCGACGTGCTGGTAAGCGCTCGCCTGGCGCAGGTGGCAGGCGTTGACCTCAGCCGCAAGCGCGACCATATAGTGGTGGCGGGCCTGGGCACGATAGGCTTCATAGTGGCGCAGAAGCTCTCCCAGATAGGGGTGCCGGTGGTCGCGATTGAACTGAACCCCAACGGGCGCTTCGTACCTGCTTTAAGGGCCTTGGGCGTGCCGGTGGTCCTCGCGGATGGCAGGTTGCCGGAGACGCTGGAATCGGTGGGCATCAAGAACGCGCGCTGCCTGGTAACTGCGATTGACGGCGACATAGCGAATTTGCAGACCGCCCTAACCGCACGCTCGCTCAATCCGAACCTGCGCGTGGTGCTACGATTGTTCGACCCCGACCTGTCGTCGCGTATGGAGCACACCTTCGAGATCCACGTATCGCGCAGCCCGGCGGCACTGACCGCGCCCGCGATGCTGGCTTCTGCCGTCGGAGGTCACGTGATAGCCCCCGTGCAGGTAGCCGACCAGGTGGTTTATATAGTACAGACCAAGGTGGACCCAGGCTCGGCGGCAGACGGCAACACGATAGATTGCCTGGAGGAAAACGCCGAGGACGAAGAGGGGGGGTTAGAGGGCCGGGTGCTCCTGCTGGTGGATAACGGCACCCACAAATGGCGTCCCGCCAAGGGCACGATTCTGCGTGGCGGCCATCAGGTGGTGCTTGCGGTGTCGCAGAAGGGCCTCCCCCACCTGCTGTCGCTGACAAACCCCGGCCCTCTCGCCAACGGGCAGACCCAGACCCCCTCCGGCAACGGCAATAGGCCCTACCCGGCCGAACGGGGTACATAATTTGCAATAGCTCATGCTCCAACACTGAACCGCACACGCGTGAGGAGAGGACACCATGACGCTACCGCAACGACCCCTGGGCAAGACCGGCGTGCAAGTGCCAATAATCGGCTATGGCACTGCTCCCCTGGGCAAGATAGAGGGGCCGGACGAGCCATCTAAGGCTAAGGCCGCCAAACTGCTCAACCTGGCTATAGACCTGGGTATAACCTATCTCGACACCAGCCCCGATTACGGCAGCCAACCCAAGCTTGGTGAGGTGATGAAGAGCCGCCGCGACGAAGTGTTCCTGGCTACCAAGATCAACAAGCGCAGGCGCAAAGACGTACTGGACGAAATACGCCAGAACCTCAAGGAGCTACAGACCGACCACGTAGACCTCATCCAGGTACACGCGGTCAACGTCATGGCGGACCTCGAAGCGGCCCTCGCTCCCGATGGGGCTATGGCTGCGTTGGAGGAGGCCCGGCAGCAGGGCATGACTCGCTTCATAGGCATCACGGGGCACGCGCGCCCCTCTGTGCTGGCCCACGCGCTCGACCGCTACGACTTCGACACGGTACTTGTGGCGCTAGGTGCGGTTGACCGCCTTGTGAGCGGCCCGGAGGAGGCGCTGCTGCCGATAGCCAGGCGCAAGGACGTCGGCGTGATAGCCATGAAGGTGTACGGGCACGGCGAGCTGAAGAAGCGGGAGTTGGCCTTGCGCTACTCACTGGGACTGCCGGGGGTGAGCACCGCCATCCTGGGCATGAAGGAAGAGTCCGAGATAGAGGAGAACGTGCGCCTCGCTCAAGAGTTCAAGCCTCTCGAAGAAGATGACTTGCAGACGCTTCTGGATGAGGCGAAGAAGCTGGTCGAGAGTGACAAGCCCGCCGACGACAGCCCCATCTTCTGGATATACGACAGCAAGTCGATGGCCTGGCAGGAGAACAGCATACCGGCCGCCGTGGCTTACTAGAAGCTATCCCATAAACCCAGGGCCTGAGAAGAGCACCAGAGCCGGCCTTTGTCATTCTGAACGCAGTGAAGAATCAGGTGGCTATGTATACTGTTGAATTGCTCTGACCAAGCCCCTCTTTGTCATTCTGAGCGCAGCGAAGAATCTCGTCCCTCACCACCCAAGTCGCACCTTTCCTACGGCCACGCTGTACCCCAAGAGAGAGGAAATTTCTCGGTGGAGGACGAGATTCTTCGCTGCACTCAGAATGACAAAGATCGGCTCTGGTGCCGATATTGGTCGTCTATTTAGGAGATAGCTTCTAGCAACACTGTTGGCGGGGCACCGCCAGCAGGAGCCTCTATGGACGGAGTTGCTTCTGCATTTGATAGGTGCCCCGCATCTTCTTGTAGCCTAGCTTCCGGTTCATAGCTAGTATTGGCGCGTTCTGGGAGGCGTTGCCCGTCTTGAGGTGCTTGACGCCAAGAGCCTTGGCAACGCGGTGCGAGAGCAGCTTCAAGGCCAGTCCAATCTTACGCCCACGGTACGCGCTATTTACTCCCAGCATCATGACGTGCATCGACTCTGTCTGCGGAAAGTAACCGACAGCACACATCCCGATCCAATGGTCTCCATCGGCGGCGACTATCTGCCCCTCCGGTACGTACCACTCGGATTGGAATACTATCTGGCTAAACTCTTCAAAGGAGGGGAATACCCGCTCCCCCGGTATCTCGGCGTCCACGTATTTGTTTAGCTCGTACAGCTTCCGTTGCGCTTCCGGGGTATTGCCCAGGTCAGCCATCGAGAAGAAGCGGATCCCGGTGCTTTCCGCACCCTCAATCACCCCGGTGAATGGCGACTCGTCAAAGGCTGGCACATCAAGCTGCGAGCCATAGGTATGCAGGTCTAATTGGAAGCCCCTGTGCTCAGCAAAGGCCAGGCTGGGGGCATCGTCATCCAGCACGCTTGTGTCCAGCTTCTCGGCCCCCCTACCCGTCACGAACGCCATTCCATCCTCATACAAGCGAGTGCCCAGGCCCCTATTTCTCGCGTCCGAGGAAACAAACACCCATAAGTTCAGCCGTCCGGGGTCCCAGGTGCCGTACTCTCGCTTCACCCAGGCATAGCCCACCAGCCGCCCGCTACCCTCCACCGCAACCATCTCCCTGAGAAGGTCGCCGCGAGCAAGAACTTGCTCGCGCTCATGCTGCCATACCTCAAGCGTGACCGGCTCAAGAAAGTGCGTGTTCAGGAGTTCGACCACGGCCTGAGAGTCGATTCCGGGGTCTAAGGGACGCAATGCAAAGCTGTCAGCCATGTTTGATCCGTTCGCAGAAAAATTATCAATAACTCTGGCTAGTATATCCTGATGGGCCGCTTCGGTCATCCTCGAACGCGGGAGTGGTACAGCCACGCACGAAGCAGGTTACTTCAGTCAGCATATCTACACTCTTCAAGAAACGGGCTGACGGCGTCGGGCAGGCATGTGCATAACTGAAAACGGCGCGGCCCAAATAGCTACAATAACTGCGCTGGAATCCAGAGTCCGTTTTCGGCTACGGATAGCAGAGAAGGCAGGTCTCACGAAGGCGAGGCAGGCCCGCACAGGAGGTCAGATGGCCCAGGTAGACATCAACGACATCGTCGAGTACCAGGTGTTCCGGCGCAACCCCGGCCCGCTGCTCGCCCGCGCCGCCGAGGGCAGGCCGCTGTTGCTGCTCAAGGGCCGCACCCGCTTCGTGATAGTGGACGCCGAGTCGTACAACAGCCTGGTGCAGAAAGCAGCGGACGGAGAGCACCCCGCCCTGGACGCGGAGGACGCAGGCATGGAGGAGGGCGCGGCATGATCATCGCTGTGGCCCAACACAAGGGCGGCACCGGCAAGACCTCCACGGTGCTCAACCTCGGCGCGGCCCTCGCGGAGAAGGGGCACCGCGTGCTGCTGGTGGACCTCGACCCGCAGGCCGACCTCTCAGCCGGGTTGGGTATAGAGGTGGACCTGGAAGACAAGCACCAGCACCCTACCCTCTACACCGTGCTGGCCGAGGAGCAGGGCACGCTGGCGAAATTGGTCGCGCCGGGCGGTCTTGAGCGACTGAGCCTGGTACCCGGCACGCTCGATATGGCGGACCTCGAACTGCACCTGGCCCCGCAGATTGGCAGGGAACGGGTGCTGGAGAGCGCGCTGGCGGAAGTTACCGGCCGCTACGACTACATCCTGCTCGACTGCCCTCCCTCCTTGGGGCTTATCACCGTAAACGCCCTAGTAGCCGCCGACTGGGTGCTCATCCCGGTGCAGGCCGAGCCGCGTAGCATCCGGGCCACCAAGAGGATGCTGGCCGCTGTGGGCCTGGTGCAGCGCAAGCTAAAGAGGCCCGACCTGCGGGTGCTCGGCTTCGTGCTCACTATGACCGGCTCCAGCAACATCACCAAAGAGGCCGAGGAGCTGCTGCGGGCCACGTATGGCGACCGGGTGCTCAAAGCCACTATCCGCCGCAGGGTGCGCGTCACCGAAGACACCCTGTACCGCGCCCCCGTGCTGGCCTTCGCGCCGAGAAGCCAGTCCGCCGACGATTTCCGCGCCCTGGCCGTAGAGGTGCTGGCCCGGACGGCCACGATGAGAGAGAAGGAGATAGCCCATGCCAGCTAACAAGAAAAGACCCACGATGGCCGAGGTGCTGAGCACCGACAGTAAAGGCGGGCTGCTCTCCTTCTTCGAGCGTGCGGCCCTGGACGCGGGCACCGAGCCGGATGCCTCGCTGGACGTAAAAGAGCTGCGCCTGGACGAGATCGACCCCAACCCGCGCCAGGCCCGCCAGGCTTTCAACATCGAGACCCTGATGGAGCTTGCGGACAGCATCAAGGAGCACGGGGTAATCGAGCCGATAGTGGTGCGCCCCACCGGCAACCGCTATGAGATCGTGGCGGGCGAGCGCAGGCACCGGGCTGCCAGCATGGCGCGGCTCACCACCATCCCGGCGCGTATCATGCACCTCGACACCGAGCAGGCCGCCATCATCACTGCCCTGGAGAACCTGCAACGGGAAGACCTCGACATAGAGGACGAGGCCCGGCAGTTCGCATATTTGCTGGAGATAACCGGCCTCTCGCAACGCAAGCTGGCCGAGAAGCTGGGCGTCAATTACAACTACCTCTCACGCCGCGTGCGCCTGCTCAAGCGGCCGGACCTGATGGAGATGTACCAGTCAGGCAGGGCCAAGCTGCACGAAGTGCTCTCCATGCTGGACCAGTCGTTAGCGGGCGAAAGCCAGGGCGAACCTGAGCTTATAGAGCGGGAGGACATGCCGGGCTATATCGTGGTG
Organism: Chloroflexia bacterium; assembly: GCA_036388595.1. Lineage (GTDB taxonomy): Bacteria > Chloroflexota > Chloroflexia > QHBQ01 > JADMIH01 > JADMIH01. The sequence goes on from DASVRN010000139.1 coordinate 8,456, forward strand.
CGGGTTGATAGCGTCAGCGAGACGGGCGGTGGACGTGACGATGGCAAGGCGGCGATGTTCCGCTGGCGGCCCGCCATGCAGTTCCGCAACTGGCTGAACCGCACCAGCATCACCGCCATACCCCCCGACGAGCGCGCCAGCTTCAAGGCGCAGATAGCCGAGATCAAGGCCAAGCTGGACGAGTGGGAGCAGGCGTTATCCCAGGCAGTACAGCAAGAGGAAGCCGCCACGGAAGCGGCAACTGGTGAAGAGACGGAAACGCCAAGACGCCAAGACGCGGAGGACGCGCCAAGTTAAGGGTCGTTTGGTTCAAGAAAAAGGAGCCGGGTACGTGTTATTGTACTCGGCTCCTTTGTGCACTCTCAAACCTCTATATATCTTGGCGTGGTCCTTGGCGTCTTGGCGTCTTGGCGTTTAGTTCGCTACTGCTTCCCCTCCACTAGGTCGCGCAGCACCGTGAAGAAGTAGGCGATCTTGTTCTGTATGCCCTTGGCCCCCTGCTTCCCCTGGTAAAGGCGGGTTCGGCGCTTGGCCTCGTACAGCATCTCCACGAAGTCGGACTCGTCTACACCGGACTGACCCCAGAGTCGGAGGGCCTGGGTGACGTTGGCTACCGTGTGGCTGGAGTCGCCAAGCTCGTCAGAGAAGTCGGTGAGGACCGCAGCTATGTAAGGTGAATAAGCTGTAGCGGTATCCGTGCTCTTCTCAAAACCATTTTTTCTTTGAGATAGCCGATTCGAATCGTCTCTCTGTTGTATTTCTGTTTCTTGGATGGATGGATGTTGTGTGTCGCGTGGGCGGACAGGGGCCTGTTTCACCCCGTCACCCGCCCCTGTGCCATTGCGAGACCCGGCCTGTTTCGCGGTAAAACTCCCCGGCGTTTCACTGTGGGACCCCCCATGTTCTACTGTAGAACCCCCCCGTGTTTCACGGCGATACAGGGGGTGTTTGGCCTCACCAATCGTGCTTGTAGAGGTGGTCCCATGGCCGTACGGGGGGTCGTCGGGGTCGCGCATGCGGAGGGCGAAAGTGGTCACGTCGCTGCCGCCGTCCTCGCGGAAGTTGTGCCGGGAGAGGATGATGCCTTTCTCTACCAGCCCCTTGATCGCCCGCACCGCGCTGGACTTCGCTACCCCAGCCCCGAAGTCGAGGCGGGTGCCGTCGCGCTTCACGATGCCCCCGGTGATCTGCGACAGGCTGATGTTGTCCAGCTCTTTCTTCCAGCCAAATGTGCGGCGCACGATGTACAGCAGCACCCGCAGCTCGGCCTCGGTGAGCAGGCCCGGTGCCAGCAGCTCATCGAATATCTGGTCAGGGGTCGGGGTGTACCTGGGGGAATCAAAACCGGCGAAGACGAAACCGTCCGGCTTTTTCGACATAAAGAAATGCTCCTTACCTCTTGACAAGGTGGGAGCACAGTGATATATTAGGTTTATCCAGAACCTAATACACATGCTCGTGGCCCTTGCCAGAGGTCCACTTGAGGCGAAAGAAGCGGAACCCACTATGCCAGTAGTAGGGTTCTTTTCTTTGCACCCGACCTGTTCAGTTGAGCGGGTTAGACGTTGCCGCCTCCGCTCGTTGTACGCTGAACGTTTACCTCATTCGCTGTCTCAACCTCTTAAGTTCCTGTAGCTGCTCGTGGGCTGCGCCTGCTTTCCTGCCTCGGCTGCCAGGCTTCGGCGGGTCTTGCATGGCTGTGCCCCTGGGCCGCACTTGCGTTGCCTCTCCGGTCGGGCTGCCAGGCTCAACCGGGGGCGGTGCGAGTGCTTGGATTCGGAGTAGTTTTCTACTCCAAAGTGTGATGCTAAAGACATGTCGCGGGGGAGGCTAGCCGTGGGTGCCGGTGCGCTTCTCCTCGACGTCGGCGTTAGTGGAGGCGCGCTGCACCAATAACTCGTACTCGGCCGCGTCGAGCATGACGACCTTCTTTCGGCCCTTGATTACGAGCATCGGCCTGCCTGCACTGGCGCGCATTATCACCGGTCCGGGGTTGCGTCTGAAGCTCTGGTACTCAACTATGTCGCTCAAGGCGATATTTACCTTATCCATCGCGCCTACGCCTCCATTCTGTTGCATGGCTGCCTGTTCTAAGCAATAGCTATCCGGCGGCAGTGCCGGCACTTGTATCATATAGCCATACCCCACCGTGGATGCAATAGGGTTATGCACATCCTTGCTCAATATCTACGCCAATTTCGGCTACGCTGGCGGCAGAGTTTCGGGATGAGTTTTCTTCGCACTGAGTATGCCTGACAAAACCGTCGCGTAAGTAGGCAGGGAAGCAGAATAGGAGTCATGGAGGAGGGTGCTCATTTCCCCGCCTTGCCTCGGCTAACCACATCCTACTCGCGAGAATGGTCGGCTTGGACCGCCTCGCACGGCCTCTGCTATACTGGGCACATGACGATCAAGAGATTGGACCACATCAGCGTCGTCGTGGACGACCTTGCAGCCGCTATCGCTTTTTTCACCACGCTTGGCATGACGCTCGAAGGCGAGGCGCGGGTCGAGGGCCCGTGGGTGGACCGCGTCAACGCGCTCGAAAGTGTCCAAGTTGACATCGTTATGATGCGGACCCCGGATGGGCACGGGCGGCTTGAGCTGACGAAGTTTCGCAACCCAAAACTGGTCGAGATCGAACCCGCTATCGCACCGCCGAACACGCTGGGCCTCCGGAGCGTCATGTTTACAGTCGAAAACGTCGATGACGCTGTCGCTCGCCTGCGCGGTATAGGCGCCGAACTCATCGGCGAGGTGGCCCAGTACGAGGACATGTATAGACTCTGCTACATGCGAGGCCCCGCGGGCATCATCGTCGCGCTGGCCGAAGAACTCTTCTAAAGCCTTCACCGCCTCCGTTTTCTCAGGAGGCGTCCTGTGCGCTCCTTCCACTCGATCCCATAGCTCGCAACCATCCTACTTTCCCGACTGCATGCGCTGTGCTTTTGTTAGGCGCACTAACCCCCTGCGATTCTCCGCCAAAAGTGTAATAGCCGCAATGGCCCCCACCGCCGCGCGATTTGTCCCCTGGACCAAATCACTTTAGTAGTCGCCGCCCACTGGACAAACGGGAGTCCGAGTGGTAAACTTGCTCCACTGTCGAGGGGGCGCATATACCCGCGGCTTGAGCGAGTCTCGCCCGTGGGCTTTTTGCTAAGCCCGTGCTTGAGATTCCCGCGCCTTGCAGCTCGTATCCTGCGGCAGCCTGTTACACTGGACCCTGTTTGCCAACGAGGAGGCACGCGGGGGATCACATTAGGGAGGATTTCCGAATGATGAAAAGAGGTCTGGCATTATTTATAGTACCCGCGCTGGCTTTCGTGGCGGCGTTGGGACCTTCGAGCGGCTATCGCGCCGCGGAGGCCACCGCTACGGGGGGCGAGGCGACTTACCATCGCCTGGAAGTCGGTAAGGTGCACGAGTATCGCGCCGAAAGCCCCCACCCCTACGGCCGCGGCGTGCGCGACACCGTTCGCTCGGCGGGTGCCAAGTTCATCCGCGTGCATTTCGTGGACTTTGACCTTGCCGCGGGCGACTCGCTGGTCGTGTCCAGCGCCGATGGCACCGAGTCGTGGACCTATGAGGGACGCGGGCCGAACGGCAACGGCGACTTCTGGTCGTTTGCGGTAAAGGGCGACACCGCCCGGCTGGACCTTCGCAGCGCGTCGGGCAGCTCGACCGCCTACGGCTACCGGATCGTGGGTGTGGGGCACGGCAACGTAGATTTGCAGGCCAAGCCGACTGGCCCCTCGCCTGAAGTGCTCTGCGGCACGGACGGCCGGGAAGACGTAGCCTGCCGCCCCGAGACCGATAGCGTCGAGCCTCAGGTCGCCCGGCTCCTCTTCACCAGTGGCAACTCCCAGTATGTGTGCACCGGCGAGCTGATAAGAGGCTCGAACGCCAACACGATGATCACCAACTATCACTGCTTCAGCACGCAGACCGAGGTGAACACCGTGCAGGCGACGTTCGACTACCAGCGGGCCACTTGCACGGGCGCCATCAATAGCGGCACCACCTATGCGGGCGGCACCCTCCTCAAGACCAACAGCGACGCTGCCAGCCGCAAGAAGGGCGGGGGCGGCGGTCTCGACTACACCCTCTTGACCTTGCAGGGCAACCCGGAGGCTACCTATGGCGAGCTAATCCCGACCACCAAGGCCGTGGCCGTGGGCGACCCGATCTGGTTTGTGCAGCACCCCGGCGGCAACCAGAAGAAGGTAGGCTACTGGGAGGACGGCGCCAAGACGGTACGTTGCAAGGCTGATACCATCAACGCGACCTACGGCACCTCGGCCGCCGGCAGCCAGATAGGCTACGCCTGCGACAGCGAGGGTGGTTCCTCCGGCTCAGCCATTACCGACCCGGCGACCGGCAACGTCATCGCGCTACACCACTACGGTGGCGTAGACCGCAGCCGGTGTCTCAACTCCGGCACCTGGATGCGCACGATTTGCACCGACGCAGGCTCGCTCTTGCAGTGCGCTTCCAACTAAGCCACTACAGCGGTAAGGACTGAATCCAGCCTCCGTAAACCTTATGGAGCGGCAAGAAGGACCAGAGACGAGGCTACGTCTCTGGTCCTTTTCGCTTGCAAATCTATAGTATAGCAATCCAAAAGTGAAACTTATATCTTTTGGTGGCCTTCATCCCCTAACTTCTCCCCGGCTCACGCGTTATACAGTTGCTTACTGCCGGTCGGCAACTACGCCTTCGTGGCAGGACATGAAGAGACACACAACCGGGTGCCCTGACGATATCAATCCCATACTACAACGTACTACAGACAACGGGAGGTCATAATCATGGCAGACGTCGTACACAGCGAACAGGCAGGCGAGTGGGTGGGCCACGTATGGCGGCGCAAGGAGACCCCGGACCAGATCACGCAATATTATTGGTCTTTATCATTCGCCGGAGACATGCGCGAGATGCTCCGGAAGCAAGCGGAGCAGTCCGGCAGCCAGCCTCCAGTAGTACCCGATAGCTGCTTCTACTACACCGAGGACGCAGCCAGGCAAGACCTCAAAGAGCAAATGAGGCGGCACGGCAACGCCGGGTAACCAGCAAAGCTAACCGCCAAGACGCCAAGACGCGGAGAACGCGCCAAGGTTAAAAAGGTGTTCTAAGTAAAAGGACCAGAGTACCATATTACGTACTCTGGTCCTTTTGCTACTCTCCAAACCTTATCTACCTTGGCGTGGTCCTTGGCGTCTTGGCGTCTTGGCGTTTAGACTTGCTGGTTAACTGCCTCTGGCCGCCTTGAAGAAGGCACCGGAGCCTACTCTGAGCAGGCCGTGTATGGAAGCTAGGACTATGTTAGCGCCCCGGTCCACGAGAGAACGGGCGTCTTCCCCGGTGGCGGCGGTGGTGCCCACTACTAGCCCGGCGGCCCGCACGGTCGCGAAGAGGCTGTCCACCATCTCCCTTACCTCGGGGTGGGCGGGGCCGTCGGTGAAGCCCATCGAGAGGGATAGGTCGCGCGGGCCGACGATGAAGCCGTCCACCCCTTCCACATGCAGCAAGCTGTCCAGGTTGTTCACGGCCTCCATCGTCTCTATCTGGGGGAGGACGAGCGTCTGCTCGTTGGCGAAGCGTAGATATTCCTCCTGTTGCATCGCCCCCAGCAGGTAGTCGTTGGCTCGCACCGGCGCGATACCCCGCTTGCCCAGGGGCGGGTACTTGACCGCCTCCACCAGCCTGCGCACGTCGTCCGCATCGGTGACGCTGGGCATCATCACGCCCATCAGGCCCAGGTCCATGAATTGCAGCACCAGCTTGGGGTCGGCGCTGCGTATGCGCGCCAGGGCGGTTATACCCACCGTTTCGCAGGCGCGTATCACCTGCTCTGCCTGCTGCGGCCCCCCCGCCCCGTGCTCGCAGTCGAGCATGTAGAAGTCGAAACCCAGGTGCCCCAGCATCTCCACGATGCCCGGATCGTAGTTTGGCGACAGCAAGCCGAACACAGGCTCACCACTTCTCAACCTGCTCTTGAGAGCGTTCTCCCTCATGAAATCTCCTCCAGGCGCAATATGGGTGCTCGCACCGTCGAACGGTAGCCGGCACCACAGCATACCCGCTTTGCTCGTTCGCAGCCAATCAGCGCTGCCACGGGGCTTTCTCAGGCTGTGTGTCCCAGGGACACAGGCGGCGGCCAATCGTACCTGTGGGACACATTCGGGTTATGAGGTTGTGTCCCTAGGACACAACCTTCGGCTCGCCTATAGCTGCAAGATGTCCGGCCGCTCCATGACCTGCCCACCAACTTCGATCTGCTGCTGGGGCCAGAGCGGGGAGGGCGTAAGTAGCTCATGTCCCGCAGCCGTCACCAGGAACGTGTCTTCCGACTTGGCACCGGGTACGCTGGGGTTCCACGCGAAGGCCTGTACTGCCTCCACCACATGGTCAGTGTGGGGTGTGGCTACGTACTCTCGTGGCTCGTATCCCGCCGGGCCTCCCTGGTGATGATGCTTCCACTCGTCGGGGTGCCCTACCTGCGCGTAAGCCTGCTGGATACGAGCAAAGATGGCATTGGCGGGTATCCCCGGCCGCGTAGCATTCACCCCTACGGCATCTACGGTGGCGACGGTGTGCATTTTTGCCTTTAGGTCATCCGGCACCGGCCCAAAATGTACCATACGGGTGGCGCTCACGACCAGGCCGTATTTGCGCGCACAGAGCACCAACATGGCCGTGCGCTCAAGTGCCTTATCCGTAGGGAGAGGGTGGCGACGCAGCCTTATGCGTTCATCCGTGGCTATCAGGGTGACGGTGGGAGTGGCACCGTGGGCGTACGTAGCCTCCGCCAGCAGCCCCGCGATATCGTACTCGCTCATGCCCGGCCGAATGGAGACGGCGGCTTCACCTATGGCCGCGCCTGCCTCGGCACCAAGAGAGCGGAAGCGGTCTGCCTCGGCGGGGGTAAGCCGCCACCTTAGCCGGGCGATCTCGCCGCCCAGGTCCTGGAACTCCGTGCCCGGCCCATCGGTGCCCACCCGCAGCCCTGCCGTCAACTGCGACAGGCGCTGTCGAGGCTCGTGCCACGCTTCAGCGATTATCTCCCAGCCGCCGTCGCCGAAGCCCTCCTCTTCGCGCAGACGTTCCGCCTCGATAACGTCGGTGAGCAGGTAGCGAGCGTCCCGCGTCACCAGGAGCGAACCTACGCCCCCCTCGCTCGCGATGTTGACGAAGCTGCGGCCCCCACCGCTCAGCCACGCGACGTTGGCGGACCTGCTCAATACCACCGCGTCAAGCCCGTGCCTGTCCATCAACGCCCGCAGCCTGCCCTCTTTCTCTTCCCACTCGGCTCTATTCACTCTTGTCACTCTCCTCCTTCATAGCTTAGGGGCAAGTTCAGCACTGTCCGTGCCCCGCTTCTATCGCCCACCCGCGTGTTGGCGCGCGTCTTGCTGGTTGTCGAGGGGTTACGACTACCCACTGCCGCCCCTGCCAGACACGGGCGAGCAATAGCTGCTTGAGGAGTGCACCGACGCATGAAGAGCGCAGCCGAAAAGCCGGGACTGGTCCGTGAAGAGGTAGCAGGTGGCCTGCAAATTGTGCTGCAAGGAGGCACGGGGGACGAGGGCCGCGCAATCCTGGAGCCTCTTGCGCTGCAACAGGGCGAGCACACCGCAGTGGGCCGCTGGGACGCAGTTACACCCACCGATTATGGTCTTCACGCGGAAGGCCATATCTCTCATGGGTCTGGTACTGTGCGCTTCCGCTTGCATGCTCACGGCCTGGAGGAAACAGGTCTCTTCCGGCTCTCCTGGCGGGTGGAATTCGCGGATTATCCCTTCACGGGGGCGATTGTACACCCCGTCGCGCTGCCCGGAGTAGCCGGTGAATCTTCCGCCCTCGACCTGCCGAGCATCCACTATGGTGGCAATACGTTCGGCACCGGGCTGTTCCCTCACCCGGAGCCTGACCGGGGCTTTGCATTCCGCGCCGACCGCCTCGCGCAGCCCGCGATCCACTATGGTGCCTCTGGCGCCACCTGGAGCTATTTCGCGGAGGATGAGATTCCAGCCTCGCCAACGCCGGAGCTGCTTTACGCGCTCGGTATAGTGCCACTCGCGGATGGTTCCAATGAGAGCGCCGGGCTGCGACTGTTCTTCCGCTACCCGCAGACCGAGTTCGGTCACCGAGGCGACGGCGGCCCCGATGCTTACATCGCCAAGAGCACGTTCGGGCCGGGCGAGAATGCGAGCGCCACGTGGCAGCCGGGTGACGTGCTGCAAAAGACCCTTTACCTGTGGCTGCGACCACCCGGCATCCGGCACAAGTACAGCGACCCTGCCCGCTTCCTCTGGCGCAGGGCCTATCTCGACAAGCGCGCGCCCCCACCTTCTCCACCCCTCTCCCGCCAGATAGCCCAGCACGTCCGCTGGTTCAACGCCCGCCTCTACAACCCGGACCTCGGTGGAGGTCAGTACGAGTCGCCCGAAGGCTCCGGCACCGCGATGCTGGGGTTCGTGGAGCAGTCGTTGCGCATGGCCGCCGTCGCCTATGTCTACGCCATCTATGCCTCGGAGAGCGCCGACCCTCCCCTATCCTGGGATGAGTTGCGCCTGTTGAAGAGCCGCGCGTCGGGGGCGCTTACCCGCTGGGCCACCGGCGGCCTGAGTCCCGAAGGGTTGCTCTACCCTGTGTGCGACCGTGACGGCTTCTCCTTCGGCTATCGCGACTACTCGGACTACGAGAACCTTACGATAGTCAAGGATGAGAGCTTCGACACGCTCCGGCCTGCGGTTGAAGCAAGGGAACTATTGTTAGCCGCCAGGGCCACGCGCTTGAGTGGGCAAGTGGACGACAGCCTGCGCAGTGCGGCGGATTCGTGGGAACGGGCCGGTTACAGTGTGGCAGACTGGTTTGTGTCGCACGCACTACCCTCCGGCGGGTATGCCTCGCGTTACAGGCGCACCGGCGAGCCGCTGGACCCCTACCCGGCGGGAACCGCGTCCGTAGTATCCCTCTTGTGCGATTGCGCTCGTCTGTTGAGTGACGTCAACCCAGCCGCGGCGGAACGGTACCTCCAGGCGGCCATCGCTGCTTACGAGGGTACCCTGGCCGGGCTGGTGCGTGAGGGGCAGTTCGGGGGCGGCACCCTGGACGCTTCCACTCCCGACCGCGAGGCGGCTATCGCGGCCCTGGAAGCCTGCATCCTGATGTACGAGGCCTCCAACGACAACCGCTACCTGGATGACGCGCGTATCGCCGCCGACAACTTGCTCAGCTACACCTTCGTCTATCCTATCCGGACGTTCGCTCCCGACACTGACGCAGCCCGGCAGAACATCTCCACCTTTGGCGCTACCATTGTGTCGCCGGAGAACCAGCACCTGGATCCGGTGACCAGCGCGCCGGGGCTGCTATTATTTGGCCTGTACGCGGAGGACGATATTTGCATACAGGCCGGGGCCGAGTCGCTCAAGTGGGCGCTCGACGGGCGCTGGGTAATCCAGGAGGCGGAAGGGCTGAAGCAGTCCGAGCAGTTGCTGCACACCCGCTGGTACTACAACGAATTCTTCTCGCGCCGAGGCGACTACCGCCGGGGCATGCCGCTGTGGGGCCGCACCGACAGCGAGCATGGCTGGCCGCAGGTGACGCCCTCGGCCGCTCTCATAGCCACCGGCCAGGTGGTGGTGGACTGGCCCACGGGCAGGGCGGCCTCGGCGGACTGCTGGCAGGTGGCGAGCAGCCACAAGGAGGGCGACCGCAAGCTCTCCCTCGACCTCTTCCTCTGCGAGCGCGTGGGCAATCGCGAGCTTGTTTCGCTGTACTTGCGGGTAGTGCGCCTGCCCCGCAACCGCAAGCTACGCGTGGACGCCAACGGGCGCAAAGTGTACCTCACCAGCGCCCATCTCGAAGCGGGCCACTTGCTAAACGTCCCCCGCTTCGACCTGGTGAGGCTTACCATTGAGGAAGCAGACGAGTAGTCTCTGCCGGGCATTGCTCAAGCAGGGATGCTAGGATCAGGGTTGCCCTTGTCATTTCGAACGCAGTGAGAAATCTCGTCCTCCACCGTAATGCTACTCTTTTCTTGTTGTAGCCCGGTGGCATTTCTGAGAGAAGAGAAGTGGTACTTGGGTGCTGGAGGACGAGATTTCTCACTACGTTCGAAATGACAAGGATGGGGCTTGGTCGCCGTGGTTCATATTTATACCTACCCGTCTGATTCTTCACTGCGTTCAGAATGGCAAAGATCGTGGCTGCTTGGTGCTAGTCGGCAATTTTCGTGTGCATAACAGGCGCGGCATCATGCCTTTACAACCGGCGTTACCTATGTTCGTATAACTTGTAGTAGACCCACTGCTCGCCAGGCCACAACAAATCTTCCCTCCCGCCAAAATGACCTCCCACATTCGGTACCTTAGTAACCTCTGACGTGCTTGACAGCGACAGTAGACAATAATAGAATGTGGGTAGAGGGCGGACGAGTGTGGAAAACTATCTCTATATGCCCTTGTACGCGTGCTCCTATAGAGCGGGTGCGGTTGTGCTTGCCCTTCTGGAGCGCGTCACGAATATGCCTCAATGACGAGTGCGTTGCGCGACGATGCGAAAGGCTGTGAAAGCGAAATGGACACTATGCATCTAGGACCGAAGGCCGCAGACTTCGTATGGGCTAGCGGCATTGAAGACTCGTTTATACCCCAGACCAAGCGCGGGCACAGGCCGCTCGATGAATACCAGCTCATGGGCCATTACAAGCACTGGCGGGAAGACCTGGCGCTTGCTAAAGACCTGGGTGTCAACGTGATGCGCTGGGGCGTGCCCTGGTACCGCGTCGAGCCGCTCCCGGACGAATACGATTGGCGCTGGACCGACGAAGTGCTGCCCTACATGGTCGAAGAACTGGGCATTACCCCCATCATCGACCTTGTGCATTACGGCTGCCCCTACTGGCTGCGGCGCGAGTTCGCCAACGAGGAGTACCACACCTGCGTGTCCCGGTACGCCGCCGCGTTCGCCGAGCGCTACCGCCACCTGGTACGCTGGTACACCCCCTGCAACGAACCCCTGGTCAATTCGCTGCTTTCCGGCATGCAAGGTGCCTGGCCCCCCTACATGAAGGGCGACCGGGGCTACGTCAAGATGTTCGTGCAACTGGCGAAAGGCATCATCTCGACCGTCGAGGCCATCAAATCGGTGCAGCCGGAAGCCCAGATGGTGCATGTAGAGGCGGCAGGCATATGCAGGGCCGGTCACCCCGACGTGGAGTGGCTTGCCGAGCAGAACCGGCTCAAAGGCTTTCTCTCCTTCGACCTGATTACCGGCAAGATTACCCCCGAACACCCGCTCTGGCCCTGGCTGATGCAGAGTGGCGCGCGCACCCGCGACCTGGAGTGGCTCGCCCGCCGGCCCATCCCGGTAGACGTTATGGGCCTGAACTTCTACCCGCAGTGGTCCACCCAGGAGCTATACCTGGACGATCAGGGCCACGTGCTCTCGCGCACTGTGGAGCACGACGGCTCCGGCTTCGGTTCGATGGTGGAGGACTTCTACATGCGCTACGGCGTACCGGTCATGATTACCGAGACTAGCGCCCGCGACGCCGAGGAAGACCGCATCGCCTGGCTCAACAATTCGTTGCGGATGATCAAGGAGTTGCGGGAGCGGGCGGTACCCGTGCTCGGCTACACATGGTTCCCGCTGTTCACCATGATAGAGTGGAACTACCGCTGGGAGCGCGGCCCGCTGGAGAGGTACCTGCTCGACCTGGGCGTGTACCAGTTGAACACGAGCGGCGAGGGCGACCGCTGGCGGCCCCTCCCCATGGCGGAGCACCTGCGCCACCACATCCAGCACTCCTATGAGGCGGTAGGAGACCTGGCGATAGGCTAAGGACCCCTCCAGGCACAAGATAGTAAAAGTAAATCGCCCCAACGGGGCGATTTTTGTTGCTCGACGTGGGAGGGTATGCACTACTCCCCTATACGATCATCTCCCACGATGATGAGGATGTCCACCGGGCTGCCGTCGGCGGCTATTGGGGCCTGGGCTTCCGGGGCTTCTTGCACGTCGTCCGCGGACATCCCCAGCAGGGTGACTACCGTTTCCAGGGTGTACGGCTTCTGCCCACCGGTGAAGTCTGTGACAGTCGTGACGGGGTGCTGGCCCCTGTCCTCGGCGTTCGACAGGTCGGCCACGTAGACGCCTAGCTCCGCAAGCTCGTCACGCACCTTGCGGGCCAGACCGGCCGTCCACGTACCGTTCTTTACCGACAGGCGGGCCGCTTCTTCTCCCAGACGTGGGTCGGAGAACGCCTGAGTGATGGCGGGCCGTATCAGGTCCCACCTGGGGATGAGCACGTTAGCGCCGCTGGGCAGGGTGGTCTCCCGGATCATGTTCCCCGAAATTACCACCGTCTGTATGGCGTCGGCTTCTATGCTCCTCGATAGCTGTGCGAGGGAGCCTATTTGCAGAGGCAGCAGATCGGTGCGCACGGCATCGCCAAGCTCCTCTGCCAGTTCGGTCAGGTGGGACAGCAAGTTAAGGCTCACGCCCTGTTCCTTTATCGCCAGCAGCACCTGTTGCTGCCGGGCGTTGCGGCCGATGTCGCTGTCCTGGTGCCTGGATCGTGCGTATTGGAGGGCGGTGCGGCCGTTCATGTGTTGCAGCCCGGCGGGTATGTACACGCGAGTGGCCCCGAACTCCTGGAATGGGAACTGGTTGTCTACCAGCGGTCGCGGTACGTCGAGGGTGATCCCCCCTATGGTATCTATTACCTGCTCGAAGCCCTGGAAATTGACCGTAGCGTAGTAGTGGATCGGTATGCCCAGGTTCTCCCGGACGGTGGCCTTGGCGAGGGCGGGGCCGCTTCCTTTCCTTTCCTTCTCGCCAATCTTGTAAGCCGCGTTTATACGGTCCTCTCCATGCCCCGGTATTTCCACCCACAGGTCGCGGGGGAGCGACACGAGCGCGGCGGTCCTGGCGGTGGGGTCTATGTGCACGATGATCTGCGTGTCGGTGCGGATGTCTTCTACCCCTTCACGCTCGTCCAGTCCTATCAGGAGGATGTTGACAGGTTCTTTCTTGTCCCAGTCAGGATAAGTGACGGCGGGGGGCGTGCCCTCCGGCATGTCAGGCCCGGAAGTGAGGCGGGGAAGCTGCGGGACCGGCGTCTCGTACATGCCCCCTACCTCCTCGGATAACGTCGAAATGACCCCCGTACCTAGCACGAACACCCCCGCCGCCGAGATGCCCGCGAAGGCCACCAGCAGCCCCGCCAGCACCATGACGAGCCTCATCCTGCGCCGGTGCATCTCCGTGTGCAGCCTGACGGCCCTGGGGTCTGTCAGGACCACTTTGCCGCGCTGATTAGCAATGGGCGCGCGCTGGCTGGCACCCTGCGTCTGCTTGCCTGCGGGGGGGCTGAGGGGCGCTGTGACGCGTCGTGCGGGCGCTGGCTTGCCGTTCTTATGTGGAGACGTGTGTTGGGCCTCTTTACCGCGCTGGTTCAAGTACGAAGGCTCCTCGGCTGGTCAAGTCCGCACCCGACACCCGGCTGCTCCATACGAGGGCCATGTGCGTGCGGGAGGTAGCGCAAGAGCCACCCCAGTCATAGGCTACCAGGTTGCGGAACAGGGTAGTGCGTAGCCGCGCGTGCGTATGCGGGCCTGTGCGGCCGACATCATGGTAGTATAACCGAAAATTCGCGAATTATACCATCAAGGTGCGTGAAAGCCCCGAGGGCGGGTTCATGGGGGACGCCCGTCGACTAAAGTCGAGGGCTACACAAGGCAAAGTCCCTGCGGGACTGGTGCATCTCATTAGGTCCTTCTAGATGCTTAAAGAAGAAGCAGTCTGCCGAAGGGCAGACTTTGCAAGGTGTAGCCCTCGACTTTAGTCGATGGGCGTCTGTTGTCGCCCCAACCAGCGGATCTAGGCTGTTCCCCCTCCAACGGAGGATGTATACTGGGGGCTAACACTCTCCTGAAAGGATGCCTCCCTTTATGCCGCAGATAGATTTCTCCCACTACTATACCTACGCCGAGATAAAGGACTTCTTGCACACCTGCGCCGATGAATACCCTGACCTCATCACGGTGTCCGTTATCGGCAAGTCCTACGAAGGACGCGATATGCTGCTTGCCATCCTCACCAACCGCACGACGGGCACAGACCTTGAGAAGCCCGCCTACTGGATTGATGCCAACACCCACGCGGGGGAGGTCACAGGCTCGGCGGTGGCGCTGTACACCATCGCGCACCACCTGGACAACTACGGCAAAGACCCGCGCGTGACGACCCTGCTGGACGAGCACGTCCTGTACGTGTTGCCCCGCATCACGGTGGACGGCTCGGAGAAGTACCTGACCACGCCCCACTGGATGCGGTCCTCCACGCGCCGCTACCCCTTCACCGAGGACCGTGAGGGCCTCTACATGGACGATGTTGACGGCGACGGCAAGATATTGCAGATGCGCATCGAGGACCCCAACGGTGCCTGGCGCGCATCCGACAAGGACCCCAGGATAATGGTCCGCCGCGCCCCCGACGAGATAGGCGGCACCTACTACCACCTGGTCAGCGAGGGCCTCATCAACGATTGGGACGGGCATTCGATAAAGATGGCACCGCCCCGCGAGGGTCTCGACCTGAACCGCAACTACCCTTATGACTGGGCACCGGAGGGGGTGCAGCGCGGCGCGGGAGACTACCCCTTCTCCGAGCCGGAGACCCGTGCGGAGGCGGAGTTCTGGTCCGCCCACCGCAACATCAACGGCTTTCTGTCCTACCACACCTACTCAGGCGTGATCCTGCGCCCTTATTCGACGCACCCAGACGACTACTTCAACACGCACGACCTGGACATATACAAGCTGATAGGGGAGAGGGGCACAGAGCTTACCGGCTACCCCTGCGTGTCGGTGTTCCACGGCTTCGCGTACGACCCCAAGGAGCCGATGCACGGCGCAATGGACGACTACGCCTACGACTACTTTGGCTGGTTCGGCTTCACCACCGAGTTGTGGGACCCGCCCAAGGTAGCCGGGCTGGAAGTCACCGACTGGATAGGCTGGATCAAGCACCACTCCGAGGAGGACGACCTCAAGCTGATGGAGTGGAACGACAAAGAGCTAGAGGGTAAAGCCTTCATCCCCTGGCGCGAGTTCAAGCACCCACAGCTTGGCAAGGTCGAAATCGGCGGCTGGGACACCAAGAACTACTGGACCAACGTACCCGCGCGTTACCTGCCCGAAATCTGCGAGAAGCACTGCCAGTTCACCTTGGCGCACGCGCTGATGTCGCCCCGCCTGGAGTTCCGCAGGAGCGAGGTCGAGAAGCAGGCCGACGGCGTGTACAAGGTGAGCGTGGTAGTCGCCAACAAGGGCTTCCTGCCGACCTACACCAGCCGCAAGGCCCAGGAGCGCAAGATCGTCCGCCCCACCGAAGCCCGCATCAACCTGCCGGAAGGTAGCAAGCTCATCCTGGGCAAGCGAGAGGAAGAGATAGGCCAACTGGAAGGGCGCAGCAACAAGCTCTACGCGGGTTGGTTCTCGTCGCGCGAAGTGACCGACAACGAGAAGAGGCTAGAATGGGTGGTGCGCGGGGCCGAGGGCGATGAGGTAGAAGTGGTGGTCAAGAGCGAGAGGGCGGGTACCATTCGCGCGAAGCTGAAGCTTGGTTAGTTCGGCTACCCTAATGATTGATGAAGGTTAACAGGATGACCCGGTAATCGTCTGTAGGGGCAGGTCTCCGTGCCTGCCCCTACAGAGCCTCTACAAAGGCCCCTCTTGCCCCTGTGGAAATCTCACGCGCCGATCAGCGAGTCTACGGTTGTAAGCAGGTCCTCCACATCGAATGGCTTGGCGATGTAGCCACTGGCCCCGACTTCCTGCGCCCACCGGCGGGCGTCCTGGGCGGCGGTCATCACTATTATCGGAAGGTAGACGCCCTTCTCCTTCAGGATGCGCGCGAAATCCCAGCCGTTGAGCACGGGCATGCGCATATCGAGCAGCACGAGGCTTGGAAGGTTGCGCTCGATGCAATCGAGACCTTCCGCCCCATTCGCTGCCTGCTCTACCTCGTACCCCTCAAATTCCAGGATGGTGGCTACAGTGCTGAGGATCTCCGGCTCGTCGTCAATGACCAGGATTGGGCCGCGTTCCGGCATGCGTTCCTCCGTCAGACATGACCAGGGGTGTTTGTGGTAAAGTGCCACCGCCGCTAGTTGTAGTCTGCACCGTAAATTGTTCCCGCGTCAGGTTGTCCATACCCCTTGTCCTACCATCTTCCTTGCCGACCGCAGGCTCAACAGGCAGGACGACCCGGAAAGTGCTGCCTTTGCCCGGCTCGCTGGTGGCCGAGATGCGACCCCCGTGTTGTTCGGCTATGCCCCGGCAGATGAACAGGCCCAGGCCCATGCCCGCGAACTTCCGGTCGTTCACGTTGGCGCCCCTGTGAAACCGCTCAAAAAGGCGAGGTATGTCGGCACTGGGGATGCCTATCCCCTCGTCGGTGACGGAGAAATGGTTGTTATCACCTTCGCGCCACACCCGCAGCACGACCGAGCCGCCATCGGGGCTGTACTTGACGGCGTTTTCCACCAGGTTCTCCAGTAGCTGAGTGATGCGTACTTCGTCATAGCGCCCCCTGACCTGCCCGTCTGCGTACACCGTGCACGAGTGCCGTTCGGTAGCGTGCCGGGCGCAGACCTCCTGGGCAAGCGCGACCATGTCTACCTCTTCCACGTGCCCCACGAGCATGCCCTGTTCGGCGCGTGATGCGTCCAGCAACTCCAGCACAAGGTCGCGCAGCCGCTGGGTCTCCTGTACGATGCGCTGGATGCCCTTGGGGTCGGCGGGGGCCTCGGGGTTGCGGGTGGCGCGTCGCTCGAGGAACTGCGCCTGGGCCACGAGCACGGTAAGCGGCGTCTTGAGGTCGTGGGCGGCCGCCGAAAGGAAGTCCTCTTTCAGTCGGGCCACCTCCTCCCGCGCCTGCACCTGTGCCGCCTCGTCAATGAGGGCGCGGCTTTCCAGGATCACGGCCGCCTGGTCGGCAAGCAACTTCACAAGCTCTAGGTCCTCGTCAGCGAAGATAGGGGCGCGTGGCGCGTAGGCCACAAGCACGCCCAACCGCCTCTCGCCCGCCGTGATGGGTGCCGCCAGCAAGGCCCGCGCCCCATACTTTAGGGCGAGGGGAGCAGCAGATGGTATGTCTTTCTCGATATTGTCGGTGAAAGCCGGTCGCTGGGTTAGAAAGGCCCTGCCCGCGATGGAGTCTTCGGTCACTTTAATTTCCAATTGAGAGTCTACGCTCCCGAAGTTCAGTGTCTGCTTCTCAGGGTCCCACAGGCCGATGTTGGCATGTGGCGCGCCTACGGAGCTACGCGTCCCCTTCTCAAGCTCAAGCAGAATAGAGGCAGTGTCGGGGAGCCTGGGCAGGCTGGCGGCCCGGCCCAGGAAGGCCCGCAGCTCCGGCTCCTGCCAGGCCCTGCGCAGGAACACGGGCGGTGCGAAACCGATGAAAAAACCAGTGCCTGAAGCAAGAGTCGCTACGTCCGTGAGGTACCTCCACAGGAGCGCGAACCGCGGCAGTGCAGCAGTGAGTACGAAGAGAGTAAAGAGGGTGCAAAGAAAGATTGAACCCCACGCTACTGCAACGAGTCTGCGCCTTGTTACGCCCGTGGACTTTCTCGACTCCCGCCAGAAAGCCACTGTGCTGTAGACGAGCAGGCCCGCGCTGTATAGCAGCAGAGATGAGAGCAGCCACACCGGCAAGCGACCTGACAGCGCCACCAGACCGATAAACGTCAGCCCAAATATTACCTCCGCGCCGCGCATGAGCCAGGTGGGAACGTTCGAGAAATCGTCTACAAGCCGCAGCAGCAGATAGGGTAACGCAAACAGGAGGGTGAGCGTGATAATGAGCGATACGCTAGGCCACCAGCCCTCGGTGGGCAACAGACGCAGCCTTCCCGCCACACTCAACGCGATGATGATAGTCGTGGAGCTGAACAGGAGGGCGATGTCGATGTTGGCGCGCAGGGGGCGACGTACGGCCCGCACTGCCGTGCGCGCGAATATCAGGATGTATGTGAACCAGGATACGTATTGCGAGAACTGTTCCACGTCCATACGGTGTTCGCCTATCTCCCGATGGAGTTATGGAGTTAAGTGGAATGCCGAGACAGGAAGTTAGCCTGTATGCGCAAGCAGTACATTGCCTACCGGCAGTAGCGTGAGATAGGTGTGTTACCACCGCAACATCTAAGGTCGATTGTACCACAGTGCAAAACGAAATGTGCGTGCAACCTGCGCTTCACAGGTATCAGCATGCCTCCACGTTTGCTATCGCTCTACAGCGCCCCACTATGGGCACAGCCGGGACCATGCTCCACTCTATCTTGTATGCAACTCTCTACTTGGCGCAATAGCCCGGTGGTATAATCGAGTATAGGACCTGTGTCGCCGCAGATGGTCTAATCATTACATTCGCGGTAGACGTCTATTAGTGGAAGAACAAGAACGGAGAACCAGCATGCGGGCGATGTGTGCTAAAGATGCCGGGGAGAACCCGGCGGAACGTCGGCCCCTGGAGGGCTTCTTGCGAGGCAAGCCTAAGAAGCGGAATGGCGAAGGTGCACCGGACAGCGGGCAAGAAAAGGAAGGCTCCCCAGCTAACGGCGAAGACTCAGGCGAGCATCCCTTCGGCTTTTACAGGCCGGACCCGGATGATGAAGAACGCGACAGGGTGGCGCGGCGGCTCTGGAAGCAAGTCTTCGGGTGAAAACCGGGCCAGCTTGTAAGTGGCCCTCCGAAGTTAAGGGGCTGTGCTATACTAAAGCAAGGCGATTCTGAGCATGCAGGAGGATTTACGACATGGGTGATAAGAGTCCTAAAAAGGCTGAGAAGAAGAAGAAAAAACAGGAGTCTCCTAAGTCTGACAAGAAATAGTAGCCTGAAGACCTAGAGATTACCGCAATAGCTGCAAGGTAACAGTGTGGCAGCCATCAATACGAGCAGGTCGAAGGGCCTGCTCTTGTTTTACGTGGCTCAATTGAATGGTCGGGAGTGTAGCCGGGACAAAGCCGAATAAAGTATCATAGTCGATAGACCTAGGGCCTGGTACGGCACGTCATCTACCCTGACATCCCCATCTACATGAAGCAAAGCAGGTATCTGGATGAAGCAACCTGCAAAGGGTCCCAAGACCAATGCCATGCGGGTCCTGGACGCCCACCAAGTAGCGTATGAAGCGCATTTCTACTCTCCTGAGGTCCATTCGGCCGATGAAGTGGCGCGGACAGTTGGGGCTGAACCGGCGCATGTATTCAAGACGCTGGTGGTGCTGCCTGAGAGCGGCAGCGGCCGTCCCTTGCTCGTCATGATGCCTGCCAATGCCGAACTGGACCTCAAGCTATTGGGGCAGCAACCAGCGGTGGGGGAGAAGCGGTTGCGCATGGCGACGCAGAGGGAAGCCGAGAGCCTCACCGGCCTGCTGGTGGGTGGCATATCGCCGCTGGCCCTCCTGCAAAAGGGTTTTCGCATTTTGATCGATGGCAGCGTGCTTGGACTGGACCGTATATACATCAGCGGCGGGCAGCGCGGCGTGAACCTCAGCCTGGCAGCCGCTGACCTGCTGAAGGTGACGCGTGCCTCCCCCGTCGTGGCGGCGCGCCCGCTGGAAGTCTAGGCGCGCGAGCCAGGCTTTGCACATGCCGCATCTTTGTTTTTGGAGCGTCACACATGGACTCTGATCGCTTGGGGCATCTACAACAGGCGCTACGTAGCCGCGGCCTCGACGGCTGGTTATTCTACGACTTCCGACAGTCCAACCCAATAGCTTACAGGGTGCTGGGCCTGTCTACCGCGCAGCTTTTCACGCGGCGCTGGTACTACTGGCTGCCCGCCGATGGAGAACCGTCTCGTCTGGTGAGCGCGCTTGAGGCAGGCAACCTCGACGCCGTACCGGGCCGCAAATTGGTCTATCGCAGCAGGCAAGAACTCGCCCAGTTCCTGGCGCAGATGCTGGAGGGTCATACGACAATCGCAATGGAGTACTCGCCGCTGGCCGAGCTGCCGGTGGTGTCCAGGGTGGATGCGGGCACGGTGGAGTACCTGCGGGGCCTGGGTAAAACGGTGGTCAGTTCCGCCGACCTCGTGCAGGCGTTCGAGGCCCCATTGTCCGAGCAGGGCTTTGCCACCCACCTGGAAGCCGAGCGCCGGTTGGCGGCGATTCACGCGGCTACGTTGGATTATATCCGCGATGCTGTGTCCCGAGGACACACTTTCACGGAGTACGACGTGCAGCAGCACATGCTTGGGTTGTACGAGCAGCACGACCTGTTTCTCGACCACGGCCCGGATGTCGCGGTTGGTCCCAACGCCAGTAACCCTCACTACGCGCCCACCGCCGAGCATTCCCTCCCCCTGCGCGAAGGCGACCTGCTGCTGATAGACTGGTGGGGCAAGCTGCCGGAGCCTGGGGCGATATACGCCGACTATACGTGGGTTGGGGTGGTCGGCACAAGCGTGCCTGAGAGATACCGCGAAGTGTTCGATATTGTGCGCGGGGCGCGTGATACAGCCATAGAGTTCATCGACCGGCACGTGCGCTCGGGAACGGCCCTGGAGGGCTGGCAGGTGGACGACGTAGCGCGCGCCTATATCACAGAGCGGGGCTACGGCGAATACTACATCCACCGCACGGGACACAACCTTGGGGTGGACCTGCACGGCCCCGGCGCTAACCTGGACAACTTCGAGACCCACGACACGCGCCAACTCCTGCCCCACACCCTTTGCTCGGTGGAGCCGGGGATTTACCTGCCGGAGTTCGGCATACGCAGCGAGGTGAACGTCTACATCGGGGACGGCAAGATAGAGGTGACGGGCCGCCCGGTGCAGCAGGAGCTACCCGCTATATTGCGCTAACGTAGCTACAACGTCAGAAAGGACTACTTTCTTATGCAGTACAAACCCGTTGCAGGTACGCAGGAACTGGCTACCTATCGTGAGATGGTGCGGCTGGCCTTTAACATCTCACGCGAGCACATGGATTTCTCTCAGACTATTAGCCCCCTTACCGAGCAAAACTCCAGAGGCTTATACGATGACGAAGGTAGGCTGTTGTGCGGGATGCTAATAATTGACAACGGGGCGCTTTACTTCAGGGGTGACAATCCTATTCCCACGGCCCTTATCAGTGCAGTTGCCAGCCCGCCGGAACACCGTCGCAAAGGTTACATCCGTCAGATGTTCGAGGGCATGTTCAACGAGCAACGAGCGCTTGGTGTGGCGCTCACAGCCCTCTATCCCTTCTACTTCCCCTTCTACCGCTCGTTTGGATATGAATTGGCGCATGATGCCGCGCAGTACTCGGTCAAGTTCGAGCAGTTCAGGCAGTGGCGGAAAGCAGCCGAACGAGGCAGGTTCGTGCCCATAGACTACGAGCAAATCAAGGCGGACACGAGCGGTCAAGCAGGTGGAGACCTGGAGAAGCTCAACTCCATCTACACCGCATGGGCTAAGCGCAACCTGGGAACCGTGGCCCGTAGTCGTGTCTGGTGGTTGCACAAGTTGCTGCACAAGGACCAACCCATTCCCGGCTACATGTACTACGATCCCGATGGCCGCCCGGCGGGTTACATCATCTACCACCTGGACGATAAAGGCGACTGGGTGCGCGACCTGATCATTCACGAGATGCGGGCGTTGAATCGGGAGGCGCAGGAAGCCCTTTACGGTTTCATCTACAACCACGACTCGCAGGCTCAGAAAGCTGTCTTCTGGGCACCCATAGATGAGGCTTTCGCCTCGCAAATCCCCGATCCCAGGGAAGCCGAAGTGAAAGTCCACTCCGGCTACATGCTACGCTTGCTGGATGTGGAGGGCGCTTTCCGGCAACGCACCTTCGTGCCCGAAGCCCAGGGTGAGTTTACCTTCAGCCTCACCGATGAGATGCTGCCCGCCAACAATGGTGCCTACCACGTCCACGTGTATGACGGTAGTGCGAACGTAGAGCGCATGAGAGAAGGCGCGGAGGCGGGGGTGGAGCTTGACGCCAGGGCGCTCGCCCAACTGTACAGTGGCTATGCCAGCCCGACGCGTGTGGCTACGATAGGCCAGATCAAGGTGAGTCGAGAGTCTGACCTGGCGGGCATGCAAACAGTGCTCTACCCTCCCGGCCAGCCAATCCCGTACATGGCAGACGACTTCTAAGGGTCACGTAGGAACACTTGAAGGGGGCGGCGATTATGCTGCCCCCTTTACAGTTTCTAGCTTCCTTGCTCTACATCCGAGCTGCTTTGAAGCATTTCTTAGAGCGTGGCTCTCATCCTCACTAAGGTGCTCGAAGCACGTTGCAAAGTACCTATTGACAACCTCCCGAACCCGTGCTAGACTTTGTTAGTCCACTGGACTAACAAAGTCCATCGGCAGCGGAGGCAATGTGGCACAGTTGCAGAAGGCCACTCAGCAGCAGACCAAGACCTACAATAGCCGCCTCGTCATGAGGACCATCTACGACCAGGGGCGGATCAGCCGCGCCGACGTGGCCCGCTTGACGCATCTTACCCGCACCACTGTCTCGGACCTCGTTACCGATTTGCAGGAGAAGGGGCTGGTAGAGGAAGTCGGCATGGGGCAGTCGTTGGGGGGCCGTTCCCCGGTGCTCCTGAGCGTGATAGACGACGCCCGGCACGTCATCAGCCTCGATTTAGCCAACGACGAACTGCGCGGGGCCGTGGTAAACCTGCGCAACGAGGTCATTCGCACCGTTACCCTGCCCGTGGAGGATCGCGCCGGGGATGAGGCCCTCACCCTGGTCTACAAGCTGCTGGATAAGCTGGTCTACTCCACCGGCAAACCCATCCTGGGCATCGGTATCGGTACGCCTGGACTGGTGGACACCACGAATGGTGTCGTGCTACGGGCCGTAAACCTCGACTGGCGCGACCTGCCCCTCGGTAGCCTGTTGCAGGAGCGGTATGGCCTGCCCGTGTACGTCGCCAATGACAGCCAGCTTGCGGCCCTCGCACAGTATATGTTCGGCGGCCGGTCCTACGGCTCCAACCTGGTTGTCGTCAAGGTGGGGCACGGTGTGGGCGCCGGGATCGTGCTGAACGGCGAGCTTTTCCAGGGAGATGGGTTCGGCGCGGGCGAAATCGGCCACCTCACGCTAGTGGACGGCGGGCAGTTGTGCCGTTGCGGCAACTTCGGCTGCCTGGAGACGCTGGTGAGCACCCACGCCATGACGGCCCATGCCCGCTCCCTGGCGGCTCAACACCCCGAGTCGCTGCTCAACAACATGGACCCCTCGCGCGAACTTGATGTCGATGCGATTAACTACGCGTTCCAATCGGGAGATGCGGCCGCCGGGCAACTGGTGTTCGAGACGGGGCGCTACGTGGGTATGGCGGTGGCTAATTTGGTCGGCGCGCTAAACGTAAAGCACGTCGTGCTCATGGGCGAGTTGGCCCGGCTCGGCAGCCCGCTGCTGGCGTCGGTCCGCCAGGAGATGCTCAAGCGCTCTCTGCCCTCACTGGCGCGGGCGACTAGCATTGACCTGGTGGAGATGAATCCCCACGTCGTTATACTCGGCGCGTCGGCCCTCTTATTGATGCACGAGTTGGGGCTGAGCCTCACTCGTTAGTCCGCTATGCGTACTCGGTGCGACGCGGCACGGAGGAATTGCCTCGATGAGCAACTACAATAAGTCTCGCGATTTACTGGTAGGGGTGGACGTGGGCGGCACGAAGGTGGCCGTGCTCGTGGTTGAGGGGCAGGAGCGCGTTCTAAGCCGGGTGACCATGCCGACCTATCTTGACGATTCGGAAGCCACCGTATCGGGTGTTGTTAGAGCAATACGGTTGGCCCTCAAAGCCGCGGGTGCGGAAGCGTGCGAAGTAGCCTGTATAGGAGTGGGGGTGCCCGGCCGCGTGGACCCCTCCACGGGGGTAGTACGGCACGCGGTGAACCTTGGCTGGCACGAGCTGCCCGTGGGCGAGCGCATATCATCGGAGCTAGAGGTGCCCTGCGTGCTGGAAAACGACGTGCGAGTGGCTGCCCTGGGGGCACAGCGGTACCTGGGTAGCGCGGCCCCGGCCAACATGGTCTACGTGAGCGTGGGTACGGGTATCGCGGCGGGCCTGGTGCTCGAAGGCAAGGTCTACAGGGGCACGCATGGCATGGCAGGCGAAATCGGCCACATGATAGTCGAGCCGGACGGTCCGCGGTGCGTCTGCGGCGCTCGTGGCTGCCTGGAAGCGCTCGCCGCCGGACCGGCCATAGCCCGCCTCGGGAAGGCAGCCGCCCGAAGCTCCAGGGACTCTCTTTTGCGCAATCACTCCACCATGACCGCCGGGGCCGTCTACGAGGCCGCAAGAGCAGGAGACCCCGCCGCGAACGAAGTCACCCGCAAGGCTGGGCGCTACCTGGCGCTCGCGATACAGCAGTTGGTGATGGCCTACGACCCGGAGTGCATCGTGCTGGGGGGTGGTGTCTCACGGGAAGGCGCGGCGTTCTTGCAGCCCATATTGCACGAGCTTGAGCGCCTGCGGCAAGACTCAGCTCTCGCTCACGAGTTGCTACAACCTTACATGATCCGGCTTTTACCTCCCGACTACGAAGCAGGTGCCTGGGGGGCCGTGGCCCTGGCGGGTAGAGGTCGTGACAGCGCTCGGCAAAGGGAGCAAGGGGCGGCGAAGAAGATGGCCCGGATGCAGAAGCTCGTCCCCACCGAGCCGACCAAGCCTCTCAATT
>DASVRN010000140.1:0-48284 GCA_036388595.1 Chloroflexia bacterium
TAACCCTTCCACTGCTACCGGCTACTTAGCGCGTGATACCGGCTGCATATTCATCTACCTGGAGCAAGGCGTTCTCTACCGAGAACTATCTGACTGCCAGTAGCGGCTGGTACGTTAGCAGACCGGAAGGAGCTTGTAAAGCATGAAACGCATAATCGTAGCCCTGGGGGCACTATTGCTGGTGCTGGGTAGTGCCGCGCTCTCGGCGCAGGGCGCTTATCCCGCCAGTCCGTCGTCCGCAGCCTCGGCAAGCATGTCGGAGCTTCCCAGGTCGTTTGGCCTCCCTAAGGTCGTTCAGGCCGCCTACAGCGACACCTCCCCGCCCTTGCGTACCCTGAAGTCTAAGCCCTCGTCCTCGGTGAAGATGGGTGAGGTTATGGAGCGCGAGAACTTCAAGCTGCCCCGCAACTCGCCTCCCCAGTTCGCCGCCGTCGATCCGGTGGTCCAGCACTATTTCGGCCCCCTGGCTATGCCCGCCCCCATCCTCACCTTCGAGGGGTACAAGCAGCAGGATAACTACAACAACAACAATAACACGGGGGTGCTTCCACCCGATACCGAAGGTGACATTGGCCCCAACCACTACTTCCAGTGGAACAACATCGGTATCAGGATATTCGACAGGAGTGGCAACACCGTCTACGGTCCGGTGAACGGCAATACCATGTTCACCGTTACGAATACTACGAACCCTGCCGCGGCCGCCTGTGCCGCGCAGAACGACGGCGACCCCATTGTGCTCTACGACACTATGGCCGGGCGCTGGTTAGCCAGCCAGTTCGCCGTACAGAACACCGGCACGGGGCCTAGCTACGAGTGCATCGCCATCTCGAAGACAGACGACCCCACCGGCGAGTATTATCGCTATGCGTTCCTGGTCAGCGAGACGCTCTTTGAAGACTACCCCCACTTCGGCGTGTGGCCCGAAGCCTACTACATGGCTACCAATGAATTCTCAAGCCTGGTAACCTTCGCGGGCGCCGGCTTTTACGCGTTTGACCGCGAAAAGATGCTTGCGGGAGACCCGACGGCCACCATGCAGTATTACCACGTGGACGCGCCATCCGGCGGTTTCCTGCCGTCGGACCTGGACGGCCCCACGCCCCCACCCGCGGGCAGCCCTAATTTCTTCCTCGCGGCTGATGATGAATGGCAGGCGGCACCTGCCGACAGGTTAACGATGTACAAGTTCCACGCCGACTTCGACACGATAACCAATACCACCTTCGTAGGCCCCATCGTGCTGGCGACGGCCCCCTTCGACGGCGATTTGTGCACTGCCGCTCGTGAGGCTTGCATACCACAGCCCAATACCACCCAACGCCTGGAGGCCATAAGCGACAGGCTGATGTACCGCCTGGCGTACCGCAACTTCGGCACCCACGAGTCGCTGGTGGTGAACCAGACGGTGGATGCGACCGGCACGGGCATCGCGGGCGTCCGCTGGTACGAGTTGCGCTCACCTAATAGCTCGCCCTATATTCACCAGCAGAGCACCTATGCTCCCGATGCCAATCACAGGTGGATGGGCAGCATGTCACAGGACAGGCACGGCAATATGGCCCTCGGTTACAGCGTGTCCAACGGCACCGACCTATTCCCGACAATCCGCTACACGGGCAGGCTGGTAACCGACCCTTTGAACGAGATGTCTCAGGGCGAGACCACGATGTACCCCGGAGGCGGCAGCCAGACGCATTCAAGCGGCCGCTGGGGCGACTACAGCATGATGGGCATCGACCCCGTAGATGACTGCACCTTCTGGTACACCCAGGAATACATGCCCGTTACCAGTAGCGCCGGTTGGTCCACACGCATCGGCGCGTTCAAGTTCCCCGGCTGTACGGAGACAGAACCGCCTACCGCCACACCCACGTCCACCGCCACACCTACTGTCATTGGGGGCCAGACGGCCACGCCCACTCTTCAGCCCGTGGAGGTGCTGTACAACCAGTACAACAACCAGAGCGTGATCGGCAGCCCCTCGTTCAACGTTACGGGCACCACCTTTATCCAGGTAGCCGACGACTTCGTTGTGCCGTCGGGGGAAAGCTGGCAACTCACGATGGTTGACGTTGACGGCTTCTACGACCCGGCGGCCACTGCGCCGCCTGCCACGTCGGTCAACCTGTACTTCTATACCCCTTCAGTCGTGACGAGCACCCTGCCGGGCGCGCCCGTATTGACCGTGACCAACATCATCCCGGTAGGAGGGCTGCCTACAGGCGACTTCCTGGTGCCTCTCGACCCGCCGGTTACCCTACCGGCAGGCACCTACTGGGTGTCAGTCCAGGCCAATATGCCGAGCGCGAGGTGGTTGTGGGTAGACCGCCTGCCACCGCTGTCGAATAGCCCGGCTGCTTTCCGCCAGCCCGCCAACACTAACCCAGCATGCAAAGAATGGAACGCCCGGCAGGTCTGCGTGGGTGGCTCCGCCCCCGATACAGACCAGACGTTCCGGCTGAACGGTCGCAGGTTGGTTGCTGAAGGTGCACCCACGAGCACCGGCACTGTCTCTGCCGTAGCGAGCGGCACGCCGACTGTCGCCTTGCCTACCAACACAGCAACAGTCGCACTGCCTAGCTCAACACCCCTACCTACTCAAACTCCGGGTGGGCCAACGGCCACACTCGAACCTACACGCACGGCGACAATCCCTATTCCTACGAATACTGCTACCGTAGTTATCCCCACGTCTACTTCGACAGTCGCGGTGGCGACCGCCACTCGCACGGCTACCTCCTTGCCCTCGCAGACGCCTGCCGGACCTACAACCACGTCCACCTCTACCACCGTGGTAGCAAGCACGCTCACCGGCACCCCGGTAGCCAGCAGTACGAGGACTGCCACTCGAACGGGCACAGCTACCCTCACTGTCGCTGCCACGATTACACCTGGCGGACCATCGCCCACTCGTACTGCGACAGCCACGGCATGCCCCATCGAGTTCCAGGACGTGCCACCCTCCACCGGCGAAGCGTCGTTCTACCCGTTCGTGCAGTGCCTGGCATGTAGAGGCATTGTGAGTGGCTACCCCTGCGGTGGTACCAACCCTGAGACCGGCCAACAGGAGCCTTGCGGAGACAACAACAAGCCGTACTACAGGCCATCCAACCAGATCACCAGGGGCCAGATCAGCAAAGTAGTGGCTGGTGCTTCAGGTGCAAGTGGTGACCCCGGACCTCAGAAGTACGAGGACGTGCCACCGGGTAGCACCTTCTACCAGTGGATCAACAGGCTCTCCAATGAAGGAGTGATGGGTGGGTACCCTTGTGGCAGTCCTGGTGAGCCATGCCGTAACGGTAACAGGCCCTACTTCAGACCCAATGCCAATGCTACCAGGGGACAGATGTCCAAGATAGTCTCCAACGCCGCAGGCTTCGATGAGAGTGCCGGGGGCCAGAGCTTCGAGGACTTACCACCCAGTACCTCACCCTCCTCTTACTACGTGTACGTAGAGCGGTTGTTCGTCAGAGGAATAGTAGGAGGCTACCCTTGTGGCGGTGCGGGAGAAGAGTGCGGAGACGAGGCAAGGCCATACTTCCGTCCCAACAACCCCGTCACGAGAGGACAGGCTGCCAAGATAGCTGCTAACACCTTCTTCCCTCAGTGCGCTAACACCACACGGCCATAAGTTAGCATTAGCAAAGTGAGCAGGTACTTCGGTGCCCGCTCACTTTGCTCCGGCAACAGGCCCTGAGAGGCTGGGGTTCAGCTTTTGAACCCTAGCCTCTTCTCGCGCATGCTGATGTACCTGCGTTCGCCAATCACCAGGTGGTCTAATACCTCTATCTCCAGCAGCTTGCCCGCCGCCACTAGCTGCTCGGTGACCAGCCTGTCTTCCGCCGAGGGCGTAGGGTCGCCGCTTGGGTGGTTGTGGGCCACGATGATAGCGGCGGCGTTCACCCGCACCGCCTCCTTGAACACCTCCGCCACCCTCACCAGGGAGGAGTTGAGCGAACCCCGGTAGACGTCAACGAACCGGATGACCTGGTTCTTGGTGTTCAATAAAACCACCCGCAACGTCTCCTGGTCGAGTGGGGCCATCTCCAGCATCAATAGGGGAGCCAGATCGGCGGGGGAGCGCACCTGCAACCTCTCCTCCGGCTGGGCCAGCAGCAGCCGCCTCCCAAGCTCCAGCGCCGCCTTCAACTGGCACGCCTTGGCCTCGCCCAGCCCGTGCACTCCGCATAACTCCGGGAAGGAGACCCGCGACAGCCCCACCAGCCCGCCATACGTCACCAGCAGGCGATTGGCGAGGTCTACCACGCTCTCGCCCTGCGTGCCCACCCTCAGTATAATCGCCAGCAACTCCGACTCGGACAGCGACCCCGCCCCCAGCCCCTTCAGCTTCTCCCTGGGCCTGGCGTCGAGGGGTAATTCCTTGATGGTGAAGTTGGAGCGCCCATTGGGAACGGGTGAGTTATGCGGCATGGTGTAGCCTCTCTCTGGTCATACAGCTTGATGAGATCCCAGCTATATCAGCACTCAAGCCTAGCTGTCCTGTAGCTAAGTCTT
Source organism: Chloroflexia bacterium (assembly GCA_036388595.1). GTDB lineage: Bacteria > Chloroflexota > Chloroflexia > QHBQ01 > JADMIH01 > JADMIH01. Next base: position 4,519 of record DASVRN010000140.1, read on the forward strand.
ACTGCCTGAGAGCCACTATTTCACCAATTCAGCACCCAAACACCCCCCTGTCATCCTGAGCGCAGCGAAGGATCTCAAGAAGGTGGTAAGGGATGATGCTGAAACTGTGCTCACCAGTCCAGGCTCAAATCCCGCCACTCCGGATTGAGCGACTCAACCAGAGCGATCTTCTTTGCCCGCAGCCAACCCTTGATCTGCTTCTCTCTCACAATTGCATCACGCACATCGTCCGTCGCCTCAAAGTAGACAAGCCATCCAATTCTGTACCTGCTGGTGAAGCCAGCCTTCGCACCTTCTTTGTGTTCGTATACTCGCCGCATCAGGTTGTTGGTCACGCCTGTGTAGAGCGTGCGGGTGCTGTTTGTCATGATGTAGACGTAGAATTGCTTAGGTTCCTTCATCTCGGCTACCCACCTTCTTGAGATCCTTCGCTGCGCTCAGGATGACAGGGTGGGGCTTGGTTCTTCGTGAGGTAGCTGTGGGGCTTTACGTGATTGTGGTGCCATTGTCCAAATCCTGTGTTGGCGGTAGACTCCAGTATGCGGTGAACCACCAGCTCAGAGTGCCTGTATATCGAGTGTTGGCTACAGCGGGTGGGTGCCTCGTAGCCTCTATATACCTTTCCCACGCGAGGAGAGAAGTGCGACACAACCTGGAGAGCAAAATCAGCACACCTACCACCCTCGGCCCGCTGACAATCGACCTGGGCTTGGATGAGGTTATCGCCCGCTTGTCTCAGAAAGCCGCAGTGGACGGCGTCCTGGTCATGGGGTCGGGCGGCAACGGCGACTTGCACCCGGCCAGCGACTACGACCTGTTAGTGGTGCTGAACGATGTGTCCGCGCCCCTCTACCTAGTTGCGACTGAGATTGACCATCGCCTCGCGGAGATATACTTCGTGTCTGCGGAGAAGCTAGACGGATTCCTCTATACCGAGCCACCCCTGCACCCGGTCGATATCGACGCGGCGGTGATACGCTGGTTGCAGACCGGACGTATAGCCTTCGACCGCTCCGGCCTCTTGTCGCGGGCGCAAGACAGGTTCCGTCAGCGAGAATGGCAGGACTGGTTGGAGCCTCAGACCGCCCTCCAATTGCACCAGACGTGGTTCAGCGTGAACTACAACCTTGTGCAGACACAACGCATGCTAGCCTCCCGCGACCCGGTGTACGCGACCACGGTGGACCTGCGCCTGCTATATACGGTCATGGAGGTGTGGCAGGCGTATTTCAGGCTGCGGGGTCTGCCCTCGCTGGGCGAAAAGCATGACATTCGCTACCTTGCACGCACCGACCCTGAGTACCTGGACCTCTTTCGCTGCTACCTGGCCGAGCCGGACCGCGCCCGCAAGTTCGAGCTATACCGGCGGCTGGCGGATATTGCCCTTGCGCCTTTGGGCGGTCTCTGGCAGGATGGCACCACCGCCGTGCAGTTTCCGGCCGGTATGGAATGGCAGCCCGATACCGTAGAAAACGCCCTCGCCGCTTGGCGCGAGTTAGTGACGGAGTGAATATGCAAGCAACCCCCGGCGTACAAGCTCTATACAGCCAATTGTTCGATGCCGAGTTCATGCGCAAGCTGGAGCGCCTGTCCCTCATCAGCCGCAAGCTCAAGGCGGGGCGGATGAAGGGCGAGAGGCGCAGCCCCAGGCGCGGGCAGTCGGTAGAGTTTGCCGACTACCGCACCTATGCCGCCGGGGACGACCTGCGCCGCGTAGATTGGAACGCCTACGCCCGCATGGAGCGCCTCTTCCTCAAGCTCTTCCAGGAGGAGGAGGATATCACGGTGCATATCCTCATAGACGCCAGCAAGTCGATGGACTGGGGCGACCCCAACGCGGTGACGCTCACCTCGGCGGTAGGCATGGTCGATAAGGGCCAGGGCATCGATGCGCACGGGCCGGTGGTGAAGGGCAGCGAGGGCGTGGATACGAGCGGGCAGAACAAGCTCGTATACGCCAAGCGCGTGGCCGCCGCCCTTGGTTACATCTCCCTCTCCAACCTCGACCGGCTGTCGGTAGCGGGCATCAGCAAGGCAGGCGTGCAGCGCCATTCGGCAGTAAGAGGGAAGGGCCACGCCGTGTCGCTCCTGCGTTTTGTGGCGGGCGTCAGGGCCGAAGGTGAGACCGACCTGGATACCTCGCTACGGCAGTACGCTTCCCAGGCGAGGTTCCCCGGCCTGCTGTACGTGCTCAGCGATTGCCTGGTAGAAGGGGCCGGGCTGGAGGGGTTGAAGGCGTTACAGGCGGCAGGGCACGAAGTCCACCTGGTGCACGTGCTGGCCCCCGCCGAGGTCAACCCCGAACTGGCCCTCATGGGCGACCTGCGCCTGCGCGACGTCGAGACCGGGGCCACCCAGGAGGTGAGCCTCGAAAGCGGCATCCTCGACCTCTACAAGCAGAAGTTCGAGCAGTGGCAGGGCGGCATAGAGTCCTTTTGTCGCCGCCGTGGCATCAACTACCTGCAAGTCACCACCGACCTACCCTTTGAAGACTTGGTGTTGCAGTACATGAGGCAGAGGGGAGTGGTTGGCTGAAACGTGGTCCTGAAACGTGAAACGGGGTTCTGAAACGTGAAACGTGAAACGTGATGGGACTAGTGTTATTTGGTGCGTGAATAGGAACAAGGTCGCGCTTGCGGACCCAGCCCCGCCCTTGTCATTCTGAGCGTAGCGAAGAATCTCGTCCCTCAGCACCCAAATAGCACCTTTCTAATGGTCAATAGGTGCGCATAGAAAACGGGAAACACCTTCGTGCAGGACGAGATTCTTCGCTACGCTCAGAATGACAAAGGGGGGCTGCGTCTACTATACCCTCATCCCGGCATCCACGAACCAAATACCACAAGCCGCATCACGTTTCACGTTTCACGTTTCAGCAACCTGTGCCTGCCGCTCTGCTGGTGGCTGCCAACTATGGGAGTGTCGCCGTTAGTGGCCGCGTGGTGGCCGTTAGTGGGGGTGAGCATCAGCGGGATGGTGGTCTGCGACTCGTCGGTGGGGCGGGCCGTCGTCTCGCCTACCAGCACCCGGATGAGACCGGCCCTGCCTGCCTCGGTAGTGCCTGTGGCTCCGTAACCTACGCCGTCGATGCGCATGGTCGGTATGGTGCCGAAGGTGGTGACGATGGACACCATGATGGCAGCGCCGGTGAGGGTCACGTAGCCCCTGTCGATCTTGTTCTCGTCGCAGGCGCGTGGGGTGCGGCGCAGGAGGGCTATCCCCAGGCGGTCGTGCGAGGGCAGGCTGTCGTAGTCGCAGCCCACCCCGAAGGCGGCGCAGTCCACCCTGTTCACGCCCAGCATGTTGAGGGCTGACATGGTGCCCACCACCTGCACCAGCGTCTCCACGTTCCAAAGGCCCGCGGGCTTACCGTTATGGTTATGCTGTGGTAGGGAAGCAAACTCGCATTCCGTCTCGGCCAGCTTCCTCAGCACCTTGACCGCGCCCTGCTGTACCGCCGTGGGCAGGCTGCTGCCAAGTATCATACGCAGCATCGCGGCCACTTCCAGGCTGGTGTCGGGCTGGGTGGCGACGCTATACCTGCCGAGGCGTCCAGTCAGTTGGGCCACCCCGTTGAGCGAGCCAAGCCCCGTACCCACCTCCAGGTACGTGCCCGTGACCCCCTGCCTCAAAGCCTTCACCAGGTCGAACGAGTAGGAGGCGAGGGGCAGCTTATACAGCTCGGCCCGCAAAGCCTCCAGGGGCACGCCCACATCGACCAGGGCACCGAGTATCATCTCTGCCGAAAGCCCCGACACCGGATCGAAGAACGCCACCCGCATACCTGAAGTTTTCCACTCCTCTCGCCCCAAAAGAAGGGCCTGACCCGCGCGTATTATAGCACAGCTGTTGGGTGGACGATGGACGATGGACGATGGGAGTGATGAGGACTGAGGACTGAGGACTGAGTAGAGTGAGGGTACAGGCCAGCACTTACCTCAACAATAATCCTAAACTTTGCGCGTCCTTTGCGTTCTTTGCGTCTTTGCGTTTTCGTCTCCTATCATCGTCCATCGTCCATCGTCCATCGTCCATCGTCCACCCAACGGCTGTGCTATAATATCCCCCAGTGGAAGCCAACTCTCGCCCTCGGAAGGGGCGCATCTATTGCTTTGCCAACCAGAAGGGCGGCGTGGGGAAGACCACCACGGCCGTCAACCTCGCCGCTTATCTCGCCGTTGGGGGCTATCGCGTGCTCCTGGTGGACGCCGATTCGCAGGCCAACGCCACTTCCAGCCTGGGCATTGACAAGCAGCGCGAGGCACCTTCCCTCTACGACGTGCTGGAAGGCAGCGCGCCCGCTTCGGAGGCCGTCGTACAGGTAGACCGCCCACCTTTCCGCGGAGGTCTATACCTGCTGCCGTCCTCGGTGGACCTGGCCGGCATCGAGGTCGAGCTTGCGGGACAGGAGCAGGGCCAGCGCGAATACCGGCTCAGGACGGCCCTGGAGCCTGTGCGCTACGACTACGACTTCGTGCTGATAGACTGTCCGCCCTCGCTGGGACTGCTCACCCTGAACGCCCTTACGGCCGCCGACGCGGTGATTATCGCCTTGCAGTGCGAGTACCTGGCGCTGGAGGGGCTGATGCAGCTTACCAATACCATCTCGCTGGTGCTGCGCGGCCTGAACAAAGACCTCTACATACTCGGCATAGTGATGACCATGTACGACAGCCGGACCAATCTATCGGCGCAGGTGGTGCAGGAAGTGAAGAGCCACTTCCCCCGCGAGGCGTTCGAGACGCTGGTACCTCGCAGCGTGCGCCTGAGCGAGGCCCCTAGCTACGGCCTCACCATCCTAGAGTACGACCCCAACTCGCGGGGCGCTATCGCCTACGCCACACTGGCCGGCGAACTGGCCGCCCGCAGTGGCGTCGGTGAGGCAGTACCGGCCACGGAGGAGGTGAGCAGCGATGCCCAAGCATAAAGGTGGGTTGGGACGTGGCCTCGACTCGCTCATCCCCGCGTCACCGCAAGCAACTACAGATGCCCCGGCCCCGGTTACTCCAACGACCGACGCCTCCCAGCAGACGATGGCCGACCAGCCAACAACGCAGGCGGGGGTACTCGCGGTGCCGGTGGGCAGCATCGCGCCCAATCCTCGGCAGCCGCGTGGCACGTTCGACCTCGAAGACCTTGAGGACCTCGCCGCTTCTATACGCGAGCACGGCGTGTTGCAACCGCTGGTCGTTACCCAGGCGGGCGATCAAGGCAGCTATAACCTGATTGCGGGCGAGCGCAGGTGGCGGGCAGCTATGCTGGCGGGGCTGGAGCAGGTGCCGGTAATCGTCAAAGAAACGTCATCCAGGGGGATGCTCGAACTGGCGCTGGTGGAGAACTTGCAGCGCGCCGACCTCAACCCCCTGGAAGAGGCCACCGCTTACCGCGCCCTGGTGGACGACTTCGGCATGAAGCAGGACGAGGTAGCCGACCGTGTGGGCAAGAGCCGCCAGGCGGTCGCCAACTCGTTGCGTCTGCTCAGGCTGCCCCCGGCCATATTAGAGGCATTAGCCGTGGGCACGATCAGCGAGGGACACGCCCGCGCCCTGCTACAGGTGCCTGACGCCGACCAGCAACTGCAACTCGCCCAACGCATAGCCTCCGAGGGCCTGAGCGTGCGGCAGGTGGAGGCCCTAGCCCGCCGCCTGGCCGAAGTCGCGGGTGCCCAGGACGAGGCCCCGGACGACGAATCTACGGAAGGGGAGAGCGAGTCGCTTTACGACCCCATCCGCGACCTGGAAGAGCAGTTCCGCAACGCCCTCGGCACGAAAGTGCAACTCTCGAAAAGCCGTAGGGGTGGCAGGCTGGTCATCTACTTCTACTCAGATGAAGAGCTTGAGCGCATCTACGGCACGATTATCCGGGACAAGACGGACAGGTAGCCCTTGTTCGGAAGGTCTGGCGGGCGCCTAGCGGCTTCAGTGCAAGTGGCGGCGGAATGCGTCAAAGACGATGCTTGGCAGGTGTGCTTATAGCATAGTCGCCGGGCGTCGGTTTTGTATTTCATAGCAACTAATCGTATTACAGGTATGAGGTATGGCAAGATGGCTTTGACGATTGAGGACCGCAGCTGGCAACTTGAGGCATACGGCAACGCGTACGAGCAGCTAACCCAGGCGTTGGAGCGTTACCCCCGCGAGATGTGGCAGTACAAGTCGCCCGTTGAGGACTGGAGCATACACGAGGTCGTGGTGCACATCACCGACAGCGAGGCCAACAGCTACGTTCGCTGCCGCCGCCTCATCGCCGAACCGGGCGAAGCAGTCATGGCCTACGACGAGACCCGCTGGACCACTGCCTTGAGTTACACCGACCAGAGCACCGAGGACGCCCTGCAACTCTTCAAGTGGCTGCGCAACAACACCTACAAGCTGATTAAGGACCTACCTGAATCCACCTGGTCCCACAGCACCTACCACCCCGAAAACGGCACCATGACAATGGACGACTGGCTAGGCGTCTACACCCGCCACATCCCAGACCACATAGAGCAGATGGACCGGATATACGCCGAGTGGGCGGGGAGGTAATTACGAATTACGAATTACGAATTACGAATTACGCGTTACGAACTACAAGGCGGCCTTCAATTCGTAATTCGTAATTCGTAATTCGTAATTAGTAATTACCTGTAGCGCTGCACCTGCTGGGGCTTCTATCTTTAGCGTGGCTTCCTCGTCGGCGCGGGTGGGGCCGACGTTGAGGATGTAGAGGGGCTTGCCAGCTTGCCGGGCCGCTCGCGTCAGACGGTAGCCTGACCAGACCGTGAGCGAGGAGCCTACCACCAGCAGGGCATCCCCTTCCTCTACCCTCTGGAAGGCATGCACGGTGACATCGGCGGGTACGTTCTCACCGAAGAAGACCACGGTGGGCTTCACCAGGCCGCCGCACTCGGGGCAGAGCGGCACTACTAACCCCTCCGACTCGCCCGTCTCGTCGGCGGGGAGGCGCAAATGCCGGTTCTCCCATTCGAGGCGGGCCTGGGTCTGCGTGCGGGGTTCCGTGTAGCCGCAACTGATGCAGCGGACGTGGCTGTTCTCGCCATGTAGCTCTATCACGCGCGTGCTGCCCGCCTTGACGTGCAGTCGGTCCACGTTCTGCGTGATCAGGTAGTGGAGCCTGCCTTGCCGTTCCATCTCGGCCAGCGCCTTGTGTCCCGCGTTTGGTACGGCATCCCGGAAGCGGCCATAGCCGTTGAGGCTACGCGCCCAATACCGGCGGCGCACGGCGGGGTTGCGCACGTAATCGGAGTAATAGGTTGGTGTATGCCGGGTCCACAGGCCGTTTACCCCCCGGTAGTCGGGTATGCCCGACTCGGTGCTGATGCCCGCCCCGGTCAACACGACCAACCGCTTCGTTCGCGCTATCGCCTCAGCCAGGGGCCTGACCAGTTCCTCTATCTCCGCTGCGTTTTCTTCAGCCAGCATATGACCCGCTCCCACACAGGTAATTACGAATTACGAATTACGAATTACTAATCTCTACGTTCGTGACATACATAGGGGCATTATACATTAGCCTGAGAGGGTGGGGCGCAAAAAAGTGGGAGTACCGTCCGGTACTCCCACTTGTGTTTCTGTTCTATGCCAGCCATGGTGCCGACTCGTTATTTGTCCTTGGGCTCCTTGGTAGGCTTCTCTTCCTTGGGTTCCTTGGTTGGCTTAGGCTCTTCGGTGGGCTTAGGCTCCTTGGTGGCCTTGTCTTCCTTCGGCTCCTTGGTGGCCTTGTCCTCATCACCCTTAGGTGTTTCCGTCGCCTGGGCCGTATTGGTTGCCTGGGCAGTGTTGGTCGCCTGGGCTGTATTTGTAGCTGCCGCCGTCTCGCTAGGCTTGGCGGTGTTAGTCGCCTGTGCAGTGTTGGTTGCCTTCACCGTGTTAGTAGCCTGTGCAGTGTTGGTAACCTGAGGTGTGCGGGTGGTCTGAGCAGCGCCGGGGCAACCACCTGCGGGTGCCGGGACTATGTCGCCATGCTTGCGGTGAGCGTCAACGGCGTTCTCGTCTACCGTGATCTCTACGTAAGGGTTCTTTTGCGAGTTGGTAGCGTGGCAAATAGTGACCTTGCGCCCGGCTGTGGTGGTAGCTTGAGCCGTGTTAGTAGCCTTCGCTGTATTGGTTGCCTGGGCTGTGTTAGTCGCCTGTGCCGTGTTAGTCGCTTCGACGGTATTGGTTGCCTTCGCCGTGTTGGTAGCCTGGGCTGTATTGGTGGCCTCGACAGTGTTAGTGGCTTGGGCTGTGTTGGTAGCTGACACCGTATTGGTCGCCTCGGCGGTGCGGGTAACCGTCATCGTCCCGGTAGCCTCGACCGTATTGGTGGCCTCAACCGTCCCTGTAGCCGTCGTAGTTCCCGTGGCTTCTACCGTCCCTGTAGCCGTCAGTGTAGCTGTGCCCGTTATGCCCTGAGTGGGGGTGGCCGTCTCGTCCTGGCCCTGGGCGACTTGCGCGCTGAGGGCGGCCTGGTCTGTCCTGCTACCTGAGCTTCCCAGCCACATGGCCGTGGGGACCGCCGCTGCCGCGAGCAGCATTATAGCGAGCACCCCAAAAGATAACAGCTTTCCTCCTGGTAATAGCGTCTTCAAGAAATTCATTGCTCATCTTCCTCCGTTTAGTTCGATATCGAAGCGTATTCGAAATTGATGAGCGCGCGCCCTCGCTCTTCAAACCGGGTATGCCGCGAGTAGCATCGCCCGTCTAGTCCTCCCGTGCAGCCATAAATCCCCTTCTCTTGTCCTGGGAACCGCTTCTAATTTCTAACTGCCGGGGTGATGTTCCAATAGCGATACAGGTCCGCTCGTGCCTTGTGTGCCGGGGCCTGCCTCTGGTTGTTGCGCCCTGGGAAAGTATGGGTACGGGGAGTAGTCTTGTGAATAGGAAATCCGGTGGGGGTGGCCCGTAGCCCAAATCGCTGTTGGTAGTACTACAGGTTTTTGCAAGTGCTGTGCCAACCAGGAGATTTTTGACAGCCGCTACGTGTAAAATCAGCCTCAAAAGGGCATGAAAAAAGGGGCCTGGTCTGCACCAGGCCCCTTTACTAAAGCTTCAACTTTTTAGTTGAGGGTGAACTCGTCGTCGCGTGCCTTGCGTCTCCGTGCGAACAACCCTATCAGGAAGATCGCGGCAGATGCGCTCAGTACGGTACCCAGGACCAGCATCACCACTACCTGGCCGGTTATCGGCAGTACCTCGGGCGGCTGCGGCTGAATCACGTTCGGCTGCACGTCGCTCGGCGGAGGAGTACCTACCTCGGGCAAGGTTTCCCTGACGAACGGTGTGGCTGGCACAGGCACGTTCGGCGTGATGGTAGCCGTTGCGGTCGGCGGGACCGGCGTCTCAAGCCCAGGCACCTCGGTAGCGGTAGAAGTAGGTGTGTTGGTAGGTGTGTTGCTCGGCGGGCTGGTAGGCGTGTTGGTCGGCGTCTCAACTACCTCGGTCGGCGTGTTGGTGGGCGTGTTAGTGGGTGTGTTGGTGCTGGTCGGCGTCTCAACTACCTCGGTCGGCGTGTTGGTCGGCGTGTTGGTGTTGGTCGGCGTATTCTGCGGCGTGTTGGTAGGAGTATTGGTGTTGGTCGGAGTATTGGTCGGTGTGTTCGTGGGCGTGTTGGTAGGCGTGTTGGTCGCCGTCCTGGTATTGGTAGGCGTGCTGGTAGGCGTGCTGGTAGGCGTCTCCGTCGCTACCAGAGTGTTTGTAGGCGTGTTAGTCGGTGTGTTGGTAGGAGTATTGGTCTTGGTAGGCGTGTTCGTGGGCGTGTTGGTTGGTGTGTTCGTAGGCGTGCTGGTATTAGTCGCCGTGTTGGTTGGGGTGTTAGTAGGAGTATTGGTCGGTGTGTTGGTGGGAGTATTGGTAGGTGTATTGGTCGGCGTGTTGGTGCTAGTCGACGTTTCCGTCGGCGTGTTAGTAGGCGTATTGGTGTTGGTTGGGGTGTTAGTAGGAGTATTGGTCGGTGTGTTGGTGTTGGTCGGCGTCTCGGTCGGCGTGTTAGTAGGCGTATTGGTGTTGGTGGGCGTGTTGGTAGGTGTATTGGTCGGTGTGTTCGTGGGCGTGTTGGTAGACGTCGCCGTCTTGGTCGGTGTGTTAGTGGCGGTGCTCGTGCTGGTCTTGGTAGGAGTAGGCGTATGAGTGTTTACGTAGCACCACTGAGTACCACCATGCTTGACGTCGATCAGGCGATCACCGTAGCGCTGGCCGTTGAGGCTCATGAGCACGGGGCCGCAGAACAGGTCAGCCTGGTAAGCGCAGTCGGGCAGGTCGGCGTAGAGCGTCTTGGTCTCGCCGGGCTGGAGGATGTAAGTCTCCCAGTCGTAGATTACCTGGTTGTCGATGATGTTGTCGAACTTCTTGTAGGTAGCGATACCTACTTCATGAGCGCAGGTCGTGGAGTTGTTCTTCAACGTGCCCTTGATCTGGTTGCCGGCCACCGACAGCCACTCTACCACTACTACGTCGTCCTCGCACTCGCAAGGTACCATCGTGCTGGTAGCCGTCGCTGTGGCGGTCTTGGTAGCCGTCTTGGTAGGGGTCTTGGTCTTGGTGGGCGTGCTGCTCGGTACGGTCGTGTTCGTCGGTACGCTCGTATTGGTGGGCGTATCGGTCGGCACGGGGGTATGGGTTGGCACGCTGGTATTGGTCGGCGTCTTGCTTGGAACAGGCGTGTTCGTAGGCGGCATCGGACAACCACCTGCCGGGGCAGGGATGATGTCCTCGCCTTCCTGATGGTTCTGGTGAGCGGGGATAGCGCTCTCGCTGATCTCGATCATCACGTACGGGTTCGTCTCCGAGCCTGTAGCGTGGCAGATGTTGATCTTCTTGTCTTCCGGCGTAACCGTGGCTTCCGGCGTGTTGGTAGGCACGTCAGGAGTCTCGGTGGCTTCCGGAGTCTCAGTCGGACCGCCAGGCGTGTTCGTAGCTTCCGGCGTGTTCGTAGGCGGCATCGGACAACCACCTGCCGGGGCAGGGATGATGTCTTCGCCTTCCTGGTGGTTCTGGTGAGCGGGGATAGCGCTCTCGCTGATCTCGATCATCACGTACGGGTTCGTCTCCGAGCCTGTAGCGTGGCAGATGTTGATCTTCTTGTCTTCGGGAGTCCCGGTGGCTTCCGGAGTCTCAGTGGGACCGCCCGGAGTATTAGTAGCTTCGGGTGTCTTGGTAGGAGGCGCGGGGCAGCCCTCTGCCGGGGCAGGGATGATGTCCTCACCTTCCTGATGGTTCTGGTGAGCGGGGATAGCGCTCTCGCTGATCTCGATCATCACGTACGGGTTCGTCTCCGAGCCTGTAGCGTGGCAGATGTTGATCTTCTTGTCTTCCGGCGTAACCGTGGCTTCAGCCGTGTTGGTCACTTCCGGAGTATTGGTGGCGCTCTCCGTGGTGTTGGTAGCTTCCGGAGTGTTGGTAGCGCCTTCGGGCGTCTCGGTTGGCTCGCTGCTGCTGCCGCAGGGGCCGTGGCTCAGGTTGAACTGGCCGCTCCAGCTCTCATAAATCTCAGCGTCAGCCGAGGTTACCTTGGCGTCGAGGTTGGAGGTGGTCAGGTAGTGGGCGGTCTTGCCTGTGAACTTCCACAGGCCGACTTCCTCGCTCTCCCCGTTGTCCCACCGGACCATTATGCTGCTGGGGGCGCTGCCTTCGTTGCGTACCTGCGTAATGACAAAATGCCACTCCGAACTATTGCAGTCGTGGCTGTCGATTGCCTTTGCGCTGATGCCCTGGGTGCCTTCCGGCTCGCCCGGTCCCGGCCCTGACTCGTCGTCAACGGGCAACTCTTCCGTGGGAACGGCAACAACTTGCTCTTCGGACGCCGCCTGCGTCTGCGTAATAGGCGGGCTGACCATCGAGGCAACTAGCTGCGCGGACACAGAAACCAGCACAGCTACTGCCAGGATGGCAAGCAATATGAAGAGGCTGCGGCGTCCCTTTTTGGGTGTATCAATGGTGAACTTACTCATACTTGGCTCCTGACGAATTTAGGAGTCTGGCCGGCTGGCTGCGGGTGCTGGGCCGCCTTCTCCGTTTCCTTGCCGTTCTCCGTCCCTACCGGTCGCTTTCTAACCTTGTTTCCTTGTTCCCTTGTCCCTTTGCTTCTCCACTTACCCTTTACCCTTTACCTTTTTAGCCCTTTTCCTCCAGGTGCTGTTTTCTTACACCCCATCTCTCACCGCGTCCCGGAGCCTCATCGTGTGCTCCTGGTAAGAGTTCGCCGCCATCTTTCGATCTTTGTGAGGCACCGGTAACTGCGGAGGAAAGCAGTTATCCAGGCGAACGTACTCCCGGCAGGGCGTCGTTGCCATGCGAAGGCGTACCGGGCGAAAAATTAAGCGTGTGGCAACCGCTCAAATCAGTAAGCTAGCGAGGGTCGTCCTAGTACTAGCATGCTGATTATAGCAGTGACCTATAGGCATTGTAATACCTCCAAAGTGTTAACCTTAGGGTACTACCTGCGGGCTAAGTATGCGGTTTTTGAGAGTACTATTGGGTACGCACGTTCTACCATAAAGAAGCAATTTCCATGCCCCTGCCCAGGCTTTCGCTCGCAACTTAAGCCGCACCTTAAATAGAGCTAGGCTATTGCCGGTCAGCGAGTTTGCGCCACTTTTCGCCGCCCGGTATGGGCCTGCCTGTAAGTTGGGACATTATAACCCATCCGCCGGAGAAATTACTACTCTTTTGAGGCCGAAATTTACGATTTTCTATGCTTGACCCTCCACCTCGTATATTGCTATACTTCAATGCGGCCTCCTATGACCTCTGGCGCGAGGTCGTACTACTCCCCCGCCGGATCATTCTGCTAAAGATGCTTCTAATTGAGGCCTCTTTATTCTGCATGCGGCCCTTTGGGGCTGACCTGCCATCACCCACGTACCGGATTAAAGGAAGAGAAAAATAGCATGTCGAAGCCAGCGGTCCCGTACCGGCGCATATTGAGTTATGCGAAGTATTTCCTATTACTGGCAGGTGTGGCGTTGTGGCTACTGGGCGGTTCTTCCAGCGGCCAGGCCCAGCCCCAGCACATAGTTGCATCCCAGGGTAAGGGCCTGTTCGGCGAGGCGACCGAGAAGAGCGTGCCCGGCCCGCAGACCCGCCCCACGATGGGCCGCAACCGCCTTGTCACGGTGGACCTGTCGCCTTTCGCGCGTCCGCAAGGGGATGGGGCGGCCACGCTATCGCTCAATCTCTTCCCCGATGTGGCGTTCACTGCCGTCCGGGAGCGCGCCCGCACCAACCCCTCCGGCAGCGCGGTCTGGGCAGGCCCTCTCCAGGGTGTGACCGACGGCTACGCTACGCTGGTGGTAAATGGTGAGGTCATGGCCGCTAACATCACCATGCCGGGTGCGTCCTACGAGGTGCGCTACGCCGGGAATGGCACGCACGTTGTCTACAAGGTAAATCACGGGGGTTATCCGGCGGAACACCCGGCGGGCTATTACGAGCACGAGGAGGAGCACGCGCAGGAGGCTATGTCGCGGTCCCTCAAGAGCGCCACCTCTCCCGCTGCTGGGGAGCCTGTCCAGGCCCCTTCCGCGCCTTCAGCCGCCACCCAGGTCGATTTGATAGTCCTCTGGACCCCCAAGGCCCAGGTCGAAGAGGGTGGGGCCGGGGCAGCCGCGGCCCTGGTTGAACTTGCCGTAGAGGAAGCCAACAACGCGTACACGGAGAGTGGCATCGATATGCAGCTCAACCTGGTGTACAAGGCGCTTACTAACTACGTCGAAACTTTGCCCGATGACCCCGATGACCCCGATGCGTACGAGGACGACCTCAGCAGGTTGACCGAACCTTCCGATGGGTTTATGGACGAGGCACACACGTTGCGGGAGCAATATGGTGCCGATATGGTGTCAGTCTTAATCTCCAATGATGCGTACTGCGGGCTGGCCTGGCAGTTACGCGACACAGGCTACGATTTTTCTCACCTGGCGTTCAGCGTGGTGCATATGCCCTGCGCTTCAGGCAACCTCTCCCTGGCCCACGAGCTTGGGCACAACATGGGCAGCCTGCACGACCGCGTTGCCAGCGCCGGTGATACAGGTGTCTACAACTACTCGTACGGCTACCACGACGTGCTGGGCACCTTCCGCACGGTTATGGCCTATCCCAATGAGGATGCGTGCCCCGCCAGTACCTGCTCACGTATAGCGCGCTTCTCCAACCCGGACGTGCTTTACAATGGTCGTCCCACGGGCAGGCCCGAAAACGACCCGCTTTCAGCCAACAACGCCCTTACCCTCAACAACCTTCGCGGCCTATACGCAAGCTGGCGAACGGCTCTGGTGTGCCAGGTCATCTTCCAGGACGTGCCGTCCGGCAGTACTTACTACGACTCGGTGCGCTGCCTGTCGTGCCGCAATATCCTGGGTGGGTACCCCTGCGGCGAGCCGGGCGAGCCTTGCAACGGTGGCACCAACCCCTACTTCCGGGTGAACCACAACATCACCAGGGGCCAGATAGCCAAGGTGGTGTCGAACGCCGCCGGCTTCAACAACGACCCCGGCGCGCAAATGTTCGCTGACGTGCCAGCGAGCAGCCCCTTCTTCATCTGGATCAACAGGCTGTCGAGGCTGGGCCACATGAGCGGCTACGCGTGTGGTGGGGCGGGCGAGCCTTGCGGCGCGGGCAACCTTCCCTACTTCAGGCCGAACGCCAACGCCAGCCGGGGACAGTTGAGCAAGATCGTCTCGAACGCGGCGGGCTTTAGCGAGGAGCACACCGGGCGCAACTTCGAGGACGTGCCTATCAGTAGCCCCTTCTACGTGTGGATACAGCGGCTCTCCTCGCGGGGCTACATCGGCGGGTATCCTTGTGGCGGGTCGGGGGAGCCTTGCGGCGCGGGCAACCTTCCCTACTTCCGCCCCGCCAACCTCGTCACACGAGGCCAGGCCTCCAAGATCGTCGCCAACACATTCTATCCGGGCTGTGTGACCCCGTAAGCGTCTGAAGCGTATTCACACATAAGCATATGGGGACGGTAGCGGCCAAGTTGCCCTGCCGCCCCTCCACTCGCGTCTCAGGTGCTTGCGACCTCAGTCCGAATTCTGCGTTAATTGACCCAAGAGACAATACCCTGTACGGATGGTCCCATTCTTGCAGAACCGTGGAGCGACTGGAGATTGCTAACTACGTCTGCAATGGGCCACATGACACTTTTGTGTTCGTCCTCCTTGGAGGTGTGCCTATTCAGTACCCACGGTCAGCGGCTACGCGGGAACGCCTAGCCACCGAGCATTGTTACTCGCCGGGCATTGTTCCGGCTAGCACTAGCGAGGGAAATCAATGAAGAGCAAGAAACTCTACTGGTTATCAGCTTTTATATTAGTAGCGACGCTGCTGTCACTTGCCCCGTCCGGGCTGACGCAAGTCTCAGCGCAGGGCGACAGCCGCACCTTCCCGGAGACGGGCAAGACGGTGAAGGGCGTGTTCCTGCAATACTGGAACACTCATGGCGGCCTGCCGCAGCAGGGCTTCCCCATCTCCGAGGAGATGCAGGAGGTCTCGGAGACGGACGGCAAGACCTACACGGTACAGTACTTCGAGCGCGCGGTGTTCGAGTTGCACCCCGAATTGCAGGCTCCCAATAACGTGCTGCTGTCGCTGCTTGGCGTATCCTTCTACAAGCAGAAGTATGGCGACCAGGGTGCGAGCGGCCAGGTGGCAAATACCTCGGCGGGTTCGCTACTCTTCCCCGAAACGGGCAAGCGCGTGGGTGGGGCCTTCCTACAGTACTGGCAGACGCACGGCGGCCTGGCGCAGCAGGGCTTCCCCATCTCCGACCAGTTCGTTGAGGTAAGCCCGGTTGACGGTAAGTCGTACACGGTGCAATATTTCGAGCGCGCAGTGTTCGAGCTGCACCCCGAGTTGCAGGCTCCAAATAACGTGCTGCTGTCGCTTCTTGGCAGGTTCCAGTACGACCGCAAGTACGGGCCAAAGACCACGCCAGGCACCGGCCCCGGCAATCCTTCGCCTACCGTGCCGCCTGTCGCCCCGCCCACCGCGCCTCCGGCCGACCCCAACGCGACCTGCGAGGGCATCCCCGCCGCCAGGAACGCCACCGTGCGGCCCACCTGTGGCCCTCGCGGCACCAGGTTTGAGTTCAGCGGCACCGGCTTCCAACCGGGGGAGAACGTCGGCATCTATGTGACCGCGCCCGACCAGTCGGTAATTGGTGCGGACTTCCAGGTGATAGCTGACGATAATGGCAACGTGGGCGGTGTGTCCCTGGGCAGCAACAGTGCTTTCCCACTGGGTGTTTACGCGGTTACGTATGAAGGTACGAGTTCCAGGCGCACGGCGATTGGCTACTTCAAGATAATCGGCCAGGCCGCCCCTCCCAGCCCGACGCCTCTGCCGCCAGGAGCACCCACACCCGTGCCCGCGGCTTGCGACGTCTCAGGCAATCGTAACGCTGAAGCCACACCGAGTTCGGGCCGTGTGGGTACTATCATTAGAATAACGGCACGAGGGTTCAGGCCGGGCGAACAGATATCGTACTGGCTGACGACCCCGGACGGTTTGGTGGGCGGCACCGAAAATCCTGATGAAGGATTCCCAGCAAGCCCCGGCGGTACCATTAACCTCTCGCTCAGGATAGATCAAGACCTTGTAGATATCGGCGGTTATGGCAACTGGGCCGTATCGCTCCAGGGCGCGGATAGCCAGAACCTCGCTATCGCCCGCTTCTGCATCAACCCGTAACCTGGGCTGAGGCTGCAAGCCTCTAATACCCGAAGGCACGACAAGAAGCCACGAACTCTCATAAACGGAGTTCGTGGCTTCTTGTCGTGCGTATACGCAAGTGTCTTGAAGTTATCACAATAATAGCAGGCTCAGGTATGAGCACATAGCCCTACCCCTGTCATTTCTCACTGCGTTCAGAATGACAGGGTGAGACTCTGCGGCCTGTATTCAACATTGTCATCTTTGAGACAGCTTCTTGTTAGCACTCTTCCAGGAAAGTGCTAAAAAACTGCCGAAAAACCCTTGTCAAGATTTGGAACTTGCTATATAATTAGCACTCGGACGGTTCGTCTGCTAATTTGAAAAGAAAGAATGGCAGCGACGCATTCGATATGCTTGCAAAGCAAGCGTCCAATCTCACCCAAACATCAGGAGGTATCCAGGAAATGGCTGATGCAGCAACCCAGGCAAAGACCAACATTCGCCCCCTCGGCGACCGTGTTGTGGTCAAGGCCGTGGAGCGCGAGGAACAGACCAAGAGCGGCATTTACCTGCCCGACACCGCGCAGGAGAAGCCCCAGGAGGCTATCGTGATAGCGGTAGGCCCCGGCAAGCTCAACGAGAACGGCACCCGCGCCCCCATGGAACTGAAGGAAGGCGACCGCGTGCTCTTCTCCAAGTACGCCGGCACCGAGCTAAAGCAGGCCAGCGAAGAGTTCCTCATCCTGCGCGAAAGCGACATTCTAGCCGTACTCGGCTAATTACGAATTACTAATTAGTAATTACGAATTAGATGCGCATGTAGAGAGTGCCTGGTTCGTAATGAAATTCGTAATTCGTAATTCATAATTCGTAATTACATTCTGGAGGTAAACGATGGCTAAGCAGTTGGAATTCAGCATGGAGGCGCGTGCGTCGATCAAAGCGGGTATTGACGCAGTCGCCAACGCAGTGAAGACCACGATGGGTCCCAAGGGCCGCAACGTGGCCCTGGATAGAAAGTTCGGCGCTCCCACCGTCACCCACGACGGCGTGACAGTCGCCAAGGAAATCGAGCTGAAGGACCCGTTTGAGAACATGGGTGCCCAGATGCTCAAGGAAGCCGCCACCAAGACCAACGACGTGGCCGGTGATGGCACCACCACCGCTACCGTGCTCGCCCAGGCGATGGTCCACGAGGGCCTGAAGAACCTGGCCGCCGGTGCCAACCCGATGCTGCTCAAGCGCGGTATCGACATCGCCACCCGCGCAGCCGTAGAGCACATCCACGCCATGTCTTCCCCCGTGGAGACCCGCGAGGACATCGCCCACATCGCCACCATCTCCGCAGCCGACCCTGAGATCGGCAACCTGATCGCGGACGTGATGGACCGCGTGGGCAAGGACGGTGTTATCACCGTCGAGGAGAGCCGCGGCCTCCGCTTCGAGACTGAGTACGTCGAGGGTATGGAGTTCGACCGGGGCTACATCTCCGCTTACTTCGTCACCAACTCCGAGCGCATGATCGCCGAGATTGACGACCCCTATATCCTGATCACCGACAAGAAGATCTCTTCGGTGCAGGAGATGCTGCCGGTGCTCGAGAAGATGATCCAGACGGGCCGCAAGGACCTGGTCATCATCGCCGAGGACGTCGAGGGCGAGGCGTTGGCTACCCTGGTTGTGAACCGCCTGCGCGGCACGCTCAACGTGCTGGGCGTCAAGGCCCCCGGCTTCGGCGACCGCCGCAAGGAAATGCTGCGCGACATCGCCATCCTGACCGGCGGCCAGGTGATCTCCGAGGAAGTCGGCCGCAAGCTGGACAGCACTACGCTGGCCGACCTGGGTCGCGCCCGCCGCGTGCGCTCCGACAAGGACAGCACCACCATCATCGAGGGTATGGGCGACGAGAAGGCCATCAAGGCCCGCGTCGAGCAGATCCGCGCCCTGATGGAGTCGACCACCTCCGACTACGACCGCGAGAAGCTCAACGAGCGCCTGGCGAAGCTGGCCGGTGGCGTGGCAGTCATCAAGGTGGGTGCCGCTACCGAGACCGAGCTTAAGGAGAAGAAGCACCGCGTGGAGGACGCCCTTTCGGCGGCCCGCGCCGGTATAGAGGAGGGCATGGTGCCCGGCGGTGGCGTGGCCCTGCTGAACACCGTGGAGGCCCTCAAGAACCTTGAGACCGCTTCCGGTGACGAGACAACGGGCGTGCAAATCGTGCGCCGCTCGCTGGAGGAGCCTATCCGCCAGCTGGCCGCCAATGCGGGCGAGGATGGTTCGGTGATCGTGCAGAACATCCGCCGCGCCCAGCAGGAGAAGGACAGCAACAAGTACGGCTTCGACGTAATGTCGGGCGAGTACGTGGACCTGTTCGAGGTGGGTATCATGGACCCGGCGAAGGTGACGCGCTCCGCACTCGAGAACGCCGCATCCATCGCCTCGATGATCCTCACCACCGAGGCCCTCATCACCGACATCCCTGAGAAGGAGCCTGCGATGCCGGGCGGCGGTGGCGGCATGGGCATGGGCGGCATGGACTACTAAGTCTCTCAGGCTAGACGCATAATAAAGGGGGTTGGCTCTGAGCCAACCCCCTTTTCCGTACTTGTTTTCAGACGATACATCGGTTTCACCGCTGTCCCACGTATAGTACTTTTATCCTAAAAAGTATCCTACTTATCCGAAACCTGCGGTTACATCCAAGGGGTCATGGTATAATATTTCTCTTTATAGAGCCTTTGCTCGGAGCAACCTTATACCCCCTCTAACTCCTATTGCGATGCGAGGCTCTTGTTGTGTCGGGCGCGCACTTGGTCTGTAGGTAAAACAGTCGATTCAGAAAGGGAGTAGCGCAGTGTCTGTCCAACAGAAGACCCAACGTACCATGTGGAAGGGTTTAGCTATCACGGGCCTCATAGGCCTTGCCTTAGTAGGAGCCGGTGGACCGGCGGTATCCAACGCCCAGAAATCTACGGGCGATGCCTCGGCAGCCCCGGCCGCACCCATGGCTCCACAGGCCGCGCTGGAGCTTATCAGCGTCAACTCGAACGAAGAGCAAGGTAACGGCTCCAGCGGCAACAATAATACACCCAACGCGGTCAGCGCCGATGGCCGGTACGTGATGTTCATCTCGGGTGCTACAAACCTGGCACCAGGCGACACCGGTTTCGACCTGGACGTCTTTGTACGCGACCGGACCAACGGCACCACGGAAATGGTCAGTGTCTCCAATACAGGTGGGGAGGCCGACTCCCAGACCCTGCGGGCGGACATGAGCGACGATGGTCGCTTGGTTATCTTCCTCTCGGATGACGACACCCTCGTGGAAGGGGATGAAAATCCCGGCCAGGATATGTTCATCCGCGACCGCCAGGCCAACACAACACAATTCGCGCTCCCAGGCATCAGCGGTACGCCGGAGTTCGGCTTCAACGTCGATCGCATCGCGATTAGCGGCAATGGGCGCTACATAGCGTTTCACACCTACGGGTCACTTTCACCCGAGGATGAGGTCGGCGTGCGCGACATCTACGTATACGACCGCGACACCGGCGTTGTCGATTTTATTAGCGACAACAACGCCAATAGCAGGGGCCACAGCTTCAATCCGAGCATCAGCGACGATGGCCGCTATGTGGCTTATCACTCTATGGCTGATGACCTGGTGGCAGGTGATACCAACGGCTGGTTGGATGTCTTTGTGTTCGACCGCGAGACGCGGCAGACAGAGCGTGTCAGCCTGACGCAGAGTGGTGCCCAGACCAATAACGACAGCCTGGAGGCCAGCATCAGTAACGACGGGCGGTTTGTCTCCTACACGAGCGAGGCCAGCAACATTGCTCCGCAGGAAACAGACAATATCCAGGACGTCTACGTGTTTGATCGCCAGACCGATACTACACAGTTGGTCAGTTTGCGCAGCGACGAGACACGCCCCGCGCCTAACACCGACGGCTCAGCGAGCCGCGACTCGCGCATTAGTGGTAACGGTCGTTACATAACGTTCCAGTCGGACCTGGCATTAGACTCGGGAGATACCAACGTACTCACCGACATCTACGTGCGGGACCTCGCGACAGGCGCGACCGAGTGGGTCAGCAGGAGCGGCGGGGGGTACAACTACGCTCCTGCTATCAGCAATGACGGGCGGTTCATAGCGTTCAATACAACTTCAGATCGGATGGTCACGAACGATACCAATGACAAGGCGGACATCATCCTTGCCGACCGCGCACCTGCCTGCACGATCAACTTCAGCGACGTGGCAGAAGGGAGCACCTTCTATCCTTACATAAGGTGCCTGGCGTGCGCGGGCGTGCTAGGCGGTTATGGCGATAACACCTTCCGCCCCGGCGACAACGTCACACGCGGCCAACTCTCCAAGATAGTGGCTAACGCCGCTAACTTCAACGAGCCGGTATCCGGCCAGACCTTCACGGACGTACCACCCAGCTCAACCTTCTACCCGTTCATAGAGCGTATGGCGCGACGAGGTTACATAGGCGGCTACTCGGACGGCACCTTCCGCCTCGGTGCATTCGCCACCAGGGGACAGATAGCCAAGATCGTGAGCAACGCGGCGGGCTACAACGACACGCCCACCGGCCAGACCTTCTCGGACGTGCCGCCTAGCAGCGACTTCTACGTGTTTGTCGAGCGAGTAGCGGCCCGTGGGGCTGTAGGCGGCTACTCAGACGGCACCTTCCGCCCCGGCGCCAACACCACCCGCGGCCAGGTGTCGAAGATCGTGTCCGTGGTCTTCTTCCCAGGCTGCACTACGCCATAACGTCAAAGTAAGCCCTAACAATGTCAACTTAAAACAGGGGGTGGCACGCGTGCCACCCCCCTTTTGTGCCTGCCTCTAGACCTATACAGTCGGTTTGGCACATTTTTTGCCTTATGTAAATCTCGGAGCAACATTGATACTAGCATCAGGGCGCAGCTCCTTCCGGGTCTTTCCCCTCTACTTTCCCCGGTACTTGTAAGGCAGTTTCCACTTGTCCAGCAATTGAGCCTCGCTCGGTTGTCTCTTGGGGGTCGTCCTAGTTTGGAATGTGGAATGCAGTCTTAGCACGCGGGCGCGTGTCGCGACTCAGGCTGGGTAGTCGCGCATGGCAGCTCTAACTGCGACGTACCAGGTGATCATGTAGAGTGGAGGCCGGCTTTTCAACCCATACCCTTACCAGTACACGTCACCAATATCGTCCGGGCGCAAACATCTATCTACGGGCGCACATGAATAGCCAAGGAGAGTTACGTCGTGAACAGTACATCCAATAAGGACCACAATTCCATCAAGCGATGGATTATTATCTCAGCGAGCGTGTTCGCGCTCTTGCTGTCGAGCGGGCCGTTTATGTCGTTGGTGAGCAACGGCTCCAGCGGAGTAGTCGCGGCCAGCGCCTTGCAAGCGCAGCCTGCCGACAACGGTAATGGCAATAACGACAAAGATAAGGACAAGGAGAAAGACAAGGACAAGGATAAGGACAAGGACCCGAAGCCTACCAAAGAGGCCAAGGAGCCTAAGCCTACCGAAGAACCTAAGCCTACCAAGGTAGCGGACGAGCCTAAACCCACCAAGGAACCCAAGCCGACCAAAGAGCCTGAGCCTACCAAAGAGGCTAAGGACCAGGACAATGGCGGCGGTTGCCAGTTCGCCATCCTCAGCTTCAAGGCTTGCATGGACGCGGACCGCTGCGCGAATTACTCCATCCCTCTCAAGAACGAGGGCGACACACCCATGACCGTTAACGGCACAGTCGTGCTGGAGGGC
Organism: Chloroflexia bacterium; assembly: GCA_036388595.1. Lineage (GTDB taxonomy): Bacteria > Chloroflexota > Chloroflexia > QHBQ01 > JADMIH01 > JADMIH01. The sequence goes on from DASVRN010000140.1 coordinate 26,929, forward strand.
CGCTCGAACACGCAGATAGGGCAGGGGAACTTTGCTGGTGTTGTGGTGCCTCCCAAGAGCACCATTTACGTAGATGGCACCGTATGCGCCACCCAGGCGGGCCAGGGACCTTACAAGCTCTATGTGACCGTCAGTGGCACCGGGCGAGTTTGCGAGTCGAAGCACAAGCAGCAGCCCGTGAAGGACAACTGCGCTGTGCCCCCACCTCCAGCGGCCACGAATACACCCGTTGTAGTGCCGCCCACCAACACTCCCGTGGTGCCGACCAACACCGCAATTCCCACCAATACTACCGCTCCCGCCACCGCGACGCGGACGGCAACGTCTACCCCTCAACCCACCAACACAGTGGCCGTAGCTACCAACACTTCCGTGCCGAGTGCCACTTCAACGGCAGCGGCGACCAACACCGCTACTGTGACCGCCACTTCAACGGTGGAGGTTGAGAAGAGCACCGCTACCGCAACCGCCACGAATACAGCTACAGCTACCCCAACCGCAGGCGCAGGTGTCGCGCCTGGTGCTCGCAGGATTGGGGGGAACTCTACAGGGTCTAACCCCTCGAATAACAACCAGTCCAGGCAGTCGGACGTGCTGCCCTTCGTGGGTGGCCCTGGGGTTACCGAGAACCGCGTGCAAGCACCGCAAGGTCCGCGAGAGGGAGTCCTTGGCGTTAGCTCGGAGAACCCTGACGCTGTCCAGGCTAACCAGACCGGCCAGTCTCCCTTCATGGGGATATTGCCGGTGACCGGCGCGTTGGGCGCGACCCTGTTGCTCGTGCTGGCGGGTCTCGCCATGCTGCTGCTCGGTGGCGGCCTCCTGTTAAGGCGACGCCGCATGACCTCGGTCGAGACGAATCAAGACTAACTCTAGATAGGTTCGCAGTCCTCCATTTGGGGGCCTGAGTCTCTAGCAAAAAAGTCCTCATGAGTACCGGAGTACTGGTACTCATGAGGACTTTGCACGTTAAGAAGGGGGCAAAATGGCTGCCGCTACGCACGAAAGCGACCAAAAGTAGTAGAAGACTAGGAGTTAATTCCCAGGGACCAAGGTACTAAGAACTCTACCTCTATCGCGTAATAGTAGGCAGGGTAGCTAAAGAGTACGATGTAGACGGTACCGCTAATACGGTTCCGGTTCTTTTTATGCAATGTTGTGCTCTTTAGTTGGCATCATCTTCTATTACGCTGAAGAAAAGGAGTGGCGAATGGGAAACAGTCTCAGTGGGCCGTCAGGATTACCCTGGCGACGCACCATGCGGGCCTTTATGGCGGCAACGATGGCCCTGGGGGTACTCGGTGTCATGCCTGGCTCGACGGCATTGCAGTCGCGGCAGGCCGAGGCCGCGGTCAAAGCGCACCCGATGTTACTACAAATGGCACAGCAGCGGCCCGATCAGACGGTGAGTGTGATCGTGCAGAAGTGGGGCGCGGACAGCAGCGCCGAGCAAAATGTACAGTCGATGGGCGGGCAGGTCACCAAAGACCTCTCCATCATAAATGCCTTTGCGGCAGATGTGCCCGCAGGGTCGGTAAGCGAGCTTGCGGCCTCCGACGGCGTACGGTGGGTATCCCTCGATGCACCAGTCGAGCAAGCAGGTAAGCCTGCTCCTGGCGGAACACCTACACCCACACCTACGCCTACCGCGTGTACCGACTGCGTAGATACCAAGCCCCTCAAGAACACCCACATCGTGTCTACCAAAGTTGACCAGGTGTGGAACACAGCGCCTTACTTGCAGGGTCAGGGGATGACCGTGGCTGTGGTAGACAGCGGCATTTCTGAAAATCACCCGGACTTCAAGACGCAAGATGGCAAAGGCACAAGGATCGTAGGCCAGCGCAAGTTCAGCGAAAACCTGAGCATGTCTGACGGGTATGGTCATGGTACTCACGTAGCCGGCATCATCGCAGGTAACGCGAGGGTATCCGGCGACGAAGGCAAGTACCCAGGAGTCGCCCCCAAAGCTAATCTGCTGAACGTCAAAGTATCAGATGACGACGGCAGGTCCACATCTTCCGACGTGATAGCGGGCCTACAGTGGGTATTGGACACCAAGGCCACTTACAATACCCGTGTAGTGAACCTGTCCCTCAACTCCAGCGTGTACGAGTCGTACCACACCAACCCGATCTGTGCAGCCGTGGAAATTCTATGGTTCAACGGCATCGTGGTGGTGGTGTCGGCAGGCAACAATGGCTCGGCTACGCTTTTCCCACCCGCCAACGATCCTTTCGTCATCACAGTTGGTGCTGTAGATGATAGGCTCTCCACGAGTATTACTGATGATGTGGTAACCAGCTACTCGGCCTACGGCACCACGCCGGAAGGCCACGCCAAACCCGACCTGGTGGCTCCCGGCTACAAGATCAAGGCACCTCTGTCGTACAGCAGCGACCTTGAGAAGTTGTACCCGAGCGCCGTAGTTACAAGCACCTCTACAAACACCGCACAGTACTTCAGAATGTCCGGGACCTCCATGTCAGCGCCCATAGTGGCTGGCGCGGCAGCCCTGTTGTTGCAGGACGAGCCGAACCTCACACCCGACCAGGTGAAGTACCGCCTCAAGGCCACGGCCGTAAAGAGCACGAAGACCTGGCCCGGCTACAATTCGGCCAAGGCAGGTGCGGGCTACCTGGACGTGAAGGCCGCCGTACTCGGCACCACCACGGCCTCCGCCAACACCAACATCCAGGCCAGCCAACTACTTTGGTCCGGCAGCGAGCCGCTAAACTGGAGTTCCGTCAACTGGAACTCGGTGAACTGGAACTCCGTCAACTGGAATAGTGTCAATTGGAACTCCGTCAACTGGAACTCGGTGAACTGGAACAGCACCTACTGGGAACCGTAAACCTGGATAGGCGAGAACTAAAGAGGACTACCCACACGGGTAGTCCTCTTTCCTTTTCCAGGCAAGACCACCCTGCCACCGTCGGGCGCGCGGTATGGTATAATTAGTGCAACCGTTCCTATATATAAGGGTCTCCAACTATTAGCCGCTGACCGATAACCTCCAGCCACCCGCGCAACACATCCGCAATGCTTGCCGAACTGAACATCTCCAATTTTGCGATTATAGACAAGCTATACTTGCGCCTCGGCCCCGGCTTTAACGCGCTCACGGGCGAGACGGGCGCGGGCAAGTCTATCATCATCGACGCGCTCGGCGCTCTGCTCGGGTCCAAGATCGGGCCTGAGTTCGTCAGGCATGGCGCTACCTCGGCGCGGGTGGAGGGCATGTTCGACCTGGCTTCCATGCCCCCGGAGCCGCTGCAAACGGTGCGCTCAATTCTGCTGGACGGCGGCCTCTCGGACGCGGAGGACGGTAGCGACGACTCGGTGATCGTCACCCGCGAGATAAACCCCAGCGGGCGCACGGTGGCCCGCGTGAACGGGCGCATGGTGAACCTGCCTACCTTGCAGCAGATTGGCGAGCTGCTGGTGGACGTGCACGGCCAGAGCGAGCACGTATCCCTGCTGCGCTCCGCCACCCACATCGATCTGCTCGACCAGTACGCCGGGCTTTCCAGGGAGCGGCGGGAGATGGCCGAGCTAGTCGCCAGGCTGCGGGCCATACAGAAGGAGCTGCGCGACCTACAACGCGACGAGCGCGAGCTTGCCCGCCGCGCCGACCTGCTCACCTACCAGGTGGAGGAGATAGAGAAGGCGGGCGTGCAGCCGGACGAAGACACCGAGCTTGCGGTTGAGCGGGGCCGCCTCGCCAACGCCGAGCGGCTGTCGTCCCTGTGCGACCAGATTTACGCCCTGCTCATCGAGGCGGGTGACGACGATTTCGCGCCTAGGGGCAGGACCGCCGCACCCCCTACTACTTCAGTGCGTGATGCATTGGGGGAGGCTTCGGGGCAGATGGCGGACCTGGCACGCCTCGACCCGTCGATGGAGAAGCACCTGCCCACGCTGGATGACATGTACGAGCGGGTGGAGGAGTTGGGCCGCACCATGCGCGTATACCGCGAAACGGTGGAGCACGACCCCGCCCGCCTGGAGGAGATAGAGGAGCGCATTTCGCTGCTGCACGAGCTCAAGCGCAAGTACGGCCCTACATTAGAGGACGTTATCACCTTTGGGGAGCGGGCGGCGCAGGAGCTTGAGGGTATTTCTAACAGCGAGGAGCGCGTGGCCGCCTTGCAGGAGGAGAGCGAGCGGCTTGCCGCTACCATAGGCGAGCTAGGGCAGCGCATGTCGGAGGCGCGCGGTAAGGCGGGTGAGAGCATGGCCCGCGACGTTGAGAAGTCTATCAAGGACCTGCTGATGGGGTCGTCCCGCTTCCAGGTAGAGATTACCCAGCAGCCCTCCGAAGACGGCGTACCGGTGCCCGGCAAGAGCGGCCGTTTTGCGTATTCGGACAAGGGTATAGACCGGGTGGAGTTCCTCATCTCGCCCAACCCAGGCGAGCCGCTCAAGCCGCTGGCTAAGATCGCCTCCGGTGGCGAGACTTCGCGCCTCATGCTGGCCCTCAAGTCGATTTTGTCAGAGGCCGATATGACCCCCACGCTGGTGTTTGACGAGGTGGACGTGGGCGTGGGCGGCAGGAGCGGCGGCGTGGTCGGCGAGAAGCTCTGGGGTCTCACGACAAGCCACCAGGTGCTCTGCATCACCCACCTGCCCCAGATAGCGGCCTTCGCAGACAACCACTACAAGATCACCAAGCAGGTGGTGGGCGACCGCACCCGCACCCAGGTTGACGAGCTTACCGGCGACGACAAAGAGTACGAAATCGCCGCCATGATAGCGGGCGCACCCCCTTCGCAGCCCTCGATGGAAAACGCCAGGGACATGCTGCGGGAGATCACCGAAATCAAAGACGGCATGCGCGAGAAGAGCGCCGTTGGCAGCAGGAAAGCGTCCTAGCCACTGAAACGTGAAACGTGATGCGGCTTGCTAAACAGGGCGCGTGAATAGGATACTGTTGGTGTGGCAGGACCAAAGCCCCTCTTTGTCATTCTGAGCGTAGCGAAGGATCTCAAGAAGGTGAAGAGGGATGCTGCTGAATGTTATAGACCATAGTGCTCGTGGTTCAGCGCGAGGGCACACGGAGCATCTTAGATCCTTCGCTACGCTCAGGATGACAGAGGGGAATAGAGTCCCGTATAGGAATTAGGTTTCGGAAGCAAACTTCAAATTACGTGACGCCGTTGAGCAAACCGCATCACGTTTCACGTTTCACGTTTCAGAATCCGTTTCAGAACCAAAGGAGATAGATTTGCTTACCAGGGTAGGTCAGTACGCGGATAGGGTGCTGGAGATGGGTTGGCTGGGCGCGGCTATTATAGTGCCGCTCTTCTTCAACGTCTACAGCAGCCGCGTGTTCGAGCCGGACAAGATCTCGGCGCTCAGGTCGCTGGTGCTCATCATGCTGGCGGCCTGGATCGTCAAGCTGGTCGAGGCGGGCTACCGGGCCATGTCGGAGCGCAACGCCGCAGCCGCGCCGGTGGGCAGGGGCGGCAAGGCGGCGGCCGCTGTGGACGGTGCGGCGCGGGCGGGGCTGCCCGGCTGGCTGGGCGTCCTGCGCGTGCCGATGCTCATACCTATCCTGGCGTACGCCCTCGTCTACCTGGTAAGCAGTTTCTTTACCGTCACCCCTTTTGCCACCATCTTCGGGTCGTACCAGCGTTTGCAGGGTACCTACACGCAGTACAGCTACATGCTGCTTGCCATCATGATAATTGCCAACCTGCGCACCCGCCCGCAACTGGAGCGGCTGATCAACTTCATGCTGCTCACCTCGGTGCCCGTGGCCCTGTACGGTCTCTTGCAGGGGTTCCGGCTCGACCCTCTACCCTGGGCGGGGGATACCGCTACTCGTGTGGCCTCTTCGATGGGTAACGCCATTTTCGTGGCGGCCTGGCTCATCATGGTCGCGCCGTTCGCCGCCTACCGCCTGTTCGTCGGTGTCAGCGCCAGCATAGCCGCGCGGCAGGCCGACCGGGAAACCGAGGCCGCGCCCCTCACCGATGCCGAGCGGCGCAAGCTAGCACGCACCCGCGCCATGTCCGCTCCCGGCTACGGTTGGGCGGTGGTCACAGGTGGCCTTGCTATCATATTCATCCAGGTGTTCTTCCTCTACATGGCCCTTAAGATCGCGGCGGGCCTGCCCCTCCCCGATGCCAGCACCTGGTGGGTGCTGCCCTTCGGTCTGGTGGTCTTCTACGCCGGTTGCTGGGGCCTGGAATGGCTGGGCAACAACCGCGACAATCCAAGCGTCGTATCGCCCACGTTGCCAATCCTGGGTGTGGTGCTGTTCCTGGTGACGACGGTGGCCCTCGTCTTCAATTGGACGATAGAGCGCAGCGGGGCGCAAGGGCAGGAGCAGTTTGGCGCCGCTATCACTATGGACGGTGGGGCCTTCCTGTGGGTGATGTTCTTCATGCTCCTCTGGGGCACGGTCGGCGCGGGAGCCTACGCCCTGGCCGGTAGCGAGCGGATGTCGGGTAACACCGCACCCGACCGGGGCATCCTGCGCGTCTTCCTCAACGCGGGCTACGGGTTGCTCATTTTCCTGCAACTAATCTGCATCTACCTCAGCCAGAGTCGCGGTCCGTGGCTTGGTCTGGGCGCTTCGATAGTAACCTTCGTGGTGGGCATGTGGCTCGTGGGGCGCAGGCGTAACGTACGCTGGATGGCGCGAATAGGCGGCACGGTATCCGCCCTGGCGCTGGTAACGGCCCTGTTCGTGGCGGCTCTCAACATACCCGGCTCTCCCCTCAAGGCGCTGGATAACCTGCCCGTAGTAGGACGCGGTATCGAGCGCCTGAGTACCCTAACTCAGACCGACGTGGGCACCGGCCGCGTCCGCGACCTTATCTGGCAGGGCGCTACCAGGCAGACCCTGCACGACCCGCTCCGCACTATTATAGGCTGGGGGCCGGAGTCGATGTACGTGGCCTACAACCCGTTCTACCCGCCTCAGCTGGCACAGGTAGAGCTTCGCAACGCCACACCCGACCGCTCGCATAACGTGGAGTTCGACCACCTGGTAACCATGGGCGTGCTGGGCCTCCTGGCATACTATTTCCTGGTCGGCTCTTTCTACTTCCTGGCTATCAAGGCGCTCAAGCGGGCTACCGGCGTGCGAGACTCGCTGCTGTTGCTCACCCTCCTCTCCGCGATGACCGCGCACTTCGTAGAAATACAGACCGGCATCCAGATCGCCTCCACCTGGACCTACTTCTACCTGATAGTGGCCCAGATGGTGGTCTTTAGCTATTTCCTCAACCCTTACCTGCGCCGCGAAAGTATGGCTGAGGATGAGTACGTGCCGGTAGCCGTGCCCGCGGGGGCCGCCGTACTGGCTTCGGAAGCGGTACCGGTCGAGGATGCGCGCCCGGTCGCGGCAGGTAGGGGGGCCTCCCGTGGCGCGGCTACGGTGCAAGTAGCGCAGGGCGGCAATGGCCGGGCCTCGCAAGGCTCCAGGGGCAGGGCGAGCACGAACGTGACGAACGGCCAGCCTCGCACCGGCACCGGGCAGACCTCCGACGGCAGGCGCGGGCAGGGGCAAGGGCAGGGGCAAGGCCAGGGCCAGGCGCGCGGCTATAGCACCGGACGTGACGGCGATAGCCGCTACAGCAGCATCGACTCGGATACGGTAAGCAACCCGGTGTTGCTGGTGCTGTACTTGGGGCTTTTCCTGGGGGCGATATTGCTGGGGTTCCTCTGGAACGCTTCAGGCGTGCAGGCCGACACCATCTACAAGCAGGGCCAGGCCTACGACAGCGCCCAGCGGTGGCCCGAAGCGATACAGCTATACGAGGACGCTCTTGAATTGCAGCCGGACCAGGACTACTATTACCTCTTCCTGGGGCGCGCCTGGTTGGAGTTTGCAAAGCAGGCGCGAAGCGAGACACAGGGTAACCTGCGCACCCGCATGCAATACCCCAATAGCGGCAACGAAGCGAACGACCCCGCCCTCGCCCAGAGCAACAACAACCTTCGCAAGGCGGAGGAGACAGAGAGACTCCGTAGGGCCGAGCAGACCTTACGCAGGGCCAACCAGCTAAGCCCCCTCAACAGCGACCACTACGCCAACCTGGGCCGCCTCTACCTCTGGTGGGCCGACCCGACCGGCGGCAACGACCCGTCAAAAAGCCCCGTGGCTGTGCAGGAGCTGGAGAGGGCCGCTACCCGGTCGCCCGGCAACGCGCAGATACGCGACGAACTAGCTGTGGCTTACGCTCGCAACAACCAGTTTGACAAGGCGATGGAGGCGTTGCGTATCTCACAGGAGCAACTCGACCCGCTGTTCGCCCGCACGCCCTTCATACGTTCGCAGCTATTGGGCGAGCGCGCTGGGATGATTCGCAACCTGCTCGACCAGGGCCAGCCCCTACCCACCAACGGCGAGACGGACTACGGCAAGCTGATGCTCGAACTGGGGCGGGCCTACTCCGAGACGATAGCCCTCGACCCGGCCACGGTAATCGACAACAACTTCGCCAACCGCATGGATGCGTTGCTACAGGCTACCGCGCCGTACACCAATACCAATACCACCCTGCCCGAAGCGCAGGTGACCAATATAGTCACAAATACCGTTATGCGGGCGTTGGAAAACGAGCTTGTCGAAGCCGAGGAGGAGGTAACCGCCTATCTGCGCGAGCGCGGCGGATTCACCGGCAGCGACCAGTTTGTGCCCAACGAGGTGCTGCTGCAACTGTTCCAGGACCCTAACTGGGTGGCCGTGCAGGGCCAAAACGGCACGCAGGTCTGGCGCGACTCCGGCATGATTACCCTCACTCACAGGGCGGCGATACTCAACTTCGGCCTCGGCTACCTCTACGGGAAGGTAGGACGCCCAGGGTACCCGAACGAGGCCGTCGTGCGTGCCACCGCGCTCGAACCCTACGGCAACTTCCAGATGCCGAACACTCCGCAGCAACCTTAGCTGAAACGTGAAACGTGAAACGTGCTGCGGTGAGGGTTGAGGGTTGGTGATGAACTATCAGGAGTGGGAGGAGTCTGTTCCCGAGGCGATAAAGGGTGATAGTTTGTGGAAGATGGAGGCTTACCGGCTGTCTCTTTTTGCAGGTGACATTGGGTGGGAAGATGCTACCAGGCTGACTCAGGACCCGCGCACAAAGTTCATAGCGGACCAACTGTACAGGTCGTTGGGGTCCGTTGGCGCTAATATCGCGGAAGGTTACAGCCGAGGAACCAGCCGCGAACGAGCACACTTTTACGAATATGCTCTTGGTTCAACAAGAGAAAGTCGGGATTGGTACTACAAAGCCCGTCACGTCCTGGGCGAAGCAGTAACAACTCACCGCCTAAACCTATTGAACCAAATACTAAAACTGCTCCTTGTAACGGTCCACAACCAAAGAGGCAGTGGCATTAGAGAAGAAACCATAGAGTACAGCACAAACGCCGACTAACCCCATCACGTTTCACGTTTCACGTTTCACGTTTCAGAATCATGTATCAACTGCTCAACCCACAATCCAACATCACCCTCGGCCCGCTGCTCCTGGTCTTCCTGCTGGCGCTGGTGTTCACTTTCGCGGCCACGCCGGTGGCCCGGAGGCTGGCGCACAGGTATAGCGTGGTGGATGCGCCCTCGTCGCGGAAGATACATGCCAACCCGGTGCCTCTGTTGGGGGGTATCGCGATCTATGCGGCGGTCATGCTCAGCCTCATGCTGTTCGGGCACTTGCAGTACGTACAGCAGACCGCCTCCATCCTCGCCGGGGCGACTCTCATGTCAATGATGGGGGTATGGGACGACAAGTGGGGCTTGCGGCCCATCGCCAAGCTGCTGGGGCAGGTGGTGGCGGCCTCGCTGCTCTTCTTCTCCGGCATCTCGGTCGAGTTCCTCCACAACGACGCGCTCAACTATGCGGGAACGGTGCTGTGGGTGGTCATTATCACCAACGCCCTCAACCTGATGGACAACATGGACGGGCTGGCGGGCGGGGTGGCGGCGGTGGCCTCGGTCTTTTTCTTCCTCATCGCCACGCTCACCGACCAACTGCTGGTAGCCCCTATGGCCGCCGTGCTGGTGGGGGCGTGCCTCGGCTTTCTCTACTACAACTTCAACCCCGCCTATATCTTCATGGGCGACACTGGCTCGCTCTTCCTCGGCTTCATGCTGGCGGCGGTGGGCATCAAGCTGCGCTTCCCGGCCAACTTCGACATCGTGACCTGGATGGTGCCCGTGCTGGTGCTGGGCGTGCCCCTGTTCGATACCGTGCTGGTCACTTTGTCGCGCATACGCCGGGGCATCCCCATCAGCCGGGGCGGCAAGGACCACCTTTCGCATCGCCTGGTGGCGCTCGGCTTCAGCCGTAGAGAGGCGGTCATGATCCTCTACCTGATCCAGGGGATGCTGGGGGTGGCCGCGCTCGTGGTGATGCAAGCGGACTTGTTAGAAGGGTACGTGATGGGCGCGGTGGTGCTGGTTGCCGCTATTTACGGGGCATACAAGCTGGAGCAACTCGACCTGTCGCAGACCAACCCCACACCCATCGGCTCGCCGGAGCCTGTGCCCCTGGGTATACGGCTGCAACGGTTCAGGCTCGGCCCCTCCTCGAAGATCGCCGGTACACCCACGGGTGGCGAGGTGGTACCCCAGGAGGAGCACTCAGGTCCTGTCCGCTGACCGCCCCATGTTCGAGCACGTCCGCGCGGTCTTCCTTGACGCGGGGTTGACCCTGGTCTACTCCGAGCTTTCGCTGTCCCAACTCTGCTACGAAGCGGGGCGGGAGCACGGTCTGCACTTGTCTATGGAGGCGCTGGAGGAGGCCGTGCCCCGAGCTTCGGCCTTCCTGCACCACACCCAACGCAGCGACCCGGATCTCTGGTCGTCGGACGAGCGGGTACAACGGCTGTGGGCGGGCTATTACACCGCCGTCTTCCGGGAGGCCGGGGTTGTGGCAGATGAGGCCACACTGGACGCCTGCGCGGTTGGCGTCTACAGGCGGTACCTTGTCCCTGGTGCCTGGAAGCTCTACTCCGATGTGCTGCCCACGCTGGCGAGCCTGAGCGACAGGGGCTACAAGTTGGGCGTCGTATCGGACTGGGCGAGCGCGCTCATCGGCAAGGTGCTGCTGCCGCTGGGCGTGGGGCGGTACCTCGATTTCATGGTGGTGTCCGGCGTGCAACGCGAGGCCAAGCCCGGCTCCGGCCTCTATCGTGAGGCGCTGGCGAGGGCGGGGGTAGCGGCCAGCCAGGCCGTGCACGTGGGCGACAACTACGTCACCGACGTGCTGGGTGCTCGCTCGGCCGGCATCGCGGGAATCCTGCTGGACCGCGACGGTGTGCGGCGCGACATGGCGCTGGACTGCCCGCGTATAGAGTCGCTGGAGGAATTGGTCCACCTACTCAGATGAAAGCTTCAACGGCACCGGCAAAGAGAATATATTACCTCGGCCCGGAAGGCTCGTTCAGCTACATCCTGGTGAGCCAACTTTTCGGCACAAGTTACGAGCTTATACCCTGTGGCTCATTCCCCGAGGTAGCTGCCAGGCTCAGGGAAGACACGACGGCAATTGGCGTGTTGGGTATTGAGAACACGAACAGCAGCGACGTCCACGAGTGCGTAGACATAATGTTCGAGGAGAAGTTCCGGATACTGGGTGAAGCCAGCCTCAAGATCAGGATGCACTTGATAGGGCTGCCCGGTGCTCGCCTTGCAGAAATCAGGGAAGTCTATTCTCACCGCCAGGCCATCCTGCAATGTTCGGACTTCATCCGGGAACGCGGGCTGTCCGTCCACACCGTCGAAAGCACCTCGGCGGGTAAGCAGCTAGTCCTTGCAGTGGGCGACCCGGGTAAAGCCACAATCGGCAGCAGCGCGCTTGCACAGGATGGCAGCGTGGAGATTCTAGCGGAAGATATAGCCACGGTGTCGCACAACATGACGCGGTTCATATGTGTCTCTCCCACGCCCCAGGTTGTTTCTAACTTGAACGAGAAAGCAGAGAAACTAACTTACATATTCCAGCTAAAGCATGAGCCGGGCAGCCTCGCCAGCGTGTTGAACGGACTGGCAGAGCACAGGGTCAACCTTACAAAGATACAGTCTCGCCCCATCCCCGGCACCGACTGGGAGTACGTCTTCTGGGCTGACATGGAAATCCCTCACACGACCGAGAGGGTAGTCAGCCGAGTCCTCGAAGCTCATTCGACCAGCTACACGTTGCTGGGAGCATACGAGAAGGGCAGAGTGTATCCAAGCTGACAAAGCAAGCAATTTATAGGAGCAGGCCATAACATGGACGATACCTTTGACGAGTCTAACTGGCGGGCCAACCTGGAGACCGCGCGAGCAGAGGCCGCCGACTACTACCTCAACATGTTCAACTGGCGCGGCAGCCCGGTGCCCGAGGGCTTCGAGGGTCCTCGCTTCTTCCCGCCCAACCCCCACTGGCGCGTGGAAGCCAGCCTGGACCGCGAGGCCCCAGGTACGGGTATGCGCGTGCAACTTCCCACCTCGATAGGCGACCTGCGCGATTTCGACGTATACGGTATCTTTCGCTTCACCGTGGGCGGGCAGGAGCACCAACTTACCGCCTACCGTGCCGTGCCAGAGCACCCCGATTACGACTATCTGTTCCTGCCGTTCAAGGACGCCACCACCGGGCACGAGTCCTATGGCGCGGGTCGCTACATAGACGTACCCCGTCGCGACGACAGCAGCTACGTGCTCGACTTCAACGAGGCATATAACCCCTCCTGCGCCTATAGCCCACGCTACAACTGTCCCTACCCACCATTCCAGAACACTCTCTCGGTGCGCGTGGAGGCAGGCGAGATGATACCGTTTGAGCACTGATAGGGGATTTGGAAATTGGAATTTCGAATTGCGAATTTGAGGGGGAGAGTCGGGATTGATGGTGACCCTGGATGTGGCGCAGGCGCGGCTGCATAACCAACGTCTTTCGGGCACTCGGTTTGAGAGGCCGGAGGAGGTAGTGGGCTGGATGGGTGCGGTGCAGTCGCAGGACTACCCGGCGGCGAAGTGGGCGCTCGGCCTGCGCTCGAGGGGTGCGGTAGACGCTGATGTGGAGCGGGCGTTCGCGGAGGGCACCATACTGCGCACCCACGTCATGCGGCCCACCTGGCATTTCGTGCTGCCCGCCGATATCCGGTGGCTGCTTGCGCTTACCGGGCCGCGAGTGAATGCGGTCGATGCCTCCAACTACCGTGCGCTCCAACTGGACGAGGCGCTGTTTGCCCGCACCAACGATGTGCTGGCGAAAGCGTTGGAGGGTGGGCAGCAACTGACGCGCCCGGAGCTTGGAGCCGTGTTGCAGCAAGCCGGTATAGATACGCAGGACATGCGGCGATTGACACATATAATGATGCGTGCCGAATTAGACGGGGTTGTGTGCAGCGGTGCGAAGCGGGGCAAGCATCTTACCTACGCCCTCCTTGACGAGCGTGCGCCACAGGGCAGGACATTGGAGCGCGACGAGGCGTTGGCCGAGCTTACCCTGCGCTACTTCAGGAGCCACGGCCCGGCGCAGGTGAAGGACCTTGTATGGTGGTCCGGGCTGACGACGGGCCACGTAAAGACCGGCATTGAGATGGTCAAGTCCCATCTCACGAACGAAACGGTAGAGGATCAGACCTACTGGTTCGCCGAGTCGTCGCGCTTTGAGGGAGACCTATCGCCAACTGCGTATTTGCTGCCCAATTTTGACGAGTACGGCGTAGCATATAGAGACCGTAGCGCCCTGGTAGAGCCTTCCTCGGAGAAGCAGGACCCCCAAGATAGCTTCTATCTTGGCAACCTGGTTGTCATAGACGGAAAGGCCGTTGGTTCGTGGAAGCGCACGTTCAGCAAAGACGCCGTCGTCATCTCCACCCATCTATACACCAGCCTAAACGACGCCCAGGAGGAAGCCATTAAGGCAGCCGCCCACCAGTATGGCGCGTTTCTTGGTATGCCAGTAATCCTATCATAGACCGCTGGCCCGCAAATAGCGGAACCCCTAACAAATCCGCAATCCGAAATCCCAATTCCCAAATCCAGAAGGAGCCTCTTGTGAGACCGAAGTTGCCCGGCTGCCTTATGTTGTGCGTTCTCCTGGCCGCTACGTTGCTGGCCGGGTGTGATGCGGGCGGTTCTCCCGCGCCTGCCGCGCCTACTGCCACCAGCGCCGTTCCACTTGAGCCTGGAGTGGCGCTCATATTGCTCATGGTGCCGTTTGACGCTGAGCAAGCGATCACCCCTGACGTGCAGGAGCAGGCCCGAGGCGTAATGGAAGCCCGCGCGCGTGAGATGGGCCTCACTAACTTCGCCGTGCGGTCGGAGGAGCCTGACCTGCTCATCGTGGAGTTGCGTGGGGAATCTGATTCGGATGAGACCCGGCGCGCGCTGGTGCAAAATGGCTTCCTGGAGATCGTGGACAGCGGCAGCGAGTCTATTCCGGAGGGTACGATAATAGTCACCAGCGAAGGTGGTCCCACTTTCGAGGAGGGCGCGCCGCAGAGCTTAAAGGCATACCCGGTTGTGGTGACGGGCCGGGATATAGCTCCTGACAGGGTTACGTCTCGGATGGACGAACTAACCGGCCAGCCTATAGTGACCCTGGGCCTGAATGAGCAAGGTACAAAGAAATTCGCGGATTATACCGCCGCCAACGTGGGCAATTACATGGCGGTGGCGATAGATAAGCGGGTGCTTAGCTCACCGAGTATACAAGCGCCGATTCCGTCGGGAGATGGCGGGATTACGGGCCTGACCGAACCCCAGGCACGGCAGTTAGTGGCGATATTGCGGGCAGGCCTGATGCCCACCAAATTGGAGCTAATCGAGACGCAGCAGCTTGGCACCTCCACAAATCCCTAGACGCACGCAACCCCCGGCAGGCAACCATCCTGAGTAGCGGCCACCCTGATCGTAGCCACGACTCTCTCCACAACTCTGTCGATAACGTCTGAGGCGGATATTAGCACCATGCTCCCTTTGTCATCCTGAGCGCAGCGAAGCATCTAAGATGCTTCCTCTGTCCCTATATTGAAATTTAGCCATTAGGGGCCGTGCAGTCCACCAGCATCGTGTTACCACTTTCTTGAGATCCTTCGCTACGCTCAGGATGACATGGGGAGCATAGTGCTAATGAGCTTCACCCGTCGCAACCCGAATAACGGCAGTGCGTTGTATAGGCAGGAGTCCTGAGAGCGGCAGGCTCACGTCCAAAATAGAAGGGAAAGCCATGCGTCTCAGCCTCAGAAGCCCCGCTTTGGCAGTAGCCCTCTGCGTGCTACTGCTCTCTATCAACACCGGCTACAACATCTCCCCCTCTTTCGCACAGGCCAACTCCAGGTACTTCCCCGAAACCGGGCACACCGTACAGGGCCGCTTCCTGCAATACTGGGAGCAGCACGGCGGACTGCCCCAGCAAGGGTACCCCATTTCCGCGGAGATGCAGGAAGTCTCACCAATAGATGGCAAGACTTACACCGTCCAGTATTTCGAGCGCGCGGTGTTTGAATTGCACCCGGAGCACCGGCCGCCCTATGATGTGCTGCTCTCCTTGTTGGGTACATTGGAATACCAGCAGAAGTTCCTTGAGGGAGCGCTGGGGCAGGTGCCCAACAACGCCCCAGGCAGCGTTGTCTTCCCGGAGACCGGTAAGCGGTTAGGGGGCAAGTTCCTTGAGTACTGGCGCTCCCACGGAGGGTTGTCCCAGCAGGGCTACCCGGTCTCCGACGAGTTCAAGGCGATAAGCGACCTGGACGGCAAGACCTATACGGTGCAGTATTTCGAGCGCGCGGTCTTTGAATTGCACCCTGAGTACGCAGGCACTCCTTACGAGGTGCTGCTGAGCCAGCTTGGTACCTTCAGGCACAAGGCCCGCTATGCTGCCAGATCACTTAGCATACCTGCGTCTACAGGAGGGCTTTCGCAGACCAATCCCCAGGGTTCAGACCGCTACCTCGTCTGGACCGAGTCGGTGCAACTGCCCTCCAAGCCCTCTTGCTGCCGGGTGCTCGCACTAGACATAACAACAGGCAGGGCGATAACTGTTACGGAGACGGGGGGCTTCCGTGCCGGTCCGGCCATCTCCGGGTCGCGGGTGGCCTGGGCGCAGCATGATGATCGCTGTTTCAGCGACTGCCTCGCTGGGGGTATCTACGTGCTAGACCTCGCGACGGGGGAGCAGCACAAAGCCTCTGATAATGCCAATATCCAGGGCGTCGACATCTCGGGAAGGACCGTTGCCTGGGCCGTATCAACATTCGCTGACGGGCGTTACTCCTCCCAGGTGTTCACAAGGGACCTGGGTACGGGCCGGACCTCGGAGGTTGCGTCCCTGACCGGCGGCAGCGTCTCGTATGTGCAGATCAGTCCCGGTTACATAGTGTGGCATGAAGTCTCTACATCAGCCGGTCCGGACCAGCCGGCAGGGGAGTCTCACATCTGGGCGCACGACCGCAAGAGTGGCACTACACGGGGGGTGCTGGACTACAAGGCGTCAGGCTTCCGCTCAGGTGGCGCGTTGGAGGGCAATTACCTGGTCTGGGCTACCACGGACCGTATCAACGTAGTGGACCTGCGGGACGGCACTACAACACAGGTCGAAGCAACCGAGCCTTCATATCCCACGATGATTTATAACAACGTGCT
This sequence comes from Chloroflexia bacterium, assembly GCA_036388595.1. Lineage (GTDB taxonomy): Bacteria > Chloroflexota > Chloroflexia > QHBQ01 > JADMIH01 > JADMIH01. The sequence continues at coordinate 43,523 of DASVRN010000140.1, forward strand.
CTGGAGCACAGGCCCCATACACCGGAGCATCATGGGCATGAAGCTGGAGGACCCCAGGCCCGCCGAGCTTGTCAGGATGACGTTGGAGAACCCGCACCCGGAGGCTCCCGACAACCAGCCTATGGTAGGCAGGTTCACGATAGCGGGGGATTGGCTGGTGTGGGACTACCGGATCCTTCCGCCCAGCGGCCCCGGCATCGCGCAGCTAACAGCGGTGCCTCTGGCGGAGGCTTTTTCTAAAGGCAGCCAGTCAAGCAGGCCGTAAGGCAAAAGAAATAGGGGCATGAAGTTTCATGCCCCTACAGTCCCCCAGATACATTTACTCCATGTAATCCCGTAGCTTCTTGGAGCGGGCGGGGTGGCGCAGCTTCCTCAGCGCCTTGGTCTCTATCTGGCGGATGCGCTCGCGGGTGACGCCGAACTCGCGGCCTACCTCTTCCAGGGTGCGGCTCCTGCCGTCCTCCAGGCCGAAGCGTAGCTGCAACACCTTGCGCTCCCGCTTGGTGAGCGAGCCGAGCACCGTCACTATCTGCGCCTTGAGCATGTTGTGGGTGGCCGCCTCCGCCGGGGCAATCGCCTTGTGGTCCTCGATGAAGTCGCCCAGGTGGCTGTCCTCTTCCTCACCGATGGGTGTCTCCAGCGAAATCGGCTCCTGGCTGATGCGCAGTATCTCGCGCACGCGGTCGGCGGGCATGCCCACCGCCTTGCCCAGCTCCTCCGGCGACGGTTCGCGGCTGAGTTCCTGCATCAGGCGGCGGGAGGTCTTGAGCACGCGGTTGATCGTTTCGACCATGTGCACCGGGATGCGGATCGTGCGGGCCTGGTCCGCGATGGCGCGGGTGATGGCCTGGCGTATCCACCAGGTCGCATACGTGGAGAACTTGTAGCCCTTGCTGTAGCGGAACTTCTCCACCGCCTTGAGCAGGCCGATGTTGCCTTCCTGCACCAGGTCGAGCAAAGTCATGCCCCGGCCCGCGTACTTCTTGGCGACGCTCACCACCAGGCGCAGGTTGGCCTCGGCAAGGTGGGCGCGTGCGAGCTTTGCGTCTTCCAGCACGGTGCTCCAGTGCTTGTCGAGCATATCGGCGCAGTCGAGCAGGATGAGGGCAAGCTCCTCACCGTCGGGCCACTGGCCCATGTCGAACGTCTCTTGCAGCAGGTCGGGCAGCATCGCGGTGGTGAGCAGGATGGTGCGCACCTCGTCGGCCAGCTTCTCCGGTGCCTTGCCGTCCCGCATGCCCACTTTGCGCAGCAGGTTGGGGTCGAGGCTCTCCACGGGGGTGATGGACTGCAACACTTCGCGCCTGGACTCGGGTAACTGCTTGGTCTCGTAGTGCCCCTTGTAGAGGGCTTCGAGGGCGGGCCAACGGGCAATCAGCCCCTCGTAGATTTCCAGGCAGATGACCTCGCCGGGAGGGGTGAAGCCGTAGCGCTCCTCGATTTCAGCCACCTTGATGCGCAACGCCTCGCCCTTTTCGATGCGCTTGGCAAGGGACACCTCGGCGTCGGCGCTGAGCAGCGACACCCGCCCGATCTCGCGCAGGTACATGCGCACCGGGTCGTCGGTGCTCACCCCCTCCAGGTCGAGCAGGGTATCAATCTGCTCCTGCGTGACCTCCGGCTCAAGCACGTCGGCATCGTCATCCGTGATGCCGGGTATGCCGGGCATTCCAGGGATGACGATGGCGGGCATATCCACGGAGTCGTCTATGGCCGGTACGATAGTGAGATGCAGGTCGCTCTCCGCGATCTCCGGCTCGTCCAGGGGCACCATCTGGAGGTGGCTGGGCTTGCCTTTGCGGTAGGTCGTTTGCATCGTTGAAACCGGCTCGAACTCGTCGTCCAGGCTGTGGGCTTGCAGCATATCTTGCCTTCCTCTCCTACGTCCTCAAAACTCAGACTACACTCTCTACACTTCGCTCGAACTCTATTGTCCCGGCATGTAACTGGTCGCTTACTGGCTGCCGGGGCTTAACCCTGTGGCCCTCACTCACGCTTTCGCGCCCTATTGCCGCATGAGAGCCTTGATCCTGTTTGCCGCTGATTCACCTCCCCAGATTTAGACCGTTAGCTACTGATTTCTTCCACGCCGCGTTGTGATTTCAACTACCTTCAAGGAGACTATAAGAGGTGGGAAGAAGGAAGTTGGGGACACCCCCAGCCCCGGCAGGGAGCACCCTGCACCCCTTCTTGTACCTCCAAACCCTTCATCCTCCTTGGCGCGTTCTTTGCGTCCTTGGCGTCTTGGCGTTTCCGTCTAATCTAATCCCGGCTGTCCCGAAAGACGGTGCTCGGCTTCGGCTGGTAGTGGCGGAAGCGCGAGAAGGACGCGGTCAGCAGGGGCAGGAGCTTGCCTATCGTGTCTTTGTCGTCGGTCTCCTGGGCCTCCTGCAACATCACCTGGCACTGGTGCAGCCACATCCGGTCGTTGTGCTGGCGCAGCCGCTTCAGCCTCGTCTCTAGCTCGTAGGGCAGGGCGAAGCGGAATAGCTCCGGCTCGTCGCGTGCCGCAATTCGGTCGAAGTGGGGCGCTAGCGCCTCGTCCACTGCCTGGCGTGCGGCGGCGCGTATCTCATCGGTGACTGCCGCGCTCTTGTCGCTCTCCGCGGCTGCCTTCGTCACCGTCTCGAATATGAGGCGGTTTTCCAGCCGCATGAAGTCCTCCGGCACGGGAGCGCCCGCCATCCAGGTCACCTGTGGGTATTTGAGCACCAAGCTCAACAGGTGCTCCTCCGCCGAGGTGACCATGTCCACGTTGGTAGGCAGGCTGCCGGACGACTTCGGAGTCTGCACGGCAGCGTGGTCTGCGGTGCGCGCTTCTTCGCGTGACTTCCGGGTTTCGCGCTTCTGCGGGGTGGCCCTGCCGATTGCCTCACGCACCGCGTCTTCCGGTACCCGCAGCACCGAGGCTACGCGCTGCATGTAGTGGGCGCGCTGCACCGGGTCGCCAATCTCGCGGACGTAGAGGGCCATCTCGGACACGGCCTCGCTCTTGCCGTGCGCGCTGTTCAGGTCGTGCTTGGCCGCCACCACGCCGATTACGTGGTCCACCAGGGGCAGGGCACCCTCGCGCAACTGCTCCCAGCGTGCGGGTCCGTCCTCCGCTAGCAGCAACTCGTCGGGGTCGATGCCCCTCGGCAACTGCATGACGCGGATTTCTAGCTGCGAGCGCCGCTCCACGCCCATCAGCCCGCGCTCGCCGCGCACCGGGATGCTGATCTTCTCGGCGTGCTCCTGTAGCACCTCGGAGCCTTTGAGGGCGGCCATGTCGCCCGCCGTGTCGGGGTCTAGGCAGAGGATCACCTTCTTGGCGATGCGCTTGAGCAGCTCTGCATGAGGGTCGGTGAGGGCCGTGCCGATTGTGCCGACCACGTTGGTCTGCCCGGCCTGGTGCGCCACCACCACGTCCATGTAGCCCTCGACTATCACCACCTGCCCGTTGCGCTGTATGTTGGGGCGGGCCAGGTCGAGTCCGAACAGTATGTGGCTCTTGTCGAACACCGCCGACTGGGGCGAGTTGAGGTACTTGGGAGTCTGCCCGTCGCCCAATGCCCGCCCGCCGAAGCCCACGACAGCGCCCTTGTGGTCGCGTATGGGGAATAGCAGGCGGTTGCGGAAGCGGTCGTACGCCCCGCCTTCATCTCGCTCGGCGGCCAGGCCCGCTTCCACGCACTCTTGCACCGTGAAGCCCCTGGAGGTCAGGTGGTTCAGCAGGATGTCCCACGACTCCGGCGCGTAACCCACCTGGAATAGCTCCCAGGTGGAGGTGGTCAGCCCGCGCTTCTCGGCGTAGGCCCTGGCCTGGGCGGCCCCGGCGTGCTGGCGCAGCAGGTTGTGGTAGAAGAGAGCGGCGGCGGCGCAGGCTTCCTTGAGGCGCTCGCGCTGGCGGTCCTCCTGCGCTGCCTGCTCGTTGCGCGGCTTTAGCTCCACCCCTGCCTTGCGTGCTAGCTTCTCCAGCGCGCCCCTAAAATCCAGCCCCTCGGTCTTCATAATGAAGCCGAAGATGTCGCCGTTCTGACCGCAGCCGAAGCAGTGGAAGGAGCCGTCCTTGGGATATACCACGAAGGAGGGGGTCTTCTCGCCGTGGAAGGGGCAAAGGCCCTTGAGGTTGCGCCCGGCCCGGCTGAGGCGCACCTTCTCACCAACGACATCCTCTATGTCGATGCGGGACTTTATCTCGGCTATAACGTCATTATCCATGCAGCGTCATATCGTGGGTGCCGGGAGCGGCGTAAGGCTACAGATGGTCGGTAGGCCGAGGGGTCGTAAGGGGTGAATCACGGTAGCTAATCATGATACATGCGTGCTTGGTGATTACACGCTAGTATAACTCGGTAATGTGGAAATCTGAGTCGGCAGTTTAGCCGAGTTTTCCACAAAGAACCATGTTGTAGGAAGATTTACGCAAAATGTGGCACTAAAAGCAGTAATTTTGCCCTATATCTAGTGTTGCTATGTTGTGGATGCCAACTGCTACCACATACAGCCATGCTGCATCCTGCTATAGGGGATGGGTTCGTAGCACGTATATGGATGGCTGTTTGTGGAAATAGTGGATGCATGGCATCCACGTAGTGATATGTCTGTGGCTCTATCAAGCGGGGGATATTTGAACCCTGCTCCCCTCTGTCATCCTGAACGCAGTGAAGGATCTCAAGATGGTGGGTAGGGATGCTGTTGAACGTCAGGAACTAAAGTGTTGAAGGTTCAACATAGTGGTCGGGGGAGCATCTGAGATCCTTCACTGCGTTCAGGATGACAG
>DASVRN010000141.1:0-14900 GCA_036388595.1 Chloroflexia bacterium
CCGTTCAAGCGCAGTTGTGACGCTATATACTCCGAGAGCGTCGACTTTCCGGTGAATGTGACACCTTCGACCAGGACCAACTTCGTCTGCATGTGCATGTGCATCCCCCTGCTCCAGAGAGCCAGATCATTAATATAGAACCTGCGACTCTAGAATAACAGACTGCACATCCAGTAGTCCAGACGGGATAGTAGGCACAGGGGTCGTACCGAATTGAACCCTTCTTGCTGACATCCAGAAGCACCGCTCAGGACGCTGCCCCTGGGGTCTCAAAGGAGCACCTGACGGAACGGTAGCGGCAAAGAAACCTCTATGCCTACTACAGGCTGGGCAGTGACATGACGAAGCGGGTGCCTTTTCCGGGTTCGGTTTGGACGGTGAGCGTGCCACTGTGCGCTGTAGCAATGCTGTGCGCCAGGTATAGACCGAGACCCAGACCGCTTGACCCAGGCCCCGACGAGAATCGTGTGAAGAGCGTTGGGAGGATGGAAGCAGCAATACCCGGCCCCTCATCACGCACCGAGATTACCGCCCACTCACGCACCTCCCCTTCGGCGTGCTCTCGTGTTTCGGCCCGCACCACTACGTGCACGGGCAGCAAATTGGGAGAGTATTTCACGGCGTTGGCAAGCAGGTTCTCAAGTGCCTGGCGGATTCTGGATGGATCGGCCTGTATAACCAACTCGTCCGGTAGGTCCAGCAGAATATCGGCATCTCGTGTGCCCATAACGGCGGCTGTCTGCTGCACAAGCGCCACCAGGTCTACAGGTTGCCGCGAAAGGGTGAAGATATTCTGCCCTACCCGCGCCACATCGAGTAAGTCGTCAATCAAGGCGCGCAAGCGATCCAGCGCGCTCCGTGCTTCATTAGCATCTCGTATGTTAGTCGGGTGGCCCTCTCGCCGCGCACGGGCTGCAAGGAAGCCTATCCTGGCTTTCAAAGGCGTGAGGTAATTATTCAGATCGTGGGCCAGCACCGTTACGACTTCTTCCGCTGACGTTCGCCTGGCCTCTTCAATGGCATCTCGGCTCATCTTCTCGGCCATCTCGGCCTGGTAAGTAATCATGCCAAGCCAGTGGGCGACGGCTTCCACAAACACCAGGTCATCCGGTGAGAACTGGTCTCCTGCCTTAGAAAGGGCCTGGAGCACTCCCCGTCGATCACCGTTCGCGCCAAACCGAGCCAGCAACATCGATTTCACATGTAGCCCCGTCCGCACACCGAGAAGAACTCCCGCGTCCCTATCCGCGTGCCCCGTGGAGTAGGAGTGCCCGGTCTGGAACACCTCAACTGTGCGGCCCCCATTTACCATCGGCAGTCTATCCATCCCCAGGTCGTGCTCCTCTTTTGCCAGCGCGGTATTGCTGACCCCCGCGGTGACCAGGGTATCGATATCCGGGACGTAGAGCAGTACGTCTACTTTGTCTGCACCCAGCGCTTTCACCGTAAGATCGCATACCTGGTCCAAGGCCGATTTTACATCGACAACCTGAATAGAGAGCAGCTGCTCCAGTGTTGACAGCAGTCTATGCTGTTCAACCTGTTCGTGAGTCCTGCGACGCACCCGATTAACGCGCTTTTTTGGTTTGTCTTCTGAGGACGTGGTGTTCGGGATTTGAGACATGGCCTAGCGCTCCTTTACCGTCCTGTTTCTTGTTCCCACCCCTGGCTCCGTACCAGGAGTGTTTTAGAACATGCCATTCCGCCTACTTTCCAGCCAACAACCTTTCCTACTTGATGTTGCCGCGCCTACGCTCTGGCTCCAGGTGTCTCCATGACATATGTCGTTACATGAGCAAGCGGTTGTATTCTTGCTCTACAGCTTGATAGCATTCGCAGGAAGCTGCCTCCAACGCCGCTCTATCCCGCACCTGGATCTTGCCCCGACTGTAGCCGATCAGTCCTGACTTCTTCATACGAGAGGCGACGGAGCTGACGGAAGCTCGCCGTACCATGAGCATTTGAGACATGAACTCCTGGGTAAGAGTAAACTCGTTCGAGTTCATGCAGTCGCTTACCTGTAACAACCAGCGGGCAAAGCGCTGCTGGATAGTGTGCAGTTGGTTGCACGCAATCGTCTGCGAAGAGTGAGCGAGCAAAGATTGGATATAGCGCCCAAGTAGAGCATTCAGGCTACCATCGCGTTCAAGAGAATTGGTAAAGTCCTGTGCCTCCATCCTGATGGCTGAGCCTTGGACCTGTACTATGGCACGTGCGGGTGTTCGATCCACCCCCAGCGTCAAGGCAGAGCCTACCAGGCCTTCGCGGCCTATGGCGCTTACTTCGGCTTCCTGGCCGTCTTCCATAACGCACAGGATGCTGACCACACCGTCCGTGGGAAAGTAGATATATTTGAAGGTCTCGTCAGGTTCGTGGACGACCTGGGCAAGCGTGAGCGCGACGGTGGTGCTATGGGACAGGAGGTCGCCTAGCTGCGCACCACCCAGGGTATCGAGCAGTCGATTTCCGCTGGGGGGAGAGTTAGCGTCCCGTGGCAGGCGGACCGGGTGCGGCCGGCGCGTGGAGATATCAGGGATGTCAGGAATAGCAGCCTCCTACCGGTGACAAGATGGTGAGTGGCATCCACTAGCGGCACCGGAGGAGGAACAGATAGCCTGATCCAGATGGAGTTACTGAATGACCGTAATAAGACAGGTCGTAGAATATTAGTATACCCGATTATCGCGCCAATATGTACGATATCGTACATATTCACCAAGAACAGGAAGCCATCTCATAAAGAGCAGCCCTGCATTCTGTTAACAGAGTCCGCCCTTGTCATTCCGAACCCTTCGGCTACGCTCAGGGTAAACTCCGTGAGAAATCTCGTCCTACGCCCGGATCGTACTGGTTTCTTGTTGGACTCTGTGGCTGTAGGAAAGGTGGCACTTGGGTTGTGAGGGACGAGATCTCTCACGGAGTTTACCCTGAGCGTAGCCGAAGGGTTCGAAATGACGATGGTGGGGCTGATGTGCTCATCTCCTTACTACAACAGCCCTAACTTTGCTCGTCAGCTCGATAGATTAAGGTATAGGGAAGTTCTTCGGTGAAAGGAGGTTCAAATATGCTGAACCACTCTTCAAGTGCTGTTTCTGCAATATAAAACGTGCCTGATGGGAGATTGGCATTTCTAGCAACAAGGCGGGATAGGAGCACTGGCTTGGGAGTATCTAAATAGTGCATCTTAAAGTCTGTCCCTAATTGCTCCGCACGCAAACGAAATTCATCACGTTGAACACGTACCCAACAGCCAAAATCTAAAATTACATCTACACCAAGAGCCAATGCGCGAGCTGCTACGTCCCATTGAATAGCTTCAATTAGGTCATGCCGGGCATCGTGTTCGTCTTCAGCTGCGTCTTGTCCGTACAGCCGAACGTGCCATTCGTCGGGCGTAAAGCGGAGAGCCGAATATTTACGTTCGAGTTGTCTGGCAAGGGTAGTTTTTCCGCTACATGGAAGGCCAACCATCAGGTGCAGAGTCACGCTACGTTTTGCTCCTCAATTTTCTAGTATTGTTTGGGGTGCTTTAGTCGCGGGCATACTGGATGTACTGGATGTAATTGAGAACCTGGCGCTGATGGTGGTCCTGCGCGGCACGAGTCACGAGATATGGCCGCAACTCGCCTACTCCTGCGCGGCGCTCAAGTTCGCACTCCTGTTTGCTGCCCTGTGCTATAGCCTGCCGTGGCTCCTTATGTCCTTGTTCGGCTGGTGCGATAACCTGTGTTCGCGTTTCACCGACTCCCTGAAAGCCTAACGCGCGCCTCCTCCACATGCAAAGGGGCGCCACCGCGCCTCATCTTCATCATCACCGCTTTTCCCACACCAACCGCACACCCAACCCCACCAGCAGCAGCCCCGTGACTCGCTCGATGTTGCGCCTGACGCCGGGGCGGTTCATCACCGCGCTAAGCCTGGTGAGGAAGTAGGCGTACAGCATCAGCCAGATTATGCCCTCGGCTGCGTGTATCAGGCCCATGAGCACCGACCTCGCGATCACGGGGTCCCCCGGCGACATGAACTGGGGCAGGAAGGTCAGGTAGAAGAGGGCGACTTTGGGGTTGAGCAGGTTGTTTAGCAGCCCCTCAACGTAGGAGCGGAGGTATAGTCGCCTTGTCTCGGCCCGGCTGTTTGCCTGGGGCTGTGTGACTTCCGAGGCCACGTGCTTACCATGCTTACCATGCTTGCCACCGTTGCTGCCACCACTGCTGCCCGCGCTGATGATGGTGCGTACTCCCAGGTAGATCAGGTACCCCGCGCCTAACAGCTTCACAGTCTCGAAGGCCAGCGCAGATTGGCTCAGTATCACCGAAAGACCAACAGCCGATAGGAAGGCGTGGACGGGCAGCCCGGTGATGATGCCCAGCGTGGTCATGAAGGCCGCGTTGCGTCCGCGACTGAGCGCGCTCCTCGCCACCAGCGCCATATCCACGCCTGGGGTGATCGTCAATACGGCCGAAACGAGAAGAAAGGCCCATAGCTTAGCGTCCATTTAGAACCCCCCTATGTTGCACTCTGAAACGCCGCCCTGCCATCCCGCTTGACTCTGCATCGGACAAGTGATATACTTTATGTGTAAACCATTTACATGTAATCTACTGTGTAGTAGATACAGAGTCCGGTCTGCTTCAGCTCAATCATGGCACAAACACCGTGGTGGAAGCAACTCGGCCAAACCAACAATATCAGATTGGAGATACAAACCCACATGGACATTCCTCAGAGCCATTCCGACCTTCTTGAATCCAAGGCATTGGCACACGTCGCCACGATTGGCCCCAAGGGCGAGCCTCAGAACAACCCCGTGTGGTTCGGCTGGGACGGCAAGCACATCCTCTTCAGCCAGACCAAGACCCGCCAGAAGCTCCAGAACGTGCAGCGCGATCCCCGCGTCTCCCTCTCGATTGTAGACCCGGAGAACCCGTACCGCTACATTGAGATTCGCGGCAAGGTCGCCCGAGTCGAGGAAGACCCCAACAACGAGTTTATCAACTCTATGGCTAAGAAGTACATGAACCAAGATGTGTATCCTTGGCACAACCCCACCGACGAGCGCGTAGTGGTGGTTGTGGAGCCGGAACGCACGACCAAGATGGGGTAGTGGACGATAGACGATGGACGACGGCATTTTGGCTGTCGTCCCTTTTTTATTCCCAGAGGTCTTCGTAGGTTTCGCGCTTGCGGATGAGACGGGCTTCGGTGCCGGTGACCAACACCTCGGCGGGGCGGGGGCGGGCGTTGTACTGAGAGGACATTGAGTAGCCGTAAGCCCCTGCCTGGCCTATGGCAAGTAAGTTGCCTGGCTTTACCCGTCCCAGCCGCCGGGCATGTGCGAGCACATCTGAGGACTCGCAGACCGGCCCCACTACATCGACCGGGTGTCCCTGTTCCAGTTGGCTCTCGTCCAGCGGCCACACAGGGTGCCAGGCACCGTACAGGGCGGGCCGCAGCAGGTCGTTCATGCCTGCGTCCACGATTGCCAGAAGGTTGGGCGGACCTCCTTCTGTTGTGCCAGGCGTTTCCTTGCTATAGGTCACGGTCGTTATCAGGGCACCCGCCGGACCTACCAGGAAGCGCCCCGGCTCCAGTATCAGGTGCAGCTTGCGCCCCGATAGGAGGGGACGCAAGCCCTCCGCAAGCTCCTCCGGCCCTTCCGGCTCTTCTTCGGGCCGGTACTGGATGCCCAGCCCGCCGCCGATATCGAGTTCTGTGAGCGCGATGCCTTCAGCAGCCAGAGCATCCCATAGCTCAAGCAGGCGCTCGACCGCAGCAAGTACCGGCCGCACTCGTTGTAGCTGGGAGCCTATGTGCGCGTGCAGGCCGACAGGGGTGAGCGAGGGAATAGCCGCCGCCCACCTTATAATGTCGAGCGCCTCAGAAGGGCCTACCCCGAACTTGTTGGCTTTCGTGCCCGTGGTGATATATGGGTGGGTGCCCGCCTCCACGTCCGGGTTCACCCGCACAGCTACGGGCGCAACCTTGCCCATCGCTGCCGCTACGTCCGCGAGGGCTTCAAGCTCGCCTCTCGACTCGACGTGGAAGGAGCGCACCCCGGCGTCGAGGGCTTCGGCCATCTCCTTGCGGGTCTTGCCCACCCCGGCGAAGACGATCCGCTCGCCGGGGAAGCCCATGCGCCGCGCTAGGTAGACTTCGCCGCCTGATACCACGTCGGCCCCCGCGCCCAAGCTTGCCAGCAATGTGCCTATCGTGGGGTTGGCGTTAGCCTTGAGAGCGTAGCAAACCAGCACGTCGTCAGTCAGGCCCTGCATGCTGCGCTGGAGGCGGCTGTACTGGCGGCGCAGGATGTCGCTGCTGTACGCGTAGAGAGGAGTACCGAACTGCCGGGTTAGCTCCTCTACGGGCACATCTTCAACGTGCAACCGCCCATCTTTGTAGGCTACCGCGCTCGTTTGCCAGTTCCAGGCCAATCGCTGCCTCCTGGGTGTCTTGTCTCATTAACGGGCGCAGTATACCAGAGTCCGCTGAGTAGAGTTACATGGTCGGCAGCCGACGCGCGTCGATTGAACGTTTATTCAGCATCATGCAAAGGACGACGGCTGGGGTTGATGCAGTAGAGGGAACAGAGTAGCAAGGACGACGCCCGGCGATTGAAATCGCGGGTTAGACAAGGCAAAGTCTGCCCTCCGGCAGACTGATTCATCTCAAAGTACCTGAAGGAAACTTATAGTGTGTAGCAGTCCCCGGAGGGGGACTTCGCAAGGTGTAGCCTGCGATTTCAATCGCCGGGCGTCGGCTGGCGATCCTCTTTCTTCTATTGTATTCATTGTATCAATCGCCGGGCGTCGTCCTTTGCATGATGCTGAATAAACGTTCAATCGGCGGGCCTCTGCTGGCGGCTCAGCGACTCGGCTGAAAGCTGCCCGCCCACGACCCACCGACGTTGTGCCTTGACGCCTGGGCGCGGATGCGTACAATAAGGTATGTACGCTCCCCGGTCTGCGCTCGCGTCATGTGACACCCGTGCAACAACACGCAGCCGAGACAGCTTTACATGACATTCAACGAGGAATACCCAGGAGGACAAAGATGGCTCACGAACTACCGCCTCTGCCTTACGACTACAACGCGCTCGAACCCTACATCGATGAAGAGACGATGCACCTGCATCACGACAAGCACCACCAGGCGTATATCAACAACCTGAACACCGCGCTTGCCAACTACCCCGACCTGCAAGACAAGAGCGCCGAGGACCTTATCCGCGACCTCAACAGCGTGCCCGAGGCGATACGCCCGGCGGTGCGCAACAACGGCGGCGGGCATGTCAACCACACCATGTTCTGGGAGATCATGGGGCCGAACGGTGGCGGCGAGCCAACCGGCGCGTTGGCTGACGCTATCAACGAGAGCTTCGGCAGCTTCGACGCCTTCAAGCAGCAGTTCAACGACGCCGGTGTGAAGCGCTTCGGCTCCGGCTGGGCCTGGCTCGTGCGCGGCTCGGACGGCAAGCTCTCCGTCACCAGCACCGCCAACCAGGACAACCCGATGTCGGAGGGCCAATACCCGGTCATGGGCAACGACGTGTGGGAGCACGCCTACTACCTCAAGTACCAGAACCGCCGCCCCGACTACCTGGCCGCATGGTGGAACGTGGTCAACTGGGATGCGGTCAGCCAAAGGTTCGAGCAGGCCGGGCAGCAGTAAGCCAGTCTGCTTTCAAAGCGACAAACAAGAAGGTCGGCGACGGTCCAGCCGACCTTCTTGTTTGTTATCTTCTAATTGCCCTAATTGCCATGCTTCCACAACCGGTATCTACCAGTAAACGCATGTAAGCTGGTAAACCATCCTGACGAAGCCAAAACGAACATTGCGCAGGTGCATAAGGCATCTGGATAGCCCGCATGTATAAAAGGAGCAACACCCAATGGCAACGAACCCGGAAATGGTTATCTTGCGAGTTGAGCCTCTGGAAGGGTGCGACCCGGTTGTAGGGCTTGCCCTCTGGGTGCTTCAGGACTCGCGGCGCAGAACGCTCGGTGAGTTGGAAGAACTGCGCGAAGAGTGGCTCGACCTCGAGCCTCCAATGGGCCACAACACCCTCCGCACCATCCTCTATCACATGGGTTCCACAGAGGTGCACTGGCTATATACGGTGCTACAGCAGGAACCCCCCGCAAATATCAAGGCGCTCTTCCCCGACGATGACCGGGACGAAGGCGGCAACCTCGCGAGGCTACAAGGCGAGGGCCTGGGCACCTACCTGGAGAAGATGGCGCTCGCCCGCCAGCACTTCATCGACATTTACAAAGCCATGACCGTTGAAGAGTTCCGCGAGTTGCGCCCCATCACCCACTGGACCGGCGAGACCCACCACATTACCCCTGAGCGCGTCCTCTATCACCTCGTTAACCATGACGCCGAACATCGTGGTGAGCTAGTAATGATCGTCCAGCACTTCAAAGAGCAGAGCGAGACCAAAGGAGCCGCGCAAGACACACAGTAAGGTAGGTGTCTAACTCACATGCCATGGTCACGGGGAAGCCTGTAGTTCCGCCGGGGGCATGAGCAACTCGGGTGGGGCAGCAAGCGGCCCGCTGAGGCTGCCCAGGAAGGCTATCAAGTTGTCAATCTCGGCGGACGAGAGGCCCAATGGCTGCAACTCAGAGTGCCCCACCGGCCCCGGCTTTGCCTCGTTGTAGTGCCTTAGCACATCGGTCAGGGCGGCGAATTGTCCGGCGTGCATGTAGGGGGCTGTCTGCTCGATATTGCGCAGGGTGGGCGGCCTGAACGCCCCATCCAACTGCTCGCCACTCCTGACCACGAACCGAAGCTCGGCGCAGTCTTCCGCTTTGGCGTCGCTCCAGCGGCTCAGGCAGTTGAACTCGTCCTCCAGCACCTGCTGCACCCCCGTCAGCCTGCCGTGGTCGGTTGGCAGCCCTGCGGCGGACGGCACGCCGGTGTTGTGGAAGGCGGTGCCCATGAGCAGCGGGCCGTTGTGGCAGTTAATGCACTGGGCCTCCGAAATGAACAGCTTTGCCCCGGCTACCTCACTAGGACTGAGCAACTCTCGCATGGCCCTGGCATCGTTCTTCAAGAGGGCTTCCACATAGCGGTCGAAGCGCGAAGGACCGGGCACGATCTTGCGCTCGTAGGCTGCAATAGCTTTGCCCATGTTGGAGTACACACGGGTAACAGCTTCCCTGTCGTCGTCGGTCATGCCCTTCCAGGCAGCCGAGGCCACACGGTCCTCGACCGGTCCCGCAGTGTCGGGGAAGCGGGTGCGGTCGGCGAAGTCCGGCAGCGGGCCGAACAGCGCCTCGTACTCGGTGCGGTAGAACTCGTCTATCAGGTGCGCGTACTGGGTGCGCGTGCCGCCGTGCTCGACCGGGCTTTCCAGGGGGCCGAGAGCCTGCGCCCACAGGCTGTCCTTGCGCCCATCCCAGAAAAGCCAGGGGCTGTACGCCGTGCCCACTATGGTCATCGTCTTGCGGGTCGTGGTGCCCACCCCCTTGGCGAGGGGCAGGTTGTCGTTGAAGTTGCGTCCCGGTATGTGGCACGTCGCGCAGGAGACCTGTCCGTTGAGGCTGAGCCGCTTGTCAAAGAAGAGCCTGTGCCCCAGGCTGACGGCGCGGGGGTCGTCGGCTACCGCGTTTGAAGGGTCGGAGGGCACCGGGGCCAGGTTCCCGATCCACAGGCCGCTGAGGGCGGCGCGCTCCTCGTCGCTCCACTCCATGCGGGGCCACACCACGAAAGCGACCGTGCCGAGCGCGAATATGGCGATACACCCCAGGACCACCAGCTTAGATAAGGGTTTCATGTAGCCTGCTTCCGCCTACTTCAAAATGAAGTTGAACCGAACGGTATCGCTGCCCTTGTCGCTCTCGATGTCGAGGTCCACATACCACCAGCCCGCCATCTGGAACTTCATCCCCTCGATCAAGTAGTCTCCGTTGCCCAGCTTTTGGGTCACGGTAGGCTCCGTAGGCAGACCGTGGCCGTGCCCCGGCATATCGCCGTGTATGGTAATCGTGGCGTCGTCTACCGGCTGGCCGTCCGCCGTTTCCACGTGGAGCCGCCAACTGTGTAGCTGGTTGATGGCGATAGGCTCCAGGCTAGGGGCTACCGTGCTGCGATACAGTCCATTTGTCGAGGTCTGCGTCCAGGAGGTATCGAGGCCGGGAGGCGGGGTATTGGCACTTTGCATGCGCTGCATCATGAGCAAGTAGCCCACTCCCAGCACGACCAGCAATGCCAGCGCACCCAGGCCCACTAGCCGCCAGCCGCGCAACCAACCTCGCAGGCCGCCGGGCCGGGTGGAGGGAGCAGTCAGGACTCCCGCGTTGTTCTCCGCGTTCATAGTTGCCATTTTCATAAATCCTTTCCGGGACCAAGGGTGACGCGAGGAGGCTAAAGAGGCCCGCTTTTGTGCCCGGCACATAGATTGTGGCGGGCATACAATAACTTCTACATGAGTATATGCAGTTACTTATCCGGATGTATGCGCTAAAAGTGAGATAGGAGGCTCGTCCAAAAGTCGTACTGAACGGCACATATATAGCTGTAGGGGAGGGGCGGAGTGTGGGGTTGGTATGGCACTTCCGGGCAAAAGAAAGAGGGGTGGCATACTTGCCACCCCTCTTTCTTTTGCTAGCCTTTTCGTTAGGCCCCTGCGAAAGGGCCTCCTCCCCGTGCGAACGAGCTAGTAGCGACCGCCTGAGCGTCCGCCGCCACCGCCACCGCCGCCATTCTGGCTGAAGCAGTCGGAGCAATAGACCGGGCGGTCGCCCCTGGGGACGAACGGTACCTGGGTCTCCTTGCCACAACTGGCGCAGGTGACGTCTGTCATGGTGCGCTCGCTGCGACCGTAGCCGCCGCCACCGCCACCGCCACCACCGTAGCTGCTGTAGCCACCGCCGCCACCGCTGCGACCGCCGCCGCTGCCGTAGCTGTCGTAGCTGTCGCCGTAGCCGCCACCACCGCCTGCGCGGGCCGCCTTCTTGGATGCGCGGCAATCGGGGCAACGAACGGGGTCGGTGTAGCCCCTCTGCGAATAGAAGTCCTGCTCACCCTCGGTGAACACAAACTGCGTACCACAATCGCGGCACGTAAGTGTCTTGTCTGCCATGTTGTTTTATTTTCTCCCTTGTTAAACTGAAAAAGAGCCTACGGGTTAACTGGTGGGAAGGGCCAACGGGGGAGTTTCTGAGGGCGTCTACGCGCTTACCGGGGAGGAATTGTGCGTGAACCTTTCGATACTTTTTACTTTAGCCACCCTACCACGACATAAGTGTACCACATTCGGCGTGCGTATACAAGCCCTTTTCTCATGTGTTCGCGAGCGTGAGAAAAGGCCGCCTATCGCGTGCATGCACCTCACCCTCCGAGTGCTGCCAGGGCCTCCCGCGCTTCGTCTAGCTGAGCTATGCCGCCCTCGGATGTGGAATTGCCCAGCTTCTCAATTACCTCCCGGAGGGCCAGGCGATAGGCCTCGTTGAGAGCGTCAGCTTGCGGCACATGGATGTCCGGCTCTGCCCCCGTGCCTTCCCAGTTGGTAGAGGTGATGGGGTTGATAGCGCGGCCTGTGGGCACGAAGACGCGGAAATGGGGCGTGACCGAGATATCGCCGCCGGGGTTCGCGCCGCCGCCCGTGGTCTCCCCGATGATGGTGGCGCGCTTGAGGTTCTTCAGGTTGTAGGTGAATTCCTCCGCCGCCGAGAAGGTGCGGTTGCTGGTCAGCACGTACACGGGCTTGTCGGGGGTGCGCGGGCCGGGCACGTAGGGCAGCGTCCAGGTCTGGGTGGTCTTATCGCCCTTGCGCTGGTAGAAGCTGTTGAGGTGCACGGGTTCGGCCTTGAACAGGAAGCTGCTCAGGAGGGCTATCATCGCGGGCGAGCCGCCCCCGTTCTGGCGCAGGTCTACGATAAGCGCATCCGTGTGGGCCAGCAGGTTCATAGCTCCAATGGCCGTCTCACTCGCGCCTGGATACTCTGCACCCCAGAAGTTACGCAGGTCGAGGTAACCCACGTTGCCGTCCAGCCTCTCCACCTTGTAGAAGCCAAAGTTGACGCTACGAGCCCGGGCGAGCCACTCAGCCGTTTCTTCGGGCGAGTCTTCCCCTTCGGGTCCGCCGAGGAGGCGCGGTTCGCTGCTGTAACGCACCCGGATGTGCTTGTCGTGGCTGACAGCCCGGAGGTCTGCGGTGAGCCTCTCACAGAGGGCTGTGGGCGTGGTTAGTTCGTTGTAGTCGCCAGCAGTCAGCGACGCTTGAAGCGCCTCACCCATCGCGCGGGCAATCTCGGGAAAGACATAGTACTTGTCCAGCGCGCCGGCGATGTTCTCTACTACCTGGCGGCGAGTGTCAGCGTCTACGTTTGCAACTGTTCCAACCATTGAGTCGTGCCTCCGTGTTTGCATAGAGTTCGCGGTCCTGGGCCGTAGGCATTGTAGCATATCGTACAGGAGCCGCTTTGGGCCGGTTTTGATGTTTACGTATCGCGATTCTTGCCCCTTGCATAACTCTTTCTTGATGTATAATGGCTGGCAGGAAGCCGTCGTTTTATTGTCGCTCGTGCTTCCTTTACCGTCAACAACTTGTGGCTGCTGCATACCGGTCTTTTACATGCGGCGGTCCTATATTGCACCCGGAGGACGGCATGAGACTACAGGGTAACAGGCGAGGGACGGTCGTGCTTATCGCCGTGACAATCGCCATCCTTATTCTTCTGGTAGTTGGGTATGTTGTCTTTATGCCCCGCTAACCTCAGGCGCGACATTCGGTACCCGGTAGCCGAAATAGGAGGAACCGTAAGATGCTAAAGGGCCAATCGGTAATCGACAAGGACGTGCTTAGCCGCGCCGACGGGGTGAAGCTCGCCTCGGTGAAAGATTTAGTTATATCAAAGGACCACACGCGGGTTGTGGCCCTACTCACCCAGGAGGGTGGGCTATTCAGCAAGGCCCGCATGGTGCCAATCTCCAAGCTGGTGAGCATAGGCAAGGATGCGGTGGTGGTCACCGATAGCGCCGCCGACATCGAGGCCGAGGAAGACCCCACCGTCAAAGAGAGCCTGGGCAGCAAAGACAGGCTTATCGGCAAGGCGGTATACACCGACACCGGCAACGAGCAGGCGGTGGTCAACGACATATACTTCGATGAGAAATCGGGCAGCATAGTGGGCCTGGAGCTTGCGGGCGGCGTGCTGGAAAACTCGTCCGACGGCACCGCCTACCTGCCGATAGAGGACGTCATTAGCATCGGTCAGCACGCGGTGATGATCCGCTCGCAGGCGGTCGGTGCGCTGCTAGAGCAGGCCAGTGGCGGGCAAGCGGCCGCGCGCAAGGCAGAGGGGCAGGATTCGGCCTCGTAGCTCCCTTAGACCTTGTTTGACGACATCAGGGGTATCTGCCCGCATATAAGACAAACTGCCCTGCCGACTTAATTTCTTAGGTCGGCAGGGCAGTTTTGCTATGCCAAATATGCGCACACGGCAGCAATTCTTGATGCAAATGGGACCAGAAGCCTTTTCTAGTCACTCATTTTGAACTGCCAAATCTCGTCCAAAAGTACGATGTTTGCTCTTTCGGCTGGTGCTATGCTGCTGTAAGAAAGGGGCTATTTGGGTGGTGAAGGACGAGATTTCTCACGGAGTTCACCCTGAGCGTAGCTGAAGGGTTTGAAATGACAAAGTGGAGGCTTAGTCCTGATAGTAGGACCTCCTTCTCGTTCTATAGCACCCTGGCGAATACATAACAACAAAAAGACACAAACATAAGGAGGCACAAAATGAGCAAGGTATATATCGAAGTCGAGGGCGTGATAGACGCTCCCGCGCAAGAGGTCTATGACATCATAGCGGACTATGAGCACGGGCACCCCCACATCCTGCCCAAAGAGCACTTCAGCGACCTCACGGTGGAAGAGGGGGGTAAGGGTGAAGGCACCATCGTTCGCTTCCGCAACAAGGCGGGCGGCGTGGACAGGGCCTACCGCATGCAGGTCGTGGAGCCTGAGCCGGGTCGGGTGCTGGTGGAGAAGGATACCGAGGGCACCGACCTGGCGACCACGTTCATGGTGACCCCTGTGGATGGCAGCAAGTCGAGGGTGCGCATCAGCACGGAGTGGACTGCGAGCGGCGGGGTTGCGGGGCTGGCGGAGCGGTTGTTCGCGCCGAGGATGCTGCGGTCCGTTTACGAGAAGGAGTTGCGGCAATTGGCAGAGTTTGCGCGCAGCAGGAGCCGCGTTATGGTATAATTGTAGGTCACGGCAAGTTTTACATAGTGTAGAAATGCCCCGCACGCCGGGGCTTTTTCATAGGGGAAATAGGACCACATGCAGCGCACAGACATACGCAACATCGCCATTATCGCCCACGTAGACCACGGCAAGACCACGCTCGTGGACGCCATGCTCAAGCAGAGCCACATTTTCCGCGAGAACCAGCAGGTGGCTGAGCGCGTGATGGACTCCAACGCCCTAGAGCGCGAGCGGGGCATCACGATCATGGCGAAGAACACCGCCATCATCTACAAGGGCATCAAGATCAACATTGTCGATACGCCGGGCCACGCCGACTTCGGGGGTGAAGTCGAGCGCGTGATGAACATGGTGGACGGCGTGCTCCTGTTGGTGGACGCGGTCGAGGGGCCGATGCCGCAGACCAAGTTCGTGCTGAGACAGGCTTTGCAGGCGGGGCACAAGGCCATCCTGGTGATCAACAAGATCGACCGCGTGAACGCCCGCCCCAATCACGTGCTCAACGAGACCTTCGACCTCTTCCTGGACCTGGGTGCCAGCGAGGAGCAGGCCGAGTTCCCCACCGTTTACACCAACGCCCTCACGGGGGAAGCGGGCCTCGAACACCGCCACATGGGGCCGACTTTGGAGCCGCTGTTCGAGGCAATCGTGGAGCATATTTCGCCCCCGGAGATCGCGCCCG
>DASVRN010000142.1:0-8326 GCA_036388595.1 Chloroflexia bacterium
TTCTCACTGCGTTCGAAATGACAAAGAAGGAGCTTTGGGTGCTCATCTCCGCATCCCTGTTTGTGAGATGGCTTCTACTAAGTTGCCCTCAATGTCGTTCCTACATGCGTCTGGCAAACAAAAAGAGGCCTGCCCATCAGAATCCCTTAAGATGGGCAGGCCCGTTGCATGTGCTAAGTGCCTGTAACGGTTTTTACTCCACGTTCGGCCCGGCCCACCCGGACCCGGCGGCTTCGGCCTTCTGCGGGGGAAGCCTATGTTGGTACCACTTGCTGACATAATGGCTGGCCCACCATGCACCAAGTCCTGCTACCGGCGCGGGGCTCAACAGAAACGCAATAAAGGAGTTAGCACCCTCGCCGGAGAATGGACTAGAAGTAGGAACTGTAATAAACCCCAGTTGGCTGGTTGTGGCAACGGCAACGACCGCACTGATGGACCCTGTAACCAGAGGATAATACTTGTATTCTCTCGGAGGATAGTAAGCAAGTATGGTCAGGCAACCCAGTAACAACCCGTTGACAAAACCTACAGCTATGCCGAGCACCGCGCCAAACATGGCACCGAAACCTCCAGCAACAGTACCCACCAGAAATAGACCGAGTATTAGGTCCTTAAGGGCTCCCCAGCCTGACGAGGAGTCTGCTGAGGTGGTCCGTGTCATCGTCTCAATCAGTACCAGCAACAAACCGTAAATAGCACCGAGCAGCGCGCCGGTAATACAAACACCGATTGTATGCCGCATCACTATCAAAGCTAGAATCTTCGCACGCTTCATAAAGGTAGTCTACCACTTCTCTACCAGGTGATAAATAGCCTAACTATCCCAAATAGATGCCAGGAGGTCTATGTGAACGCGCTAATACCGTGCAGCGACTGCGGAGCCCTGGTGCCAGACATAAACGGTCCAACTCACAGGTACATTGGGCTGCTGGCAGGCGCACTGCGAGCTGCCGGCGGGCGGGTACGGCGGCGAGAACGCAGGTCCTGCGCACAGGCTCGCTGTAGATATGTACGCCGCGCAACACCCAGGAGTGCCGGGCAAACAGTCGAGCCAGCCGGTTGCGGCGCACCTGTTCGCCCTCTGCCTCGTGCTCGAACGCGGCGTTGACCCTGCATTCGCCACCCGTGCCATAACCCGGTTCGTGGAGAAGTACAAGCAGCGGGGCTTCACATGGCTGGGACGCCCGCCTTCGCTGGGTGACGTGACGATACCGGACGCGATAGGCTCAACCAACACTCACTACCAGAGCCTGAGGGTAATGCGCTGGGCTAAGCCTGTCTGGACTGCATGGAAGCCCCACCACGACAAGGTGCGGGCCTGGGCTGACGAGTTCGGTTACCAAGGATGTTAAGAGAATGCAGGGGCAGGCACGATGCCTGCCCCTGCAAGTGCTGGCTCGTTGAGATGTGCTATTACTCCACGTCCGGCCCGGTCCACCCGGCGGCTTCGGCTTTCTGCACGACCTCGCGCCAGTGCTCGGACAGCCCTTCGTCCGTCACGCCGTAGAAGATGCGCATGGAGCCGTCCGGGTAGCGGCTGACAAGGTCGAAACGTACGGCACCCGCGCGCTCGTCCCTGCGCCACACGCCGATGGGCAGCGTATCATGCCACAGCACCTCGGACAGGGCGGGATTGCCCCGCTCGTTCTGCGTTATGGCGTAGTGCCACAGGCGGCGAGCCGATTGCTTGGTGACGTTGCGCACCGTCTGCCCGTTGCGCAGGTCGCGCATCGTGTGGGACGTAGAACGCTCTCCCGCTACCGAGTCGATGATCTCCACGCCGGTGGCTGGAGGGGCAGGCGGCTCGTCGGCCACCATATCGGACATAGAAGCGGCTTCCGCCACCACCTCCTCGCCCTTCTTGCGCCTGCCTCGCCTGCCCCGTGCGGTGGCGGGGGCAACCTCCGGCTCAGGCGCGGGCGTGGCCTCGGCAGGGGCAGGTTCTTGCGCGCCGCTGCCGGCCAGGTCAACCCCGGCGTCGGCTGCGGCGGCCTGCACTGCCGCGCTCTTGCGGCGAGCACGACCCTTTTTGGCGGGGGCTTCGGTGAGGGCCTCATCAGGCAGTTCGGCGGGTATTTGCGCGCCGGGCTGCGTCTCGGCCTGGACCAGGATGCCCGCTTCGCCCGCTTCGGTGGCGGCGGCCGCAGCGGTGGGCGCATCTACCTCAAGTTGCTGCTCGGCTTCGGCGTTGCGCGGCTTGCGGGAGCGACCCCGCCCGCGCCTGGGCTGTTCAGCCTCAGCCTGCACTATGTCCTCGCGGCTGAGGTGCTCGGCGGCTACACCAGCTTCCATTGGCGCGGCAAGCTGCATCTCCACAGGCGGCTCGGCGGTGGCAGCCTCGGCGGTGACTTCCTCGTTACGCTCTACCGCTGCTTCCTCACCCTTGCGGCGGCCGCGTCCCCGGCGAGCGCGCGCGGGCTGGGCAGCTTCCTCCGGCTGTTCGGCTTGAGGGGCCGTGGCCTCCGGTTCGGCGGCTTGGGCTGCTTCATTCACAGTGGCAGCGGGCATCTCCCTGGCGACCTGGTCGGGTATGGCCGAGCCGGGCTTGCGGCGGCTGCGGGTGCCTCTCGCGGGGGCCGCAGGCTCGTAGCCGACCTCCAGACGTTCCGTACCCTGGATGACGGGGGTTACGTCCTCCGGCAGGTCGGTAGCGCCGGAATTGGACTCGATTATCGCCTGCTCAAGCTCAGGGGCTACTTCCTGGGCGTCCGTCGCCTCTACGGCGTGGATGGCGCTTTGGGGGACCTCCACGGGCGCGGGTGCAGGTGCAGGCGCGGGCGAGCCGCCGGTGCGAGACATTGGCTGTACCTGCCCCTTGATCTTCTCAGGGGGAAGCTCGTGCAGCGAAGGTATACGCACCGAGGGCCGACTTGTAGCAGGTTCTGGCGTTGATGTTGCCCCGGCTGTCGAGGGCTGGGCAGCGGCGCGGCGCTCCTCACGCAAAGGCGGTGTGACGGGGGCTGGGACCGGAGCCTCCTCTGAAGCTTCCACCTCAGCGGCGGGAGTCTCGGCTGCATCACGCTGGGCGCGTCGCTCCTCATTACGCTCACGCCAGGACTTGCGCTCTTCGCGGGGTGGCTGTTGAGGCTCTCGCTCCGCGCGGTCTTGACGCTGCCTGTCGGGGCGGTCTTGCCTGCGCTCCTGGGACTGCCGGGCGGAAGGAGCGTCGTCCGTGCTCGAAATCGCTTCTCCGGCGGGCAGAATGGGCCGGGCCTCCGGTATAGTGGGCACGGGCGCAGCCGTAGCCGCCGGGGTGGTTATAGGCTCGTGGGTGGTAGCAGAGGCAGCGCCCATCGTGGCAAACGCCCCGCGCGACCTCTCGGCGTCCACGACAAGCCGTATCATCTCGGACCGTGTGGCGAGCAGACTTTCCCCACCCTCGCGGATGTATATCTGGCTGGTGGGCGCGAAGACGTACGGGCGATTGTCGCCGCCGGGCACGTTCATTACGACAATAGCCTGGTCGCTCATGGAGCCTGGCTTCACGTCGAAGTTGACGTCGAGGCGCGGCTCTACCATCCGCTGTACGTCATCCCTGAGCAGGCGTATCACCTCCTCGGGGCGGTCCACGCCCTGCACTGGCACCTTGGTATCGGGAGAGACCCCGATGTAGATGATACCGCCGTATCCGTTGGCGAAAGCCACCACGTCTTGCAATATCGGGCGAGTGCGGTTGTGGACGTGCAATGCCCGCTCGTGGAAGGCCACTATCTGGTTCGGCCCCTTCACGCGGGCCGCCTCGATGCGCTCCCAGGCCGGGTTGGACCTGTAGGGGCGGATGCGGGTGAAGTCGTCGCCCGCGAGCACTTCTTTGAGGGCCGCGAACGAGGCCTCGCTCATGAGCACTTCGGTGATGCGCGCGCCCACACCCAGGCGCTTGTTGTTCGCGTCCGACTGCTCGGTCTCCAGCGAGTGAGCGTCCGAACCCTGGATACAGTGCATCCGGCGCGGGTACTCGGTCTTGGTGCCGTTGTAGAAGCCCGCCGTGGAGCGCCTGCCCGTTACTTCCAGGTCGGTTACTTCCAGGGCTATCAGGTTGGGGTCCTGAGTGTAGGCGATCTTAGTCTGCCCGCCGAAGGGGAAGCCCTGCATCGCCACACCGTTCGAGGAATTGGCGTGGGCCGCGATTGCCATGCCGCCCGCCCCTGATATAGCGGCGTAGGCGGTGAGCACGTCGTCGCTGGAGCCTACGTCGGGCGCGCCGCGCACCATCTTGTCCTCCGGCACGTTCAGGTTCAGCAGCAGGTATTCCAGCTTGCGCACCGAGGTGCCTTCGGGGAAAATGCCGAGGATGTGGAAGCCGAACGTGGCCGTGAACTCGAAGGCGGGAAGCACTACGATCTTCTGGAGCAGCCGCCGGTACTCGTTCAGGGTGGCTTGCTCGTCGTCGCTGATGCGGCCCAATCGCTCGAGCAGCGAAAGAGTCTCTATCTCCTGGTGCATGGCCGCGTAGCCGGACACGGTGTTGTGGTCGGCGAAGGCGATCATGTCGAGGCCCTTTTCTTCGGCCTTCTTCAGTATGTCCAGGTATGTGACACCGGGGTCGCGGTAGTCGGAGGAGGCGGGCGTATGGAGGTGAAGGTCGAGCTTCTTCCACGTCAGCCCGTTGCCGGCGGGGCGGTTGCGAGCGATCTCGGAGTCCTGCAAATAGGGGTCGGGCCGGTCGTCGTAACGCTCGCGCCTGACGCGGGTCCCGCCTCCGCGCACTATTGGTCGTCTGTTGTTGTTCATTTATGCCTCAAATCTCTGTTGAGACGCAATACCGTTCCGTAGAGCAAGCAGCTACCAGGCCCGAGGCGCGCGTAAATCGCGAGCGGTCCCTGACCGTTTGTAAAGCTGCAATGCTGGTTGGAAGATCGGTGCGTCTATGTAAATAATGGGGCGAGGCTGGTGGGTCAATTACGAATTACGAATTACGAATTACGAATTACGTGTTTGCTATTCAATTAGTAATTAGTAATTCGTAATTCGTAATTACTTCGTCCGTCTTGATTTCGCTTTTGCGGCTCTGGCGGTGGGCTGCGTCTGCACGCTGGGCGAGGGAGGGGGCATGTGGCCCTGGTTCTTTCGCCTGCTGGGGGTGCCGGTAGGCTGTTCGCTCTCCGTCTCCTCTTCCGCGTCCTGGGCCGAGGGGTCTACCTGCGGTACCGTGGGCACGGCCGTGGAGGCCTGGGCGTCGCGGAGGGCCAGGGCAATCACCTGGTCCATCGACTCTACCCAGACGAACTCCATTTCGGCACGGACCGCGCGGGGCAGCTCGGCCCATTCCGGCTTGTTGGGCATGGGCGCGATGACGTACTTCATGCCCGCCCGGTGAGCGGCCAGCGCTTTCTCCTTGAGGCCGCCTATCGCCAGCACCCGCCCGGTGAGCGTGATTTCGCCGGTCATGGCAACATCACTCCTGACGGGGCGCTTGGTGACCGCCGAGATGAGCGCTACACCCATCGTGATACCGGCTGACGGCCCATCCTTGGGGATAGCGCCTTCCGGCAGGTGGATGTGCAGGTCCAGCTTGTCCAGGCCCTCAACGTCAATTTGCAGTTGGGAGGCCCTGGAGCGGGCGAAGGTAAGCGCCGCCCGCGCCGATTCCTGCATCACGTCACCCAGGCGACCCGTGATCGTGAGGGCACCACGCCCTGGCATCACGGCCACCTCCACGGGCAGCAGCTCGCCGCCATGTTCCGTCCAGGCCAGGCCGACGGCCACACCCACCTGGTCGTGCCGCACCTCTACGTCCGCCCGGAAACGCGCGGGGCCCAGGAACTCCTCCAGATTGTGCTGGTTCACCCTTACGCGCGTAATGCGGCCTCCCACTACCCTGCGTGCTGCTTTACGGCAAACAGTAGCCAATTTGCGGTCCAGCTCGCGCACCCCAGCCTCGCGAGTATAGGTGCGTATGATGGTCCGCAGCTTGGCGTCGGGTACTTCCAGGAAGCCGATGTCCAGGCCATGCGCTTCTACCTGCTTCGGCAGCAGGTGGCGTCGCGCGATTTGTACTTTTTCTTCCTCCGTGTAGCCGCTTGTCTCTACGATTTCCATCCTGTCGCGTAGCGGCCTGGGTATGCTGTGCAGGTTGTTGGCCGTGGCGATGAAGAGCACGTCCGACAGGTTGTACGGCACATCCATGTAATGGTCAACGAAAGTATGGTTCTGCGCGGGGTCGAGCACTTCGAGCATGGCCGCCGCGGGGTCGCCGCGCATATCGGCGGTCATCTTGTCGATCTCGTCCAGCAGCATCACGGGGTTGGTGGTGCCGACCTGCTTCATCGACTGGATGATGCGGCCCGGCATGGCACCCACGTAGGTGCGGCGGTGGCCCCGGATTTCGGCTTCGTCGTGCACGCCACCCAGCGACAGGCGCACGAACTTGCGGTTCATCGCCTTGGCTATAGACTGGCCCAGAGAGGTCTTGCCCACCCCAGGAGGGCCGACGAAGCAGAGGATAGCGCCTTGCTGCCGGGCCTGCTCGGATGAGCCATCCCCCTTCGCCTCAGATCGCCTGCGCATGGTTAGCTGCCGCACCGCCAGGTAGTCGAGTATGCGCTCTTTCACCTGGCCGAGGCCATAGTGGTCCTCTTCGAGGATCTGCTCCGCCAGGGGCAGGTCTATGCGGTCCTCGGTGCGTTCCGTCCACGGGAGGACGAGCGCCCAGTCGAGGTAGTTGCGCAACACGGTGCTTTCGGGCGACACGGAGGGCATCCGCTCCAGGCGGCCTACCTCTTTGACCATGCGCGCCAGGATTTCGGGCGGCAGGCCCCTAGCCTCCAGCTTCTCGCGCAACTCGGCCATCTCGTTGCCGCCCTCGCTGGACAGCTCGTCGTGGATCGCCTTGAGTTGCTCGCGCAGGTAGAACTCGCGCTGGTTCTTGTCGAGGGAGGCCCGCACCTTGTCCCGCACCCGCTGCTCGGTCTCGATTATGTCAATCGAGTTGATGAGCACGCCCGCGATGTATTGCAGGCGCTCGCTCTGGTCGGCCATTTCGAGCACCTTCTGGCGGTCGTGTACGTCCGATATCAGGTGGGCGGCCAGCAGGTCGGCCATGTAGCCGGATTGTTTGGCGGCGCGAATATGCTCCAGGGCGTCGGCAGGCACCTTGTTGTTGAGCGAGGAGTACTTGTCGAACATCTCGACCAGTTGCTGCATCAACGTGTCGGTGTCGCGGCCGGAAGCGGGCCTCTCGGAGATGAAGTGGACCGAGGCGGTGAAGCACGGCTCTTCCTGCACGATGGTATCTATGCGCACTCGACGCAACGCCTCGACCTCGACCTGCAAAGTCGCGTCGGCCTGGCGGCGCACCTGGCGTACTTCGACCAGCGTACCTACGTCGTAGAGGTGCTCGGGGTCCGGCTCGTCTGTCTCGACTTCGCGCTGGGCGTCCACGATGAGGCAGCGGTTGCCGCTCATCGCCATGTTGAGAGCCTGGACCGAGCGGGTGCGCCCAATCGTCAGGTTGACGATGGTACGTGGGAAGACGACTACGTTCTTGAGGGGGAGCAAGGGGTACTCCACTATGTCCTGGGAAGGCTCCTCGGCCATATCATTTCGTACCATGTAAAGTGCCTACCGCCTCTACTGTTGCGTGCAAGTGTGGGAAGAGATCCAGGTGGGGACTTTCGGGCGATGCGGTTGCCGCATGTCCCAGCCGGTAACGCCCTGTGAGCCGACTACCACTCAGCCGATTATAACACAAGGCGCAGCAGTAAGTCTATGACGATATGGGGTAGTTCGGTACTACCCTGCCCGGTTATTGGTCCTGAATGGAGGGGATTTTCTAAACGCCAAGACGCCAAGACGCCAAGGACCACGCCAAGAGTGTTAAGGTTGAGAGGATAAAAAAGGACCGAGGTACCCAAGTCGTACCCCGGTCTTTTTCCTCTTAAACCTTCGCCTTTTTCGCCCGGCCTTTGCGTCCTGAGGGCTTTGTGCTTTGGGCCTTGGCTACAACAATGTTGGGCGTGGCGGGTTGCTCGGGTACTTCAAGCACGCTGTCGAAGCCGCCGTACTTGTTGGGCGTTCTCACCGGGTTGTCGGGGTCG
This sequence comes from Chloroflexia bacterium, assembly GCA_036388595.1. GTDB lineage: Bacteria > Chloroflexota > Chloroflexia > QHBQ01 > JADMIH01 > JADMIH01. The sequence goes on from DASVRN010000142.1 coordinate 8,040, forward strand.
GCCAGCCAGTAGACGCCACCCAGGAGGAACCTGTAGGTGTAGCGGCCCGGCTGGAGATGGTCTATGTGCGCCCGCCAGATATTCGGCAATATCTGCTGGGCTTCCACGCCCGGACCTTCCCAGTCGTCCCAGCTTCCCTGCACGTGGACAGAGTGCGTGTGGCGGTCGTATAGGTAAAGGGTGACGCCATAGGGGGACACCTGCGGCGACAAAGGATAACCCGCCAGAGGGGCACCCTCCACTCTCACGGCGGCGGCCAGGGCCAGGGTTGAGTTGAGCGCACCGGC
>DASVRN010000143.1:0-9012 GCA_036388595.1 Chloroflexia bacterium
GCGCGCAGATCGTACCCTGGAACTACCCAATCATGATGGCCGCCTGGAAAGTGGCCCCTGCCCTCGCGGCCGGTAACACGGTCATACTCAAGCCCGCGAGCGCCACGCCCCTGACCGCCCTGTTGCTCGGTGAGATTTGCCTCGAAGCCGGGATACCCGCCGGGGTAGTCAACGTGCTGGCGGGGCCGGGTGCCGAAGTAGGCGCTTACCTGGCCGAGCACCCCGGCGTGGACAAGGTGGCGTTTACGGGCGAAACCGAAACGGGCCGCACTATAATGCGTACTGCCGCCGCCACCCTCAAGAGGGTGTCCCTCGAACTAGGTGGCAAGTCGCCCAACCTCGTGTTCGAGGACGCGGACATAGACCACGCGGTGAACGGCTCGCTATTTGCCATCTATTACAGCGCGGGGCAGTCCTGCGAAGCACGCTCGCGCCTGTTCGTTCAGCAGAGCGTATACGATCAGTTCGTGGAGCAATTTGTGGAGAAGGCCGGACGGCTCAAGGTAGGCGATCCGTTTGACAATGGCACGCAAATCGGCTCCCTCATCTCCCCGGCTCAGCTAGAGCGGGTGGACCGCTACGTGAGGCTTGGCGAGGAGGAAGGGGGCCAGGTGCTCGCGGGCGGAAAGCGCGCCGAGGGCGACGGCCTCGACAGGGGCAACTTCTACATGCCGACGGTGCTCGCCGGAGTGTCGAACAAGGCTCGCGTCTCGCAAGAAGAGATATTCGGCCCCGTGGTCAACATCATGCCGTTCGCGAACGAGGCTGAGGCCGTGCAGTTGGCAAACGACGTGGTCTTTGGGCTGGCAGGCACGCTATGGACGAAGGACGTAGGCAGGGCGCACAGGGTCGCGGGGCAGATTCGCTCCGGCGTGGTTACGGTAAACACGCCTTACACCGCCTTCCCCGGCCTCCCCTTCGGCGGCTACAAGCAATCAGGCTTCGGCCGCGAACTAAGCATGGAATCCCTGGACCTCTACACAGAGCTAAAGAGCGTGTTGCTCTACATCGGTGAGAAGCCGGTGAACCCGTTTGGAATTTAGGGAGTAACACGTAACACGTAAACAGCACAGGCCAGATCAAATAAAGTTCCGTGTCACGGGTTACGAGTTACGCGTTACCAGCAAGCTTTCACAATGAACATACGCATTTCCAAGCTGTATCAGGGTTCGCCGTGGGGCGCGTTGGAGGTAGCCTTCAATGCGGACCCTGAAGGCGATAACATGATTGTTGAGATTGCCCAGGCTACAGGGCTTGAGTTTAAGCGACCCCCCGCCAACATGTTTGCCATGCGCGAGCTGCACATCGCCCAGGTAGGGGGCGAGGAGGAGTTGGAGCGGGCGTTTGTGGCGGCTATGGAAGTCGCTGAAAAGTACGGTGACGTTCAGGACAGCCAGAAGAACATGAAGGGTCCGGGCGAGCTTACACCTAACCAGCTTGGCCGGAACCTACCTGAAGGTTTCTAGAGTTACGCGGCACCAGTCACAGCCAGGGAGATAGCACGTGGCGAAGTTGATTGTATCCATAGACCAAGGTAGATGTATAGGGGCGAGCAATTGCGTACACATCGCCCCGCAAGCCTTCCAGCTTGACGAGGAGCACGTGGCTTACCTCGTTGACCCCGCGTCTGTGGATGACGACATCCTACTGGATGCCGCTAAGTCGTGCCCAACGGACGCGATTTACCTCGATACTGAAGATGGCGAGGCTGTCTACCCCTGAGGCAGTTTTATTTACAGAGGATGGTAGCTGCTGACCAGCGTGGCAGATCCAGCATTGGGTCTAGCTACTTCGGATTGCCGTTGCTGTCTGTTTTCATGGTCTGAGTGGAGAATTTAGTCAAGAACGCCTGGAGCGTCCCATTCGGCCTTTGAACAATAATGCCGCCGTCTTGCCAGATGCCATTCGCCGCGAACCATTGGGACCCTGCCGGGTCGCCCTGATTCATGTGTACGTCATGCACGCCGTGACCGTTGTTCTTGAACTGCGCGCCGAAGATGTAAACCCGCGTTGCCCCGGTTACAGCTAATTCCATGGCGTCAAGCGCGTTGTTGCCGGTGCTCTCAATCCACTTGTTGTTAGCAAATCGAGTATACGAGATCACCCGCGCCAGGACACTTGCTGAAGTGTTTTGGACGATGCGTGCTTGCAAGAAAGGTAATATATTGACTAGGGGAGGCGGCTTCATTCCCAGGAATGGGCTGCGGGGATAATCAAGAGCACCAGAGGTGGGATTGCTTGCAAGCAGGTGAAAACCATTGGGTCGGCTACTCACGTTCGTGAAAAGGCTCTTCTTTAGCGTTGTTCCTATCCGGTAGTGAATCTTGTTCGAGGCAGGTACTGAGACGTCTACGGCGGCTTCCCAGATGCCATTAGGAGTGTTCACAAACACATGTCCGTGAAAGTACTTTCCGAAGTTATCCTGGCTGTCCCGCTCGAAGTGGTCTAGCGTCCCGATCAGAACGCCATATTTGCTCAGTGGCATGTGTACCTCCCCTGGTGGCTGCTCTTGTCTCTACCGGCCAGAACCCCTCTTGTTACGCGAAAATAGGTGAACACTAAAGTAGAGTATAGCACCAACTTCTCGAATGTTATAGATGCTTCTATGACATAAGTACGGCTTGGTCAACCGGATATTCCCTGGGTCGGGACCGAACCACGCGTGCCCCGCGAGAGCTTGCGACCTGTGCGCGAAATCCTGTATAATTTTTCGTTATAGAAGGAGAGTTATATCATGGCGAACGCACTCACCAAAGGCAAGAGCTTCTACATATGGACCGTTGGCTGCCAGATGAACGTGGCGGACAGCAACTACGTCGCCGCCACCCTGAAAGGCAAGGGCTACGAAGAGTCGCAGGAGCTTGACGGGTCGGATGTGGTCGTGCTGAACTCGTGCGTCGTGCGCCAGGCGGCGGAAGACCGCATCGTCGGCAAGCTGGGCGAGGTCGCCAGCCTGAAGCGGCGCAACCCCGGTATGTTCGTGGCCCTCACCGGCTGCATGGTCACCGAGGACCAGACGACCCTCCGCCGCCGCTTCCCGATGGTGGACCTCTTCTTCAAGCCCTCCGCCGTGCAGGACTTTCTCGTCGGCCTACCCGACAACTCGGCCCCGGACCTTGGCGAGTATGGTGTGGCGTTGGCGCTGGAAGGACTACTGCCCACGGCTCAGGCCGGTGGAATAGCGGCCTACATACCGATTATCTACGGCTGCAACAAGACCTGCACCTACTGCATCGTGCCGTTCCGCCGTGGCAAGGAGCGCTCCCGCACAATCGAGGAGATCGCCCGCGAGGTGGAACACCTGACCACCCAGGGCGTGCGTGAAGTCACGTTGCTGGGGCAGAACGTGGACACCTACGGCCACGACCTTTCCGAAGCCACCGACCTGGCGGCATTGCTGGAGCGACTGAACGACATCGAGGACCTGTGGCGGATACGCTTCCTCACCTCTCACCCGAAGGACATGGCCCAGAACCTCATAGAGGCGGTGGGCAGGCTCCCGAAGGCGATGGAGCACATCAACCTGCCCGTGCAAGCCGGTGACGACGAGGTGGTCAAGCGGATGAAGCGCCGCTACACCCTCCGTTACTACCGCGATCTTATCCGACGCATCCGCGAGACCATACCCGACGTGACGCTCGCGACCGACATCATCGTCGGCTTCCCAGGCGAGACCCACGACCAGTTCATGCACACTATGGATCTGCTCCAGGAGATCAGGTTTGACAAGGTGCACGTGGCTGCCTACTCCCCGCGTCCCGGCACGGTGGCGGCTAGCTGGACGGACGATGTGCCGCACGAGGAAAAGATGTTGCGCCTGCACGCGGTGGAGAGGCTCCAGGAGCAGATAGCCCGCGACCTCAACGCCAGGCACGTCAGCCAGGAGATGGAACTCCTCATCGAAGGCAGCGAGCGCGGCAAGTGGATGGGGCGAACGCGTGGCAACAAGATAGTTTTCCTGAGCGCGGAGGGCGACGGCGAAAAGGTGGACCGCACCGGCCAGTTGATAGTGGCGCGCGTTGACGACGCCGGGCCGTGGTCGATGCAGGGCTCGCTCGTGCGCGTGCTGGAGGAATGCCCGGCCGCCCTGCGCGAGTTGCGCAAGGTGAAGACCCGCAGGCTGGAGATTCCGCTGACCGCCACCTTCCCATCAGTACTATCCGCCAATAGCCAAAAAATACCCCCCGCATCCCCGAACTAAACAGTATCCATTTACGTATATAATATTGCCCTACGCGCGTGCCGCGAGGGCCTGACCGCGCATGTAACGTTTTTGTGCGCAGGATCGTCTAACAATCTGGCAAGTGGGCGGCCTCCGCGTTGGGGCGCAATTAGATGTAGAGAAAGATACGACCTTGTACTCTTGCCGCCGAAACTGCCATCGGCTAGAATATGGGCCGCCGGGCACGAGGATTGCTTTAGCGTGGATTATTGGCCCCTGGCACGGATGATCGGGGGATGTGCAAAAGGAAGTTCATAAACTCATTGACGTTTTGAACCAAAAGGCGTATTGATACGTTTACCTATGTAAGGTGTATTAAAAAGCGACCGGACGCACGGTAGCACACATGCCCTGACACCATACATTAGAATGCGGCTTGGAAGGTTGAAAGTGAGGACAACAGATGATGCCAAATCAGAGTGAAGACATAGCAAGACTGCGGCGGGTACTGCCCGAACAGGCGATATCTTTGGCGATGCAGAATCGCTGGTCCGAAGCCGCTGACGTGAACCGCAAGATCATCGAGCTTTATCCCAACGACGCGGACGCGTACAACAGGCTAGGCAAGGCTCTCATGGAGATGGGCCGCTACCGGGATGCGCTGACCACCTACCAGCGCGCCATCGAGCTTGACCCCAACAACATTATCGCCAAGAAGAATGTCGAGAGATTGGTGCACCTGGCCGACAAGGCCCCGGCGACCCGCCCCGAACCTGCCAGGCGACAGGGCGCGGCTTCGGCACAGCCTGCCGAGCGCATCAACCCCAACATCTTCATCGAAGAGACCGGCAAGACGGGGCTAACCACCCTCATCAACCTCGGCCAGCCGGACGTGCTGCTCAAGCTCACGGCTGGCGACCGGGTGGAACTGCGCGTCAACGGCAACACCATCGAGGTGTACGACGAGAGCGGCCAGTTCGTAGGTGCGGTCGAAGCCAGGCTGTCGAAGCGTCTGAGCGGGCTGATGGACGGCGGCAACCGGTATACCGCCGCGGTCACTACCGTTACGAGCAAGTCAATCGCTATCATTATCCGCGAGACTTACCAACACCCTTCGCAGCGTGGCAAGCTGTCGTTCCCGCCCAAGGCTCTGCCCGCAGGCGCTTACCGCCCTTACATGAGGGAAGGTGCGCTGAAATACGGCATGGACGAGGACGAAGAAGGCTCGTTCGACTACGACGCCGACGACTCGGATAGCGATGCCGACGAGACTGAGGATGACCTGGAGTATGCGGAAGAAGAAGAGAGCGACGAGGAAGAGGAAGAAGTCTAATCCGCTACTTCTAAATGAGACACAATAGGAAAGGGCCTCGCGCTTAGGCGAGGCCCTTTCTTTTAGGATGCACAACCACTATCTACTTGGGAATTACAAAGAAGAGCACGAGCAGGACCACAACACAAGCAGCCGTCAGTAGAATCAGGCGGCGAATGTCCGAACGTACGTAGTACATCTCATCCTCGATGCTCATCACGTTCGGCGTCAGGCGGGAGCGGCCCTGTCGCGTTAGGCTTGTCGTGCGTCGTTGAGTCGCAGCCGTGGTAGCGGTGGTCTGCGCGCGAGTTTGCGACGCGCGTGGGGCGGGTGTGCTGCGGGCCGTCAGCGCGGCATCTACTGGCATTTCGACCGTGGTGAATTCAGCTTCGCCGTCGAAACCGACCCCACCCCGCCCATCGGCAGTGTAATCGTCAGCTAGCGATGTAGCCCCGCCTGCCTGAGCGGCCGCCCGCCTGCGCCACTGTTCCTCACGCGACCTCTGCTGGTTTGCCTTGTTCGGCCTGCTGCCCTTCTTCGCCATCGTTGCTGAAACTCCAATTCTAAAGATTACGTCGTTTCCGCCTGCTGCTTAGCTTTCCCTGTCACCCACAACCTTGTACTCGCCGTCAATGGAGCGTTCTTCCTGCGACACGCGGGCCGTGCGCTGGCCCGAACCGTTGCGAGGCGGCTGGCTCCAGGAGCCTCCGCTGTTCCCGCCGGTGTTCGAGCCGCCCTTGGAGTCGTAACCGAGGGCGCGCCTGTGCTCGTCCACGACATAGCTGGGAGCTAGCTTCGCCATCAGGCTCATTCCCAGCACCACCACACCGATGTCGTCTAATTGTCCCAGTATAGGGATGAAGTCGGGCAGTACGTCGAGCGGCATAACCAGGTACAGCACTACCAACAGTGGGATACCATATTTCACCCAACTGGGCACGCGGGGGTCGTTGAAAAGGCGAAACGCCAGGCGACCGTTCTCCAGTAGCTGAGTGATTGTGTCCGACATATGCGGTTCCTCCGTATAGAGCGTTTGTTATTCCCTGTTCTATAGAATCAGGATGCGTGCCGCGCTCTGGGACACCCTATTATATAGGACGCCACCGCCTTTTGCAACTTGACACCCAGGCACGGTTTTGATATAGTTCGTTGTTGATTGGGCACCGTGGCCAAGTGGCAAGGCAGAGCTCTGCAAAAGCTCGACCAGCGGTTCGAATCCGCTCGGTGCCTCCCTGATACCCCTCACCATAAGCCCTCTGGGGCTTTCTTTTTACCCCATGATAGTCGGCACCCTCAAGGTCACCCTTTACCTCCCCGAGAACTATTCGCTGAAGGACAAGCGGCAGGACGTCAGGTCGCTGCTCGCCCGCACCATCAACCAGTTCCACGTTGCAGCAGCCGAGGTGGGCGAGCTTGACCAGTGGCAGCGTGCGGTCCTTGGCATAGCTTACGTCAGCAACAACGCTCGCCACGCGGACGAAGTGCTCTCCAAGGTCGTAAACTTCATCGAGAGCAACCTGCTGGAGGGACACATGGAAGACTACGTGATTGAGGTCATTCACCTGGAAGACTAGCACTATGTCCCCTGACTGCGGCTCTGTCACAAAGCGACGCCCGTCGATTTCAATCGACGGGCGTCTCTGTCAGACCATATACAAACCACGGCCATCCTATCCCCTCGTTGACGGCACCCCGTTTCCACAATATACTCGGCTTTGGTCCCTCTCTTCGTGCACCAAAGCGGAGGCTTCTTCATGCGCTTGCGGCGCAGCCGTCACACACACAGCGTTACGCGCTCATATCGCCTGCCTTGTTCCTATCACTTGCGGCACCCACTGTTCAGGCTTCCCGGGTTAATCTCCTTTGTTTCCCTGGTCCTGCTTGCGGTTTTGGCCGTAGGTTCCGGCGCGCCCGCCGCCGCCACCGTTCATGCCCAGGCTTCGCCAGACTCTCAGGTGCGTGGGGCCGATTACACGCTTAATGCAGGCTCCTTCACCTCCGGCTTCGCGGTAAACAGCGCGGACAGAGCTTCCAGCACCGCACAGGCACCCGGCAGCAACTTGAAGCTACCGGCAGGCAGTCACAGGGAGACTTTCACTTCCGGCGTTACCGAAGCCCCGTTCGACTTCACGGACGTCGCGCCGCACTGGTGGGCCGACGTGCCGGAGCAAACCTATGTACTGGTAGAGGTTCGCACGAGTCGCGACGGCCACGTATGGGGCGAGTGGGAGCCTGCCGACCTCGAAGACATCATCATGCCGATGGACGCAGTGACCCAGACCTATGCCTCCACCATCGCGGTGCCTCAAGACGAGCGCACCCACCGTTTCGTCCAGAGCCGCGTCACGCTGTCAACGAACAACCTGAACCGCACGCCGGTCTTCCACGAATTGACCTATACCTTCATCGATGCCCGTATGACGGCCAATCCCCCGAAGGCGCAGTCGGCCACGATCCAGAGCGCGCCGGGCGACGTGCCCAAACCCAGGGTTGTGCCCCGCAAGGACTGGGGAGCGCCTGACGGCGACAGCAGCCCCAGGTGGAAGCCGAAGTACCGCCGTGTGACGCACATCATCATCCACCATACTGCCACGCCCAACAACGACACCGATTGGGCGGCCCGCGTACGTGCCATCTGGTACTACCATGCGAACACGCGCGGCTGGGGCGACATCGGCTACAACTACCTGGTGGACCCCAACGGGGTGATTTACGAGGGACGGTTTGGCGGCGACGACGTGGAAGGCGGGCACTCCTACCCCTTCAACACCGGGGCGATGGGTGTCGGTATGATCGGCAACTTCATGACCGCGGCTCCAAGCACCGCCGCACAGTCCTCCCTCATAGACCTGATTTCGTGGAAGGCCACCCAGCGCGGCATCGACCCGCAGGGTTCCGGCCCCATCACCGGCTATACGAACTGCGGCGGCGTGGTGACGTACACTCGCCCCACAATCGCCGGGCATCGCGACTACAAGGGCAACGCCTGCGGCCGCGACTACAACTCGTCAACCTGCCCCGGCGACAGGTTGTGGGACATGCTGCCTAAGATACGCGAGTCCATCGTGGCCGAACAACCACCCCTCAGGGCCACCTTCACCCAGCACGATACGCCCGGCAACCTCAACCCTGGCACTACTCTCAACGTCAAGCTTACCGTGCGCAACTCCGGCTCGCTTACCTGGCCCGCGCAGGGACAGGGTGCCGTCTCGGTCGGCTATCGCTGGCTCACGGAGAACGGCCAGCCTGTGAAGGGAGCGCCCGAGGCCCGTACCCCGCTGCCCCGCAACGTACCATTTGCCGACACTGTGGCTATCACCGCCAAGCTGAGCGTGCCCGCGCTCAACGGCCAGTATGTGCTTATATGGGATATGTACCGCGAGGGGCAGGGCTGGTTCGCGGACCAGGGTACTTCGGCCCCTCTGCGCGTAGACGTTGTGCTGGGCCGCAGCCCCGGCGACAAGAAGGCCCCGGTCTCTTCGGTGCTGCCCATGCCCATTTACAGCAACAACCCTGAGTTCCTGGTGCGCTGGGCGGG
>DASVRN010000144.1:0-12771 GCA_036388595.1 Chloroflexia bacterium
CTGCGTATTCGTTGGGAGGCGCGTACCGCCTGGGCGTGCTCCGGCTTGACCAGCACGAATACGTCCGTGTAGCCTCGGCGTTGCGCCATGTTGTCGAGGTTGCGGCCTACAAAGCCGTCCCACCAGTTGGGGTTCTCGGCCCGCGTGAACGGCACCGGCACCGGCTCCTCCTGCGCGGCGGGTTCCACCAGGCCATAAGCGTCGGACAGCAGCAGCAAGTCGAGGCCGTCCGGCCAGCGGCCCTCCTTCTGAAGCGAGCGCACCGCACCCAACGCCCCACCCCGCGCCCGCTTCACGTCGGGCGGTCCATCCTGGTCGCCGTTGGTACTTTGAGAGGACAGTATTAGCAGCCTGCGCGGGCCGCCCGGTTCGTTGCTCACAGGTTCTCCCCCTTTGCGCGTATCTGTCGCTGAGGACAAGATATATTAGCAGACATTGGAGGGGGATGCTATGTGGACGATGGACGGTGGACGATGGACGATGGAATGGCTGTGTCCAAGTAGGGCGCCAGTACCAAGCTCCTTATTGTCATTCTGAACGCAGTGAAGAATCTCGTCCCTGAGCACGCAAGTATCACCTTTCTTACGAGTACAAGTCCGTGGACCAGCACCACCCCATGAGAAAAGGGCCGGACCTGCATGTGGGACGAGATTCTTCACTGCGTTCAGAATGACAATAAGGAGCTTGGTCTCTGTTATTGCTACATGCTCCGACTTTGACACTGCCGTGTAGACAATGCACGATGGCTGTGTGACAGGTAGATTCGAGGTTTATGACCGTCTGCATCCTGAGAGTCGAGACGCCGGGCTGGAATATGCGCGAGTACTGCGACCGAGTGTAATCTCTTGTTGGTAGCCGGTGACTTGTTTTTGTGTATAATTTGGATGTTCTGCCTCTTACAGCTACATATTCCCCTCCATCTGCATGACCTCCCAGTGCAGAGTAGCACCCCTCAAGAACAACACTGAAGATAGGTCCCAGGTTTAGCCGCGTAGCTTCCTTCAGCCGCCCGCAGAACCTGAAGAGAAGCATCACGTCAAGGCGTCTATTGTCTCTAATGTGTCCGCCATCGAGAGAGGAGCCAGCAATGCGTCGCGTCATTTTGCTTGTAGCTGCTTGTGTTTGTGTGTTGGTGCTGCTCGTGGGCAGCGGTCCGTCAGCCTCCAGCGCCCAGGGCCAGGGGAAGCGTGGTACCACTGCTTCCAGGTCCTCATCAGTGGGAAGCCTCCCACAAGACTCTGCCCTCCGGCCCGCGGGTGGTGCTGTAGATCTTTACTACGACGACAACACATACGAGGACACATATGGCTTCGGCGTAATTGATGAGAACAAGAACTCGGCAGCCATCTGGCTGAACAGGTACTCGCTCGCCGGAATGCGCTACCCGGTGACTTTACAGGACGTTCACATTCCCTTCCCAGGCTCAGAGGACGGCGATTTCGTGGGCAAGCGCATCCGTATCGTGGTCTACGTGGACCCCAACTCCGACGGCAACCCTGCCGATGCGATCAACCTGTACGCCGCCAGCCATGTGATCCAGTTCGTAGAGGACTATCAATATTTCGACTTGGATTTGCAGATCAACCAGACGGGTGATCTCTACGTCGGCTGGGAGGACGAATGGGCTGAGAGCGGGCCGTCTCCCTTCTGGTATGTGGCTCTCCTGGATGAGAACAATCCTCAGAATGCCTCGTACATCATAGCCCGGACGTATTCCGACGTACCTGATATCAGCAATCTGGGTGGGAATGACTACGTCGAACGTCTTGCGGAGGGCAACTTCTTCATCCACGCCACGGTAGCCGAATACGTCCCGGAGCCGCCCCGCTGCCCCGGCGAGAGGTTTACCGACGTGTGCCCCGGCGACTACTATTACACCCCGGTGTTGAACCTGAACGACCGGGGCGTGATCTCGGGTTATAGCAGCTCGCCGCCGTGCGACACTCCAAGCCACGCGCCCTGCTTCCTGCCAAACCGCAACCTTACTCGCGGGCAGGGAGCCAAGATAGTTGCCCTGGCGGCAGGTGTGCCCGCGGCCACGGGAGGCCAACGGTTCCAGGACGTGGCACCCGGCAGCCCCTTCTACAACGAGATAAACGCCCTGGCTGCCCTGGGGCATATGGGCGGCTATCCGTGTGGCGGGGCGGGCGAGCCGTGCGGTGGCGGTAACCTGCCCTACTTCCGGCCCGGCGCGAACGTCACCAGGGGCCAGCTATCCAAGATCGTGTCGAACACGGCGGGCTACTCGGAGCCGCATTCCAGCCAAAGCTTCGAGGACGTGCCTACCAGTGGGGCCTTCTACATCTGGATTCAACGGCTGTCCAGTCGTGGCATCATAAACGGCTACACGTGCGGTGGACCGAGCGAACCGTGCGGGGCGGGCAACCGCTCCTACTTCCGCCCCAATGCCGAGATCACGCGGGCGCAAACGGCCAAGATCGTGTACGGAGTGTGGCCGTCGGCTACACAACCTGTGAAGTAGTAGGCCCAGTCACTGTGCCGGAACTAGAGGGCAACCAGTGAAGGTTTTGGGTGGTACCTAAACCTTCACTGGTTGCCCTACTCATGATGACTGTTCCTGTTCCCTAGCAGATAAATCTGCGGGCTACTATTACAAAGTCCCCCTTCGGGGACTTACCTTGGTGTAGACAGTCAGCCTACGCCGACTTTGTAGATGTAGCACGCGGTTTCAACCGCCGTGTGTTGAGTTTGCAGACACGCCATAGCAAGGTGTCCTGATTGCGACTTACCCTTACTAAATAGTAACTCCCTCAAGCGCCTGGCTTAAGAACTTCCCAGTGAAGGACTGGGCAGCCCCGGCGATGGCCTCCGGTGTCCCTTCAGCTACGACGTACCCACCCGCCTCGCCACCTTCCGGCCCCAGGTCTATTATCCAATCGGCGGCCGCAATTACGCCGACGTGGTGCTCGATGATTACGACGGTGTTGCCGCCATCCACCAACCGCTGCAACAGGGCCAGGAGGCGGGCGACGTCGGCGGGGTGCAGGCCGGTGGTTGGCTCGTCCAGCAGGTAGAGCGTCCGGCCCGTCGTGCGGCGAGCGAGTTCCTTGGCTAGCTTGATACGCTGCGCTTCGCCGCCGGACAGGGTATTGGCAGGCTGCCCCAGTTGCAGGTACCCCAAACCAACTTCGGACATGAGGGACAGGCGCGCGGCCACGGCTGGTACATCGTGGAATACCGACATGGCTTCGTCAATCGTGAGGTCGAGTATCCCGGCTATGTCGTAGCCGCAATAGCTCACGGCTAGCACCTCCGGTTTGAAGCGCCGCCCCCGGCAGGCAGGACAGCGCACCAGGACATCGGGTAGGAAGTGCATGTTCACCGTGAGCGTACCCGCACCCTTGCAGCGTTCGCAGTGCCCGCCTGGAACGTTGAACGAGAAATGTCCGGGAGTCAGGTTGCGGCGGCGCGCCTCTGGCGTCTCAGCGAAGACCTGGCGGATGGGCGTAAAGGCGTCCGTATAGGTGGCCGCGTTGGAGCGGGATGTGCGCGTGATAGCCGCCTGGTCAATCGAGATGATTTTGTCGAGGTGTTCCCACCCTTCTATGCTGTCGTGTTTGCCGGGGGCTTCGGTCGCGCCGTTGAAGTGCTGCCGGGCCGCCCGGTCGAGAATGTCCAGCATCAACGAGGACTTGCCGGAACCGGACACCCCCGCGACGACGGTCAGCGTGCCGAGGGGTATCGCGACGGTGATATTCTTCAGATTATGCTCGCGCGCGCCGCGAATAACCAGACGTTTCCCATTGCCGGGCCGCAGCCGCGAGCCTGGCAACGCGACCCGGCCAGCAAGGTAATCGGCCGTGGCCGACGATGTGGAAGCCGCGATTTCGGCGGGCGCTCCCTCAGCGACGATTTGCCCTCCATATTGGCCCGCGCCGGGGCCGAAATCGATCACGTGGTCGGCCGCGCGGATTACATCGAGGTCGTGTTCGACTACCAGCACCGTGTTCCCCAGGTCTCGCAGGCGGCGCAGTACGTCTATGAGTTGGCCGGTGTCCCGCTGGTGCAGGCCGACCGTCGGCTCATCGAACACGTACATCACGCCGGTCAGGCTGGAACCGAGGAGGGCCGCCAGCCGCAATCGCTGGGCTTCACCCGCCGACAGGGTGGGGGAAGAACGCTCCATGCTTAAGTAGCCCGCCCCCACCTTCACCAGGCGGTGGATGCGCTCGCTGAGGTCGTCTACGATTGGCTGGATGACGTCTCTTTCTTCCACGGGGACGACTTCCGGCAGCCGTTCTATCCACGTTTGCAGGGCCGTGAAGGGCATTTGCGATACGTCGATGATGCTCAACCCGGCAATGGTCACCCGGCGGCTTTCCAGGCGCAGGCGAGTGCCCTGGCAATCGGGGCAGGTTTGCGTCAACATGAGCTGTTCCATGCGTTCGCGATAGTCGGCGTCTTGCGCGTGTTCCTGGTAGCGGCGCATGAGGGTGGTGACGACGCCCTCAAACCGCCCCTGGTTGACGTTCTGTGGCGGTTCGATACCGGGATAGTGGCGTCTAAACTGCGGGCTGTGGCTGCCGTACAGCAGCAAATCGCGCTGGGCTTCCGTAAACTCTCCAATTGGCGCGGTCGGCTCGAACGCCAACCCAAAGTGCCTGGCAGCCAATTGCAACGTTTCGAGATGCCGCTTGGTCTCAGGTGAAATCCAGCGTATGACACCGCCGTCCGGGATGCTGCGCGCCGGGTCGATGAGGAGCGATAGGTTGGCCGCGTACACGACGCCCAGGCCGGTGCAGGTCGGGCACGCACCTTCGGGCTTGTTGAACGAAAAGTGAGCCATCCCCAGCTCGGGTACGCCCGCGCCACAGTGAGGGCATGGGTATGTGTTCTCGGTGGCTGTGTCGGGATCGTCAGCGGAGTCTTCATCCACTAGCTCAAGCCCGGTGACGTTGTGGGAGGGAGGGACATCCTGGCCGCAGGCGGGGCAGGGCTGTTGGCCGATGCGGGCGAACAGGATGCGCAGGTAGGTGAACACTTCCGTCACCGTGCCCACCGTGGAGCGTGGGCTGTGATTGGTCAGATGCTGGTCGATGCTGATGGAGGGGGACAGCCCCTCGATGCGCTCGACACTCGGCTTCTGCTGGTAAGTTACCATACCGACAGATTCGAGGTATTGGCGTATCGCCTCTTGATGCAGGGTATCGAATGCCAGGGTTGATTTGCCTGAGCCGGACAGCCCGGTCAATACGACCAGCTTGTACTTGGGGATACTTACGGTGATATTCTTCAGATTGTGAAGACGCGCGCCTCTTATCGTGATCGTGTCTTGCATGGCCCGCTCGTTACCCTCCTACTTGGAGAACACACAATACGACGCGCAATATTAGAGGGATTGCCGCCGTTCATTTGCCAGTCTACAGTTCCGGTGTGATAGTGTCAACGCCGCCGATAGACCCCTCGAATTGGCCGAGATAAAGTTCTTCCTCTCGGTTAGCAAATAGAACCCTTTTTGTCATTCGTGAGTGTGTCTTATACTAAGGTCACATTTCTTGGCACCAGCGTGCAGGTTGTTACGTACTCCGGAAGGGGGCCTCTTATGCCACGAAGCAGACAGTACCTCACTGTGATGGTAGTAGCAGCGGCGTGGGTTGGCATTTATTTGCTGGCAGGTCGGCTGGCAGTCGCGACTCCTCTTGCACAGACACCCACGACTGCCGCGCGCGTAACTTTGCTTACCGATCCGGTATCTGACCCCAAGGAACCGGGCGTGCTCTGGTTCGCTCCAACGGGCCACACCCTGCTTGGCAGTTTCCTCGACTACTGGAATAAGAACGGCGGTCTTCCGCAATTCGGCTACCCAATAACAGAGGAGTTCACAGAGCCGATTGGACCTGAGGGAGCGCCAATCATGGTGCAGTACTTCGAGCGCGCCCGCTTCGAGCACCACCCTGAGAACGCGGGCACTCCCCACGAGGTGTTGCTTGGTGCGCTCGGCCGCGAGTTCCACCCGCAAGACCCGCCCGCGCGACCCCTCGCCTCTACCGATGTCTTCCCTCCCACCAGGGTCTACTTCACCGAGACCGGGCACAATCTGGGCGGCGCTTTCCTGAAGTACTGGAACGAACATGGTGGTCTGGCGATACACGGCTACCCTATTTCGGAGGAGTTCGAGGAGAAGAGCCCCACTGTTAACAAGACATATAAGGTGCAATACTTCGAGCGGTCGCGCTTTGAGTTACACCCGGCAAACAAGGGCACACCACATGAGGTACAGTTGGGCTTGCTTGGTTCGACTGTGGCTAGGCAGAAAGGCTACTTCCGCGGCGTTTACCCACGGACAGGACGTGCCGGTGACTACTCTTGGATCGCTGGACATTTGGCGGAGCACTATTCCGCCGATTGTACAGCCATCCTATGCGGGTGTTCTACGGTCCTGTTTGGGGGAGCTAAGGATAAGGCCCAGCTAGAAGGTACGTGGTGGCGACAATACGAACGACGCAACTTTATACCTGCAAACACATACATAGTTGCTTTCGGGCGTGTTGCTGGTCCTGATGAGATGGGAAGTGTGTGCCCCATACCCCGTGGCTTGTCACTAGAGCAAGGAGGGACACTTCTATACATACCTGTTGCAGTGCAGCTGAACTAAGAGCGTGTCTGCATCAAGAGCGAACCTGAGGGTCTTTGCTATTCCCCCCGCTTGCGATATACTGGGGGCACTAATCCCCACCCCTAATGCGGAGGTCAACGATGCATCCGACGAAGGAGCCTTCCGGCGACGGCGCAGGCACGATTGAGAGCCTTTTGAACGAGGAGCGCGTATACCCACCCTCACCCGAGTTCGTGGCTCAGGCCAACATCTCCGACCCAGAAGTGTACGCACGCGCCGAAGCCGACCCCATCGCCTTCTGGAGCGAGCAGGCGGACGTGATCGACTGGTTCAAGCAGCCCACCGACGTGCTTCAGTGGGACCCGCCCTTCGCCAGGTGGTTCCAGGACGGCGAGCTTAACGCCTGCTACAACGCCGTGGACCGGCACCTGGGGTCGCGCGCCGACAAGGTAGCCCTCATCTGGGAAGGCGAGCCGGGCGACACACGTTCCCTCACGTATAGCGACCTGTACCGCGAGGTGAACCGCGCCGCTGCCATGCTCCGCAACCTGGGCGTGGGCAAGGGCGACCGGGTTGCGATTTACATGCCGATGATAGTGGAGGCTGTGGTGGCTATGCTGGCCTGCGCGCGGCTGGGTGCGCCCCACACGGTGGTGTTCGGCGGCTTCTCCCCGGAGTCATTGCGGGACCGCATCATCGACGCCCAAACCAAGCTGGTAATCACCGCCGACGGTGGGTACAGGCGCGGCGGCATCGTGCCCCTCAAGGCCAACACCGACGCTGCCCTGGACTCGCCCGACCTGCCCGTGGAGAAGGTGCTGGTGGTGCGGCGCATAGGCGAGGGCGTCGAGGCCAACATGGAGGAGGGGCGGGACGTCTGGTGGCACGAGGCCTGGGAGGACGTGCCTGAGGACACGATAGTGGAGCCGGAGCACGTGGAGGCTGAGCACCCGTTGTTCATCCTCTACACGTCGGGCACCACGGGGAAGCCCAAGGGAGTGCTCCACACCACGGGTGGTTACATGGTGGGCACCACCCTCACCTCCAACTGGGTGTTCGACCTGAAGGAGCACGACGTCTACTGGTGCACCGCAGACATCGGCTGGGTGACCGGGCACTCCTACCTGGTGTACGGACCCCTCTCCAACGGCGTGACCGCCGTGATGTACGAGGGCACCCCCGACCACCCCGACAAGGACCGCTGGTGGCAGTTGATCGAGAAGTATAAGGTCACCATCCTGTACACCGCGCCCACGGCCATCCGCACCTTCATGCGCTGGGGCACCGAATACCCGGAGCGGTGCGACCTGTCGTCGTTGCGGCTGCTGGGCACGGTGGGCGAGCCTATCAACCCGGAAGCGTGGATCTGGTACCACAAGCACATCGGCAAGGAGCAGCGGCCCATTGTGGACACCTGGTGGCAGACGGAGACAGGGGCGATCATGATCTCCCCGCTGCCCGGCCTCGTGCCCACCAAACCCGGCTCGGCCACCCGCCCATTCCCCGGCATCGCGGCTCAGATCGTGGACGACTGGGGCAACCCGGTGGAGAAGGGCGTGTCGGGCGGGCTGCTGGTCGTCAAGCAGCCGTGGCCCTCTATGCTGCGCACCATCTGGGGCGACGACGAGCGCTACAAGCAGCAGTACTGGGGCAAGTTCAACCGCCAGTACGATATCTACTTCACCGGCGACGGCTCGCACCAGGACGAGGAAGGCTACTTCTGGCTGATGGGCCGCGTGGACGACGTGCTCAACGTGGCGGGGCACCGCCTCGGTACTATGGAGCTTGAGAGCGCGTTGGTGAGCCACCCCGCCGTAGCCGAGGCGGCCGTGGTAGGCGTGACGCACGAGTTGAAGGGGCAGGGCGTGGTGGCGTTCGTCACCCCCAGGTCTGGGCATCAGGGCACCGACCAACTGGCGGAGGAACTGCGGCGGCACGTAGCCGAGAAGATAGGTCCCATCGCCCGGCCCGACCGCATATACTTCACCGCCGAGCTGCCCAAGACACGCTCGGCTAAGATCATGCGCCGCCTCCTGCGCGACATAGCCGAGGGCCGCGTACTGGGCGACACCACCACCCTGTCAGACCCCAGCGTCATGGCCTCCATCAAGCAGCAATACGAGTCGTCCGAGGGATAGGAGACGGAAACGCCAAGACGCCAAGACGCCAAGGACGCGCCAAGAGTATTAAGGTTTGGAGAGTAGAGAGGAGCAGGGTACATGATACTGTACCCTGCTCCTCTTTCTTGAATAACAATCCTTAATCTCTGCGCGTCCTTGGCGTCTTGGCGTCTTGGCGTTTCCGTCTCCTATCCTGGTGGCTAAGGTGTTAGCCGCTGCATGTCGCGGGGGAAGAGGGTTGTTTCGCGGATGTTGTCCGCGCCAACCAGCCGCGCTACCCAGCGTTCGAGGCCGAGGGCGCAGCCGCCGTGGGGAGGCATGCCGTACTTGAAGGCGTCTAGGTAGCCGCCCAACGACTCCTCGGTGATGCCCCAGGTTGCTATGGCTTGCAGGTAGTCCTCGTACCTGTGCAGGCGTTGGCCGCCGGTCACGATTTCCATACCCCGGAACAGCAGGTCGAAGCTGTTGGAGTATTGCGGGCGCTCAGGCTCCGGGTGCGTGTAGAACGGGCGCTTCACCATGGGGTAGCCCACCACGTACAGGAAGTCGGAGTTGTATTTGCGCCGCGCCCACTCGCCCAGCCAGCGCTCCTGCGCGGGTGACAGGTCGGGTTCTTGCGACGTGTCTTGGCCCGTAGCCTCGTGCATGAGCCGTTGCGCTTCAGTGAAGTGGATGGATGGTACAGTAGCGGGCACTTCCGGTAGGCTGATGCCCAGTTGCGACAATGCGCCCGGTGTCTCCCTTTCGATGGCCGCCAGCATCCCGCGTAAGACCTCCGTCAGCAGCGCCATGACGGTAGTGTGGTCCTGGATGAAGCCAAACTCAAGGTCCAGCGATGCGTACTGGTTGAGGTGGCGCGGCGTGTCGTGCGGCTCGGCGCGGAACACCGGGCCGACCTCGAACACCCGCTCGAACACCCCCACCAGCATTTGCTTGTAGAACTGGGGGCTTTGCGCGAGGTAGGCCGTCTTGCCGAAGTACTCCATGCTGAACACGTTGGCTCCGCTTTCGGTAGCCGAGCCTACCAGCTTGGGCGTCTGTATTTCCACGAAGCCCATCGTACGCAAGGTCTCGCGGAAGCCCAGCATCGAGGCCGAGGCCACCTGGAAGATGGCCCGGTGCCGTGGGTGCCGCAGGGCGAGGGGTGCGTAGTCGAGTATCGTGGGTAGTTGGGCCTGAAGGGTGGGGCGGAAGAGGTCTATCGGCGGTGGGGCCGAGGCTGCCGACACGACTGTGACGTTCGGCTCCCTGATTTCGATGCCGTTGGGCGCTTGAGGTTCGGCTGATACGAGGCCCTCCACCGATATGACCGACTCGTTGTATAGCTCGGCCAACTTCTCCACCAGGGCCGGTTCCTCTATTACCACCTGCGCCAGTCCTCTCGCGTCGCGCAGGATGAGGAAGCTGACCCTGCTGTGTCGCCTCAGGCGGTGCAGCCAGCCTGCCAATTGTACCCGCTCGCCTACATGGCTGGGTAGTTCCGTCGTCCAAATTCGTTCCATGGTGACACCTCCAAATCCGCATTAAATGCAAAGCCCCATCGCCATGCGGACGATGGGGCGTTCGTGGTGCCACCGCATTTCACCGCCACTTTCCTCGTTGCTGCTGTCGAGGCGTGTAGCGGTCTTATTGCCGGGTAACGGGGGCTAGCCGTCGGGGCTTTATGGGCTAATGGTGCCCGTTCTTCCCCGCGCTCCGGAGTGTCTTCACAGTGCCCGGAGGCAACCATCCCAGCAACGGCTGCTCTCTGCGCTCCGGCGTACCTGCTACTCGTCTCCATCTACGCTTTGTAGGACCAGATTGTACAGGACGGGACGTATAAGGTCAATCGGTCCGTAGTAGTATTCGGGGGTATAGCAAAGCAGTAAGCACCAGTTGAGGTGCCCTGTACTCTGCATAGAAGCTATCTCAATAACCCCAAGTCTGAGAAGAGCACAGCAGCCCCTATGTGTCATTTCGAACCCTTCGGCTACGCTCAGGGTGAATTCCGTGAGCAATCTCGTCTCGCACCCTGATGTTTCCACTTTCTGGCGGTACAGAGTGGCTGAAAGAAAGGTGAGGCTTGGGTACTAAGGGACGAGATTTCTCACGGAGTTTACCCTGAGCGTAGCCGCATGTTCGAAATGACAAAGTCATACTCTGCTGCTGGTATTTGGCTTCGGTATTTATGACATAGCTTGTAATCATAATTGAAGGAACCAAGACTTTATTTGCTTCTCTCGCGCAGTGCTTTACAATGGCTAAGAACAACCGGGTAGAGGGAGAAGTAAGTTGCGAGAGCGCACGCAGGTCAAGACCATCGAGGCAAACGGGACGGAGTTGCACTACGTCGAGCGAGGCGAGGGGCAGCCGGCGGTGTTCGTGCACGGCGGGTTAGGGGACTTTCGCACCTGGCTGCCTCAGGTCGAAAGCTTCTCCAGGGGCTACCGGGCCATCTCCTACAGCCGCCGCGCCCACTACCCCAACACCTGGCCGCCCGATTACACCCTGGCGTTGCTGCACCTGCACATCGAGGACCTGGCCGCGCTGATAGAGGGGTTGGGCCTGGGGCGCACGCACATAGTAGCCAATTCCTACGGCTCGTACATCTCCTTGCACCTGGCGCTCAGATACCCCCACATGGTGAGCGCGCTGGCGTTGGCCGAGCCGCCGTTGCACCCGCTGTTGCGGACGTTGCCGGGCGGGGAAGAGATGTTCGACAGCTTCATGCGCACCGCCTGGGGTCCGGCGGGCGAGGCTTTTAGGCATGGCGACCTTGAGGGCGGGGTACGGCTCTTCATCGAGGGCGCGGTCGGACCTGGCGAGTGGGACAAGCTGTCCCCCCGTGCGCGTGAGGCGATGCTGAAGGACGCGCCCGAACTGGCGGTTGCCACCCACACGCCTTTCGACGCGCACATGCCCCCGCTCACCTGCGACGACCTCGCCCGCATCGAAGCCCCGGTGCTGCTGATGCGCGGCGAGCACAGCCCCCGTATGTACACGCTCATCAACGACGAACTTGCGCGGTGCTTGCCGCGTGTCGAGCAGGCGGTGGTTCCTGGGGCTTCGCATGTGCTGCACGTGCATAACAAGGAGGAGCATGATAGGGTGGTGCTGAGGTTCCTTGAGAGCACTATGTGATCCCAACAAGAGACATTTGGGATGTAGGGAAACCATAACAGCGAGATAATGGAAAGAATGCTTCAAAAGCAATACTGTAATGATATTACAATAGCAGGATGGCAGCACTATAAAGTACTGACGCACTTAGGTAATGCACATTACAAGTATGTGTAGGGCGCTATTGACAAAGTAGAGGAAATGAGTCATCATAGAAGAAGAAAGAGCGTTGAGGATTCATGAGCAGATTGATAGTGTAATCCAGAAATGAAGCGATCAGACTTTGCAACTCAGTTGAGCTATTTCACAGCTTACGATGACGCAGTAAACCGCGCTTAGACGTATGAAGAGGAGGATTCGCTGATGACTATGTCGGAAGAGTGGGAGCCATTTGTACTTGGATCGAAGGCTGCACGAAGTACAACTCCTAGAATCAGCATACAAGCAAATGGTAAATTTGGCATCAATGCTGAAGCCAAACGGATCCTGGGGGATTTTGTGATGCTGTTCTTCAATAAGAAGCGCCAACAAATTGGCTTTCGCGGCGTAACTGAGGAAGAAAAAGGGGCTTATCCTATACGGCAACAGAGTAAGGATGCGAATAGTTATGCATTAGCTGGTAAAGCCTTCATGGCTTTTTACGAGTTGGACCCAAAAGAACTTAAGGGTGCCTATACAGTTGAACAGCAAGGTGATATGTTGGTAATAGACCTCACTGAAGATAAGTTCCGCGCATTTCCTAGCGCTCAATAAAGCACAGTATAAGCATAATAAGCCAGCACGAAAGGAACAATATGTAACAGATTGGGAAATACAACAGGGATCGTGTGTATGACTTCTCACATCTGTGCACACGACCCCTGTCAGTCCTTACCACCGAAAGTAAAACGATGGCTCGGCGGGATGCTAGAGCAATAGTGTGCCCTGCGCTTCGATTTTGGCATATGTGTCAAATAATGTCAAATACCTTAGCCA
>DASVRN010000145.1:0-3628 GCA_036388595.1 Chloroflexia bacterium
CGAATGTCTTGACCTTGTTGTTGTAGGTGTCGGCTATGTATATCTTGCCGTTGTGATAGCTCACCCCGAGGCAGTGTTGCAGGCGCACGCTGAGGCCCTTGCCGTCCTTGTCACCGAACTCGAACAGGCCCTCGCCGAGCAGCGTCTGGGTGTGGCCGTCAGGCTCGAAGTCGGAGGCGCGCACGGCGCTGGACTCGCTGTCGGCGAAGTAGAGGCGCCGTCCGTCGGTGGTGAGGCCGCTGGGCTGGGCCAGGGTAGCGCGGGGGTTGGGCCCGTCGTCAATGTTTTCGCGCCCGCTGCCGACGAAGGGGAGCACCTCGCCGCTTTGCAGGTCCATTCGCCATAGCTGGTGCGTACCCGCCATCGCTATATACAGCCGGTCGTCCCTGACCAGCAGATCCCACGGCGAGCTAAGGGCGGTAGACGTGCCTACCCCGCCGGTGCGAGAGTAGCCCTGTTCCCCGGTGCCCGCCACCGTCTCAAGCGTGCCGGAGTCGAGGTGGGCGGCGCGTATGGAATGGTTTTCGGTGTCAGCGATGTAGAGGGTATTGCCGCGCAGGGCCATGCCTTGGGGCGCATTGAGGGCAGCCGAGGCAAAGGCCCCGTCGCGCATGCCAGGCTCGCCGCTGCCGATGGTCTGCACCACCCGCGCCTCGCCCTCCCCCGTGACTCGCGCTACCAGCACGCGATTGTTACCCGTATCCGCCACGAACAGGCGGCCGCTCGCGGGGTCGGCCAGCACCTTGCCGGGGAAGCGCAACGGCGAGCCGGCGGGAGGCTCCGGGTCGAGGGGAAAGTGCAGCGGGGTGCGGTCGAGCATGCCCGCCTGGTCGTACACCTGCTCCAACGCGTAGATGACCTTGTCGAAGTCCTCGAACGTGAACTCGCCCGCGTGCATGCCGATAATCTTGCCGTCGGGGCTGACGAGTACCACCGTGGGCCAGGCCGATACGTTGTAGGCCCGCCAGGTGCGAAAATGCCGGTCGTTGACGACGGGGTGGTGGATGTGCAGCCTGTGGGTGGCGGTGCGGACGTTGGCTGTGCCCCGCTCGGCGATGAACTTGCCCGAGTGCACGCCTATAGCCACCAGCACGTCCGAGTACTCTTCCTCTAGCCTGCGCACGGCAGACAGTATGTGCACGCAGTTGATTCAGCCATAGGTCATGAAATCGAGCAGCACCAGCTTGCCGCGCAGGTCCTCCAGCCGCAACGCCTTGCCGCCCGTGTGTATCCAGTCCAGTCCCTCGGGGAAGGGAGGCGCGGGGATAGCGCCCATGAGTTGTTCGGCCATTGTGCTTGCTCCTTACGCGTGCGGGAATGAGAACCCGGTGTAGGTTATGGAACGGGTCGCTTGTGATTCCACCAGCAACATTATAGACTACCCACCCTCAACTCAATAGTAGGAGCAAATGACGGAAAGGCCATCTCAAGGATGACCGTGCGGGACGTGTGCACCCAAGGCTCCTCCCGTGTCATTTCGAGCGCAGCGAGAAATCTCGTCCCCAAGCACTCAAGCATCACCTTTCTTTTAGCACGGAAGCTCGTGAGAGAAGAGTAACATCCCGGTGTAGGACGAGATTTCTCGCTGCGCTCGAAATGACAATGTGGGGCTTATGTGCTGATCGTTCAACTATTTGGTTTTTGAAAGGGCTTCGAAGGCAGAAATGGAGAGCAGAGGAGCGTGCATACTCCCCTGCTCTCTATTGCGTGTGAGGTACAGAGAACCTGTTATCGACAGTCGTTACGTGGGTAGGGCTTCCCCTACCGTGTCCTCGTTGGCAACGCCGAAGGAAGCGTGGGAGGACACCAGCATGTAATGTACACAATTAAAACTTGTGCTATAATCACCTTGCATGCACCAACCGCGGCCAACGCGCGGGCCGCAGGAGACGCTTCAGCAACCTATAGCCGGCTAGACCCGGCGGGAGGGTAGCGATCTTGAAGGAAGACCTGGAAAACAAAGGATTCACCCCCACAGACGAGGCATCGAAGCTAGCCAACGCGCCTCCGCTGGATGGCGGTGAGGGCGGCCTGGTCGATGGGAAAGGCGCCGTCATCGGCGGCCAGGGAGACCAGGGTACGTGGTCCGGTAGCGCATCGCGAGATGTAGGCTATGGGGGCGACGTACACGGCACCCAGGAGGGGGGCTTCCGCGAACCGATCATCACAGACCGAGGCAGCTAACGGTTTCATGGCCTAGCTGCCGAGTATCAAAAAGGGAAAGGCCTGGCTGATAACCAGGCCTTTTTGTTAGCTATTTAGCCATCGCCCCAGGAGTTTATAACACTCTGGATCCCTCATGATGTATCCCGCACCATAAGCGTTCCCCAGCCCGTTTGACACGAAGGGGCAGAAACTCCCCACGCGGCCTCCATCTCGATGGCCCCTTACCAGGTCAGCCATCGCCAGCACGGCGGCCATGCGCTGGAGAGGTGTACCATTGTTGGAGTTGCACTCGTTAATCCACACGACCCGGTGACACCGCTCCAGCTCGTTGGCCAGCTCCCACTTGAACCGGTTGATGTCCTCGTCACTCAGCCAGTTGTGCACGTAGATGTGGGCACCGGTCGCCAGCTTCTCGCCTTCCTCCGGCCTGGTGATGAAGGCACCGTTGTACGCATCGGCGCAGCTCCGCCCCCAGCTCGCGCGCCCCGGCTGCGGCCGGTCGTTAGGTGTCATCCTCTGGCACGACCAGCCGGGGCTAACAACCTTCACCGGCAGATCGGCAAGCGCCTTTCGTACCTGCTCGAAAGCAAAGGCGTGATGCCACACCTTTCCCCTCGCCCACTTGCCGTCGGGATTGTTGCCCCAGTTGGCCGAGGACCAGCTGAGGTCGTAGGGTTGCTCCGGCTCGTTGCCAACGATCACTGCTTCGACGTTTACGAGTTGTCCGATCTGGAGAAGACCCGAGCGTACCCATAGCCAGGCGTTCGCCCCGTAGTAGGTAAACTCTACCGGCTCATCCTGTCCAGGCTCTTCCAGCCGCAAGGTAACGCGTACGCCCATGGCCTTGAGGCGCTTGAGCATCTCGGGCCGGTTGAGTGCAGCCCTGAAGAAGAGCTGCACTCGCTTGACCTCGGAGGCCTCCAGGTTCTTGAAGTCGGTCTCGTCGAGCGGCTCCGGAAAGAACAGGCAGAACCAGTCTTGCTTGGGGATCATCCCCTTAGCTGGCCTTCCGTCGAGCATTGGCCTTCGTGCGGGCGGCAACGTCCGATACAACGTTCGAGCGTACGGTGACCTCGCGAACGCCTATGCTCGCGGCCGCCAGCAGCCCGCCCAGGATGATCCTCACCCAGGGAGTGATCTCCGGGTAGACCTGCATCAGCATGGTGAGCAGGCCGAGTGCCTGGAATAGCCCCAGGGCCACGAACGGCGCGAACCTGGAAGCCAGGCCCAGACTCTTGAAGTAGGCAATCAGCGCGGGCACTATAACCACCGTGGCCACGCCGAAGATTGATATAGTTGTCAGGCTATCCATCTCTTTTACGTCTCCTTATTTGTCGTGAAATAATGTGTCGTTTGTTATCTATCCCTTTTCCTTGTTCCATGTTCTCTAGCCCTTAGTTACCCCACAGCCGGTGAGCCTCCTCCTCGCCGAACAGTTTTACCAATTGCTCATGCAGCTCCT
>DASVRN010000146.1:0-39251 GCA_036388595.1 Chloroflexia bacterium
CGCTATCGCAGCCCGTGGACAGCAGCATTATGCCCGCCACAAGCGCGAGGCCCCAGCTCCAAAGGAATGCCGGCGGTTGGCTGTTTCTCACGCTGTAGCGACTCACTTCCTGGGTGGAAACACTGGACACGTACTGTGGCCGCCCGCCGATAAGTTGCCGCAACATTTCGCTCCTCCTGCTCCTCATGGACGCTC
This sequence comes from Chloroflexia bacterium, assembly GCA_036388595.1. Lineage (GTDB taxonomy): Bacteria > Chloroflexota > Chloroflexia > QHBQ01 > JADMIH01 > JADMIH01. Next base: position 196 of record DASVRN010000146.1, read on the forward strand.
TTGGTATTTGCTCGACCGCCGTGATGGACACCATGTTCACGATAAGTGCTCTGACGCTTTAGCGACACTATTGTCACTCGCATAAGAAGGAATGTCAAGGGGCATTCGGTTACAAAGTGCGAATGACATCCCAGAGAGGACAACAAGGGCAGGACAGCGGCGAAAAGAGTGACAGGAGTGACACCTCTGACGTGCCAGTAGGGGGTAGGCAAGGCGGCCAGCGCGGTCGTGGGCCACAGGCTGACAGAGGGGAGCGCAACGAGCGCACCAGAGCGCAACTGCGGGCAGTGGGCGAGCGACTACGCTACTTACGGAGAGCACGAGGCTTCAGGAGCCAGGAGAGCTTTGTGCTGAGGGCCGGCTTCGCTCGTGCCTACTACGCCGGCGTAGAATCGGGTGAGCGTAACGTGGCCTTGACCAACCTCATCAGGATCGCCGCCGCCTTGCGCGTCGAGCTTGGTGCCCTCTTCCCGCCACTTAGCGTGCTCACCGAGGGTGAGGTGTCGGCGGAGCTGTTACCTGAGACGCCGCGCGGCGTGCAAGTGCCTCGGCTAGGGGACGGACAGACTCTGCCTCAGTCGGATATAGGCTCGCACAAGGTAACGTCGCCCAGTAACAGTGGTGAGTTGTCTGATACGGTGGACGCGCCAGGGCAGTTTCAGTGGGAGCCATTTCCACCACTACCGTCCAGCCAGGACGCTGAGGGTACTGAGCCTGTGGAAGAAACCGAGGCGCAAAGAGTACGTCTAAGAGGTCGGCTCATTAGCACGGGTACCGCGGCTGAGATATTGGGAATCGACCAACGCACGGTACAAAGATGGCTCACGGACAAAGCGCTCCCTGTGGCGGACTTCGTGGATGACAGGATGGCCGTCTTCTTCAGAGACGACATAATAAGAGTAGCTCAGACCTTGAAAGCGCAAGCCGAACTTGAGGAGGCTGAACTACGGCGAGGGAGCCAGGAAGGTGAGCACGACCCTCCGCGGTAAGCCGCACCGGAGGGCGAACGTCGCCGGGCTTTCGGGCTGCTCGCACTACTCTACCACACTCGCAAGTTAATTGAAGTCTTCTATGTCCTCGCGCCGGAAGAGGAAGACCAAACCTTCGTCTACGCCAGGTCCTGACACGGGCGCAAGGCGCGCGACGCGCACCCACGCCCGTATTGTGTTTATACCCACGCCCAGGTACGCCGACGCCTCTCCCACAACCATGTGAGTGGCGACAAAACGTGCGGCGTCTTCTGGGGCGAACAAATACTCCCCGTACCTGGACCGTACCGCCGGCAGCAAACCCCGGCGCGCCCACTCAATGACGACCCTGTGCTTCTTCACAACATTCATGTGCGCCGCTACTTCCAGGTAGCCTATCCAATCGCGTCGAGCCATGATCCGACGTAGGTATGTAAGGACGCTGCTTTCTAGGAAATAGAGGTTATCAAGACCCATGTTGGGGGGCCACTGGGCCTCTGCCGCAGTTAACGCCTCCATATCTGTGCGCGTCGTGCTCGCCTGTCCTTTGCTAGGTGAGGTGACGACCGCGTGTAGCTCCCCCTCCAACAGTAGCGTCAAAGCATCTACTGTAGACAGCCCAAGCACCGCCAGCATTCTAGTTGCTTGGTGCAGCGTAAGTAGCGTGTCTCTGCCTGGGCCAGTAACTTTCGCGGGGAGGCGGACCTCACGGCCTCTGGACGTGTAACCTGTCTCCCGCTTATACGTGCCGTCCGAGGCGTGTAACTGCTGTTCTGCCTTTTTGACACCCGCTGCCTGCATAGAGATGGACGTCCAGCACTCAGCGATGCCTGCTTCACTGAACAGCCACGCAGGGCTGCCGTCCAGGTATGGCCCGTACTCGGCCTTTAGCAGGCCGCGCCGCACCATCTCCAGCACGGTCAGTGGTGGGACATTGAAGATAGCCGCCGCCCGTTCCAACGTAATGCGGTCGCGCCTGCGTTGTCGCAACTCCTCGACCTCTAGCAGCGTCACAAAGACCGCGCGAGACACAGGTCCTTGCCGGAGCCGCTGGCCCCTCAACCGTCTGGAGCGTACTAGCGCCCGGACGGTCTCCTCATCAGTACCCAGTAGCAGCGCGGCCTCGCTAAACCTGATGTAGCCGGTGTCACTCGCTAGCTTCCCCAGGCCCCACTTGTAGCCCCAGGTACCTCCACGGAGTGGGGAAGGCCCGGCTGCGGGAATATTGTTGCTGCGTAAATAGGCATAGAATGCCTCCCTGAAGAACGCAAACGCAGGGTCCTGCCAGTCGCGCCGCACCCAGGTATCGTACAGACTGCCAAATTCGTCTGCAATACATTTCAGCTTTCCTGACGCTCGCGCGGTGCCCTGAGCACTATGGCTACCTGTTGTGCTCCCCACTTGCGCTCCACTGTGTCCGTCCTCGGCAGTATCGTTCCCGTCGCGCTGGAGTGCTCGTTCAGCCTTAGCGGTTTGGGGGCCGGGGCGTCCTACCAAAGTGTGGTACCTGCTCAGAAAGGCATTGAAGCCGTGCGGCCAGTCACAGAGCGCCTTCACAGCGGTAGCGTACAGTACGTAAGTCACTGCGGGTGTCAGCGTCCGCCGCAGCCGAGTCTGCCGTGCCAGTGGTCGTTCCTTAGTCGTGCCCGTGCCAGTTACACTGGTCGAAGGGAAGGCACCTGAGTGGAGACCAGGCACTGTATGCAAGTAGCTCCAGTCGGCTCCCGTTTGCACTACGCTAATGGAGTGCCGCAGGCCGTGGATCACCCGATACAACACAGGGTACGGAGCCTCCGGCAGTCCTTCCAGGTAGCTCCGTGTCGCACAGGACACTCCCGACACTCCAGGTATGCTTGGTACACCCGACATTCCTGAGGCTCCTAGTGTTTCTTCCACCTGGGGCAAAGGTTCACTGGCCGGCGCGGTGCCGTGCCCAAGCCCAGATGCGCTTGTGACCGAATCTGAAGCCCCTGTTGCCGTTACATACTCACTCGCGCCGACTAGCCAGCCTTGCAGCAGCAGTTGGGTGTGTAAGCCAAACAAGTCGTGGGCTAGCGGGAACGCCTCGGCCTCTTCGAGAGCTGCGCCGCACCGTCCACAAACGGCGTAAGTCACGTCCGCTATGGTTGTTGTCGTCCCACAGTGAGGGCATTGGCTACAAAGGAGGCACTTGTGCTCAAGGCATGCAGATACCGCTTGTAGCATCCACACCAGGCGATGATAGGCCGCGTGCCGCAGGCACAAAGGACAGAACTGTGCGTGGTGTGGTCCGTAGCAGTGCGCCAGCACTAAACCAGACGACACCAGTCGTAGACGCGCAGCCGGTACGGGCGGCCCCTTCAGCGTCCGCGCCTGGGGTACCGACTGTAGATAGGGGAATGCTTCTATCTCATAACCAGTCTTTGGTTCCCAAGTGCTAGCTGCTGGCAGCGACAGGACGGCGCACTCCTCTCCGGGCGGCAGTATAGTAGGCGCGAAAGAATGCGTGGTAGCACGATATAACTCAACCGGGGTGGTGAGCGTGAGGGCTGACAGGCGCAGGTAAGTTGTCGCTGTCTGTGGCCGCTCCATGTCGTCTTTCAGCCTTCCGGCGTGAGAGCGCTTACCTCCACCCGTCGTGCGAGCACCCACAAGTTCCGACAGTATGCCTGGTCGGTCGTACCCGTTGAGTTGCGATAACCTTACGAGCAACGAAGGTAGGGATTCACCAGGTAAAAGCTGAGTACGCCTTAGTAGCGGACGCAGTGCTCCTTCGTTGATAGCGGTGGCGCGTGCTTTCACGTAGTTATTCCCTCTTCCTTCCCATGAAGCTGATGCAGGCAGGAGGAGCAGCGACAGTACAGCGTCTTAACTTGCACGGAGCACGTCCGCTGGCTCAGGCGCTGCCTTCTTGGGTTTGCGCGCCCGGTTGTTCGTTGAGTTTGGAGCGTCCGTTCTCCCACCTTCTTCTGGTAGCAGGCCGGTACCTCTTTCCACAGGCGAGCGTCTCACCCCTTTGCCCACGAGCACACTGCCACCCACAGTATCACTCCAGCAGTCTTCCGCGCTAGCGAACGGATTGGAGCGGCGCATGTGCTTCGCCATACGCTTCGTGTAGGCCCATGAAAGGTCCGCCAGCTCAACCTGGGGAGTGACGCCATCTCCTACGCGAGTGACCCGGCCAAGCGCCTTGTCCTGGGCGTGGAGCAGCAAGTTCATAATGTTGGCGACGATGCCTCCAGTCGCCCAGTAGATGCGGTCGAGGAGTTCCGTCCGGTCGAAAGGCACCGCCAGAGGCAGCCCTATGGCACGTTCACCGTCCTCCACGAACTCACGGAAGTCTCGGCTGCGTATGTCGTCCTCTCGGTGCCAGTACAAGGGCGACAGCTCCTCTCTGGAGGCGAACAGGCGCGATAGCTGGCTATTCTCCTGGAGCACCCTCTCGACGCGTCCGGTAATCCCTACTACCACGAACGGAATGCCGGAGTTCTTTATGGTCACTTTCAACCACTCCGATACCGTTTGGAGCACCCGGTCGGTGTCCGAGTCGATGAGGTGCTGAAAGTCGTCCAGGATCACCAGTTCCACCTGGCAGGCCCGCAGCAGCGTTATGAGGCGAGAGTTGAGAGACCACTGCGTACCTTTGTGGGCGGCAGGGTCCCCCAGCGCCTCCAACATCGCCGCCGCCATGCCCTTCGTGCTGATCGGACTGGGAGTTTCCATGTAGAGGACCGGAATGCGTGCTCCCGCCTCTCCGTCTGTGCGACGAAAGCCAGAGGCATACACGCGCATCAAGGTGGTCTTACCAGCGCCTGTCGGTCCTTCCAGGCTCATGCACTGCGGCTCGCCCGACAGCTTTGACAGGTTCTGGCAGCGCTCAATATCAGCGCGCAGCTCGCGGAACCTCGGATACCGGATGAGCGCCATGTTAGCTCTTGCCAGCAAGCTGTTGCCCTGCGACGCGTTCTCGTCCGCACGCTGTTCAGTTGTTTGTCCCATCGCAAACCTCCATCTTAGGGCCTCGGTATTCAGGCCGCGGTGTCCCCGTTCTCGGGGCTAGGTCGTTAGCTCTGTCCGCCTGCGCCGAATTCGCTCCACCGCTACGGCTGGGCCTGGAGGAGAGCATAGGCTCATTACCGCCCTCACTCTTGCTAACTACCTGCGCGGCCTTCCGCGCTATCAGGTAGCGCAGGAGCGCGGCTGCCGTAAAGCGAAAAGTTCTGTCTCCGGGTGTTTTACCCTCTCCCTTTAAGACAAGCGGCGAGTACTGCTCGGTTAGCTCCTCAAGTCGCGCTTGTCCTTCCGTTCCCAACACAAAGTGATAGGTATGTGTCCGCCCCACGAGCGGGCGTATTGTCACATGATCTACACCCGGAACGAGCCGCGGACCTTCCGCCGCCTCGTGAATGACGATCTGCGCCACACGACTGATTGGCGCTAGCTGGCTGCCGATCCGGTAGTGCTGGCGGCAGACCTCCAACTCCTCGATGCTCTGGGCATCCAGAAATATGGTCTTCTTGTTATCTTTGGCTGTCATCGCTATGGCTCCCTTCATACTTGGGGTGTCTTAGGGTGTCTTTCGTGGGGCTTTAGGCAGCGCGCCGAACTCCACACCAGACTCAGTGTGCTCAGGCAAGGTCTGGGCACTGGCCGACAACGGCGGGGTGTCAGACGCTGATGAGTGCGGATCGGCGGGGGGTGCCGGCAGCATCGGCGGATAGTCAGCGTTGCCCAGGTTTTCGTCAGCACTCACCCGCGTGTGCGCTTCCCCTCCGGTGGCTCGCGTTGTGCGCAGCTCGGCTACATGCTTGCCTCCGGTGTCCCAGCGGCCCACGGTGTTGCGCGTGCTGATTTTCCTGCGGCCACGGGTGCGGGCGTTCTCTATGATGTCCTGTATCTCCCGCTTGGCCCTGCCCAGGGCGACAATATCTGGCGTGTCTTCACGAGCGCGCGCTACTCGTAGAATGACGCGGTGTTTCCATAGCGAGAGGTCCTCGGTGTAGTTAGCTCCGAGCGCTGGCACCTCTATATACTGCTCATCGAAGGGGTCGTACACATGGATACGCGAGATGTCTCCGGGGTGATACTTCACTTTGACGGCCCTGCCGCTGACCCCATCTCCCTGGTAAGCACCCGGCCACGCGCCTCCTGCATCTGGGATACCGTGGTAGTCCGGCTCGTCCTGCCGCTCCGTCTGGTGGAGATTGGCTCGCTTGCTGTGACGTTCCAACCTGGCCCGCAGAGGCGCGAGCTGTGGGCAGTTGTAGCGCAGACCCCATAGCTCGACGCCGTAGTGCATGATCGTTCTGTAAGTCACCCGGCTCAAGACGATGCGCAGTTCCTCCAGGGAGTGTGGCAACCGGGGCAGGAAGCCGCCCTGCACTGCTCGCTCCCACTCGCGGGCGGGCACGGCGCGTATACCGCGGTGGAAGCGTTCGGCGAAGAAGTCCACGAGGAACTTGTGAATAATCTGATCTACGTCGTTGAGGGAGATGCACGCCTCCCGCGCCGAGTTGTAGTCACCACGCTTGCCAGGGTTCGAGAAAGTGGTGCCGGGCAGCGTGTGGAAGAGGAGCGAGTTGAAAGAGTTGAACTCCCTCTCGATAATCCCTTTGAACGTGGGAGTACGCACCGGCGTATAGAACAGTTGTATGCCCAGTTGCTCGCACGCCTCGCGTAAGTCTCGCCCCGTAAATTCCTTGCCGTTGTCCACCACCAGGGCATGAGGGATGCCGAACGCCAGCCAGTCATGTTTGGTGCCGTACCTCTCGCGGATGTCACGCTTGGGGCAGATGGCGTTGTACAGGCAGTCCATCACGCTCCTGCTGGAGGGCGGCTCGAAGCCGATGTAGATGCCGACTGGGTACCTCGTGTATATGTCTAGCATAAAGGTGAAGTTGAGCCTACCGAGCGGGAGATTGTCCTGGTCGTCTACCACCATAAAGTCCGCTCTGGTGTGGTCTATCTCCACTCTCTGTAGAGGCATAGTGGGCTGTGTGCTCTGCCCGTACTGTGTGAACTTGCGCCGCGCCGCTACCGCGCCGTGCTTCGCCGCATACGCTGACAGTTGTTCGGTGAGGAGGAAAGCGTCAATGCGCCTGCCCACGGTTGGCCTCGACGGGAGTTTGAGGTGCTCGGTGGGAGGCAGAGTCCGGTTGCACTCCTCGATGCGCACGGCCACCTCTCTGTGCACGTCGTCAATGCTCACGCTCTCGCGCACCAGGTAACGCTCTCGGATCGCAGTCTCAACTATGTTGTTGGCCGCCTCTTCCAGACGCGCCATCCGGGGAGCGCCACAGCGAGACGTACCCGGAACGAGCGCGCGCAAGTCACAGCCGCTGTCCTCGTAGTCCTTCAACCACCGATACACGGAAGGTACCGATACGCGCAACGGCTCCCCGGCCTCGACACGCTGGCCGCCGTCGCCTGCCCGCACTGCCGGCTGGGTCTGCCCCTTGCCCCGCCCCTTGCCCTGTGCCTTGCCCAGCCCGCTGTCAGGAGACTCGTACTCGGCCTTGATCTCGGCGACGCGAGCCTTGACGCGGGCGAGCGTGCGCTCTCTTGGGTCTATGGCGACTAGAGGCTCGATGACATGGAGGCGGCGTCGAGCGATTTCCAGCAGTGGAGCGGGGCAGTCACTGAGAGCCATGTAGTTAGGGTTTGTAGTTAAGGCTTCCTCCTGCCTACTCACTGCGTTGGCTGACAGTGCCACGCCCTCGGTACTGCCGCTCTTTCCCCCTTTGCCGACCTTACCAACAACCTCGAATTGTAGCTCTCCCGTAAAGAGGGCGTGCGTGAGCGTTGTGATTTCTACGGTGACGTAGGCTTGGGTGAGTATGTTTTCAATGTTGGCCTTGCCGTCTGGTAGTAGGCGCTTGAACTCGTAGGAGGTATCACCCCACCTGAAGCGTACTCCCGGCATGAAACTCTGCGTACCCATATCAAGTTGTCCTTTCTGAACAGACCACACTCTCTGTAAAGCGGTGGCTGTCCGCGCGAGGTAGCTCGCGCTCCTGGTCGCAAGCTCCATGTATGTTCCGTTACTGCCTTGTGTCCCGACCCGGGCAATTCAGCTAGTCGCTCAGGTCACAAACGCCTATAGGGATGGACGTATGTCGGAGGGCCTTTTAGCGCTCAAGGTGGTGGAGGTGTCAGCGAGGGCGAAGGGTTCGTGCGAGGTGAGTGAGGGGAATAGTGAGGGCCGCGGTATCGCTGTTGGTGGGTGTGAGGGGAGCCAGACAAAAGTCTCGCTGGAGAGAGGTGCGTCATCGAGTGACACGTCTATCTTGTGGAGGTAAGCGAGGGTGAGTAGCGTGTGGAAGGCCGAGGCAGGCTCGGAGGGTGCGACCGCTTCAGCCAGCTCACCCATCGTGAGTGGTGGCTCATCCGGCGCGTGGCGGCTGAGTGCCGAGTGCACGCACTGTCTGACCTGGGGTAACACAGGGTGACGAGCGAACTGGGTGAGCAATTTTACGTTCTCAAGGCGATAGCCCCTGCGTAGCTGCTCATCCGTGACGACCACGAACTGCCAGTCACACTCCGCGCACCAGCGGCGAGCGTACTCCCACTTCGCCAGGTTCGCGGCCTTGCCCACCTGCGTCGCCGGTTTGCATTCCACCACCATGTCGCGGTCGGCATAACCCAGCAGGAAATCGGGGGTATAGCGCCTGGGGCGGCCTGCCTCGTCGGTGTACTCAATGACGAAAGGCTGGGCTTCGATAGCCACCACGTCCTCGGCGAAGTCAGCCAGGTAGAGCAGATCACGCTCGATCAGGGACTCGAAAGGAACGGACCTGTGCATCTTGACGGAGGCAAACTGCCCTACGATGTTCTTACCGCCGGTGTTGCGTGGTTGTCGTACCGGCTTGCCGCCCCTTCCCCTAGTGGGGCGTCCCGTAGTGCTGCCAGTGTCAGTACCGCCACTGCTGCTCACTCCTGAGCGCCTACCTTCCTGTTGACCGCCACGCGGAAGGCTACCTTCCTGATTGTTACTCGCCTTATATGCTGACATAGTTCTGCCTCTCTCTCCTGGTACTCGGCACTTGTACCAACCACTAAACGCCGGTCATCTACTTCCTTATTCCCCTTAGTCCTCTGGGCTGGTCGTGCCTCTACCTTGTGCTCCTCATTGACAGCGCCACCGTCATAGCCTGTGTGGTGTCTCAGCCCACCACCTGACGAGTACAGCGCTGTGTGCTGCGCCAATGCGCGACAGCGACCCTACCCTGGAGGGCCACGAGACAGTGCCCATTGTCCGCTCAAAGTGTGCAGCGGGGAGGGCCACCGCGCATCTGCCCACAGTGCCAGCCAGCCCCAAAGTGTGCAAAACGCACCCTTCCAGTAATTGACCCCTACTCCCTTATGGTGTATCATAATAGTACGTATTCGTGCGTAAATGGGCGGCTGTGAGCCGCTCTCTTTGTATCATCTCGTGTCATAGATATTAGCACATATGTCCTAAAAAGTTAATCCTTATGCGACGTAGGTTATCCACCGAAGTACCTATGTCGAACCAGAGACAAAAGGGGTCATTTGTGACCTAAAGGAGTGACAATGCGATGTTGAACAGAGCAAAGAGTGGAGCCGCGGGGAGCCATAGGCTTGAGGTTGTCAACCATGTGGACGAACGCCATGAGAGCGCTATGGAAGGTACAGAGGCAGAAGTGGATAGAGAGGACGCGGACGCAGAGGGTGGTCAACCGAGGAGGCTACCAGGTTACGCGCAGATGCACAGCCGCAATCGAGAGATCGGCGCACTCCTGAAGCAGGCGAGAACCGCGAGGGATGAGAGCACGGAAAGCGTTGCCAAAGTGATAGGCACTTCGAGGCGCAGGTACGCCGCTATGGAGCGTGGTGAAGCCCTGATTGGCGCGGTCGAACTGGACGTGCTACGGCAGCACTTTGGGATACCGGCTGCGCAGCTCTGGCACAAGGACGTCGAGCGTGGCAAGGGTCAAGCCAAAGCGGGCAAGAGCGGTGGCAGAAAGCTATCTGAGGCAGACAGCGCACCAGCGGCAACAGCGGCAACAGCAGCTACAGGAGCATCGAGGACGACTGGTGCACGTCTCGTACTGGTTGAGGTGACGCCGGGCGAAGAGATACTCATCCGGGCGAAGGCTCAATGACAACCCTGTGCTCCCTCTGGGCGGCCTAGCCGCCTTACTCTCCCAAAATGTGGTAGCACCTCTGACGTGACATAATCTTGGTATGAAATTTGCACGGTGGGCATCTATGTCAACTACCCCACAGCACCCAGCACGCAAGCTCGGCGAGAGCCGCATAGCCTTCACTATTCCTACTACGCCTCATGGGGTGCGAGTGCCAAATGAGGCTGCTAGGGTTGCGAGGGCCGCTACAGTCGCCTATTTCTTTGGCGCACCTGACGACTTTGGTCTCTCGTTCCCCGGTCAGCATGGTAAGCAAGCTGGCGATGACGCGACCCCTAGTGCGCCGGTGATCCTGGTGGTTGATGACGACCCGGAGATACGCCTCATAGTGGGCGAGGTGCTCGCCTTTGAGGGGTACAAGGTAGTAGAGGCCGGGGACGGGGCCGAAGCTCTATGCCTCATACAGCGTACTCACCCCGACTTGGTGCTGCTCGACATGCGCATGCCTGTCATGGACGGCTGGACTTTTGCCGAGCAACTACAAGAGAGAGGCATCAAGTTGCCTATTGTGGTGATGACGGCTGCTATGGATGCGCGCCGCTGGGCCACGGACATCCAGGCTCAAGCCTACCTTTCCAAGCCTTTTGACATTCTCGCTCTGCTTGAGGCGGTGAGCAGGCTGACTACGCACTAACGACCCTACCTTTTCCGGTAATCGGTTTCGCCCTCTCTTTGACTCGGACACTAATACGGGAGAAGCGCGCCTAGTCGCCTGCCTGCTAGTCGGCTTGCATTGACGAGCAGCTTCCACAACCACTATATTAGGGTAGTAGGTCGGTGTTGCTATCCACCTGCCCACTTACTCCTCGCCCACTATTTGGCAGCGCACCACAACGTCAACCCAGGGAGCCTGCGTGCGTACTTGGTTGCCTGAGCGAGCGGGTGGCTGGGTGGGACGGTGAGAGGTTGATATGCCACGGCGTTGGCTTCCATATAACAGAATGAACCACGCTCAACAAAGCAGCCTGCACAAGCTCCTCGGAGAGTTGGAAGTGCGGGTGATGGAGCGGCTGTGGCAGCTTGGGCCGAGCGCTGAGGCAACCGTGCGCGAGGTCGCGCAGGCGTTGGAGCAAGAGCGAGAGCGAGACGACAGGCCGTCTGTAGCCTACACCACCGTTATGACCGTCATGTCGCACTTAGCTGACAAGGGCCTCCTCACGCGCATACCCCTCGATAAAAAGACGTACCTTTACAGAGTGGCACTCAGCCGCGAGGAGTTCCTGGAGCGCGCCAGCCAGCAGCTTGTGGACACCCTGGTGGCCGACTTCGGAGATTTGGCCCTCGCCCAGTTCGTGGAAGCCGTGGACCAGGTTGACCCCGCCCGCCTTGAGGGTCTGCTGGAGCGCGTGCGACACCTGAAGGCGACACGCACCGCGCCAGGTCAGACGAAGCAGGCGAGGACCGGACGGCCCACAGGACGGGCCGGTGGGCGGGCGAGTGGACTGGCGCAAGAAGGGGATCACCTGTCCGACGAGGAGGTGCGCGGTTGAGGCGCGTCGGTCCTTTCGCACGAGTGGTGCTCCTTGCGAGCATCACCCTACTTATGCTCGCCCTCAGTGCCACCGGCCCGCTCGTAGCTAGCCTGCTACTGCACGATACTCACATGGCAGAGCACGACCCGCTCCTGGTGTGCGTGCTGATGCCCACCTTCGACGGCGGGGGTCCGGTGCTCTTGTACGTGCTGTCGGCTCTGCTCCTTGCCGCTATCTTGCTTGCAAGCGTCACTGCTACCGCGCGCCAGTGGTACAGAACCCGACGCCTGACACGCACGCTGCTGACGTTACACAGCCCTGCGGCGCAGCAGCCCTGGGCTTATCTGCTCGGCAGCCTGCACCTTGAGGGGAAAGTGGACTACGTTGACGCGGACGTGCCGCTCGCCTTCTGCTACGGCTGGCTGCGTCCTCGCATCCTGCTTGCCAGGGGCGCGGTCGCGGACCTTGACGAGTGCGAGCTGACGGCGCTCCTCCTACACGAGCGGTGTCACCTGACGCGGCGTGATCCATTGAAGAGCGCGCTCGCCCGCACGCTCTCCTGCGTCCTCTTTTTCCTGCCCGCCGTCCGCGCTCTGTACGAGCAGTACCTGGTGAGCAAAGAGATTGAGGCGGACAGGTACGTGCTCCGCCACCAGCAGAGTGAAGCCCCCCTCGTGAGCGCCCTCTACAAGCTGCTCTCGCGCAACCCAGGTGCCAGGGCCTCAGCCAGCGCCACAGACCGCACGCCCGGTGTGGCTGTAGCCGGTTCGATGGACTGCCTCAACCAGCGCCTGGACCACCTCCTCTGGGGGACAGCGCCGCGAGGTGTGGGGGCGAGCGCGTTCCTGACGAGCGGGGTGGTGCTGGCGGTCCTCCTCACCGCGACCGCCCTGGCCTCGTGGGACGCCGCCTCCAACGCCATGTGGCACCAGACCGCGTGCAGCCTCGGTACCTGTCCCCTGATGCCCTAGTCCTCTAACTGGCTAACTCTCTCCTGCTCTAACTCCTTCACACTACCGCCCGCCACGCCTGTCTCGCAGCCGTTGGCCGGCACGTATTTGCCACCCATCTATGTCAAAAGGGCTTTGGCCGCTCGTATCTACTATGTTATAATCGTAGATGTGTCCTGCGGGGACAATGCACGAGATAGGGAAGGTACGAACTTAGACTATGGACGCTCCTCAGCACAAAAGAGGCAATATTGTAAGGTCGTGGCAGCGGGTGCTGCCTGTAGTGGCGGCGGTTGCTGTTGTGGCGGTTGTGGCGGCACTAGCGGGCTGGGCCATCCTGGGGTGGGGCCTATCAAGCGGACAAGGGTCGCAGCCTAATGGCTCGTCCGGCTCCGCTCGCTCCTCGCAGGCTCCAACAGCAGAGCACGCGGGCGAACAGGCGCAAGGCACGCCCGGTGTGCTGCGGTCCACCAACCCGCACGCGGACGAGGCCATGTCACCGATCTCTGCGGAGGGCGTGCTCACGGCCACCGAAAAGGCGGGCGGTCAGCTCCTCCAGTACCACATGGACGGTGACGTGAAGGTATTCGAGCTTACCACCAAGCCCGTGCTGTGGCCCATTCTCGACGGCGTGGTTGCCACAGTCTATGCTTACAACGGCCAGGTGCCCGGTCCCCTTATTCGAGTGACCGAGGGTGACAAGGTGCGGGTGGTGCTGCGCAACGAGTTGCCGGAGCCGACCACGATCCACTGGCACGGCATCCAGGTGCCCAATGCGATGGACGGCGTGCCCGACATGACGCAGGAGGCGGTGCAGCCCGGACAGACGTTCACCTACGAGTTTACCGCCAAACCCGCCGGTACCTTCTGGTACCACTCCCATTTCAGGAGCGACGTGCAGATCGGAGTGGGCCTCCACGCGCCCTTCATCATCGACCCCGCAGGCCCCGCCCAGCCGACCGAGAACAAGCCCGACATAGACCAGGTGATTATGCTTGAAGAGTGGCGCATCGTGGACGGGGAGACCTTCGCCTCGATGCCGGCCACAGGCATGGACGCCAACTTCTTCACGATCAACGGCAAGGCGTTCCCGGATACGCCGGAGATCAAGGTCAAGCAAGGTCAACGGGTGAGGCTGCGCTTTATAGGCGCGGGGCAACTGGGCCACCCAATGCACATACACGGACCCGCTTTCAAGATAGTGGCGACCGACGGCCACCCCGTACCGGAGGCGGCGCAGCTCACCAAAGACACCGTGTGGGTTGGCCCCGGCGAGCGCTATGACATCGAGTGGATAGCGTCAGAACCGGGCATGTGGATGCTGCACTGCCACATCCCTCACCACACCACCAACGACCACGAGGAGCCGGGCGGTCTGATGCTGACGCTCAACGTGCAGCCATAGGACCATGCGACCATAACCATAGACCGATATGGGAGGTAATACCCGTATGACACGGAGCGTACAGCGGAGGGCGAGACAGCACACCTTCCTCCTACAGTTGGCAGTCTTTGCGGTCGGCACGCTCGTCGTGCTGGGTCTTGCGGCTTGCGGCGGGAACGGTGCGGATAGCGCCTCCGTCCCGACCTCCACCGCTATCCAGTTAGCTCTTACCACAGACCCCGATCCACCCGCAGCCGGACCCGCGAAGATAGTGGTCGAGGTCAAGGACGCAGGCGGCAAGCCGGTAGATAGCGCTCGGGTGAGCATCTCAATCAGACACGTCGGCATGAGTCACGGCGGCATCGAGGGTGAGCTTACACCCGAAGGCTCCGGGCGCTACGTCGCTGAGGGGTCGTTCAGCATGTCTGGCACCTGGCGCGCGGAGGTCCAGGTCACGCCGCAGGGTGGCAGCCCTACAACGCAGTCGTTCGACATTGAAGTAGGACAATAGGGGGCGCGGCCAGGCACTAGGTGGTACGGATTGTCTGACGATGGCAAAGACCCGTCCTATTGCCAGAAAGCAACCTTAGCCACAGAAAGACATACGAGATAAAGATATACAGTCGTAGAAAGGAACGCCGCACATGATCGACCGCGGGCACACCCGCACCGTTGGGGACCGACGCCGGGGAACCGGGAGCAAGCTAGCACGCTCTGGCGTCGTAGGCGTATTGCTGATGCTTGCCATCTACTTGTCGCCCCTCTCAGTTCCGTCTGCTTCGCTTGGCCTGCCGGACTTCTTGTTGTTTGGGCCAAAAGCAGCCGTAGCACATGGGGAAGCCGTCATTATAGAGGGTGTGCCCTCACTCAAGCAGCGGTACAGCCTGAGTTGTGAGTACGCGGCAGCGGCTGCCGTGACCCTCTTTTGGGGTGGGGAAGTGGTGTCGCAGGACCACTTCATCAGCGAGGTGCCCACGCATCCAAACCCGCACCAGGGCTTCCGTGGCAACATCAACGGCCCTCACGGGGGTACCAAAGACTACGGTGTGTATGCCGAGCCGCTTGTGCCCGTACTGGAGTCGCATGGGTACGATGCCTCCGTCTTCTACGGAGGCGCTGCTCGATTGCGGGCCGAGTTAGACGAGGGGCACCCGGTCGTGGTGTGGCTCACCACGGGCAAGGCTACCCCCAGGCAGAGCTTTTACCAGACCTACGCGGGCGAGCGGTTCAAGTTGGTGCCCTACGAGCACACGGTAGTAGTGTACGGGTACGATGAGGCAGGGGTGTACCTGATGGACGTTGGAGACGGCGGCAAATACTACACGGAGTGGGAGTCGTTCTTGCCGCGCTGGGGCTACTTTGACGAGATGGCCCTAGTTATTCACCCGGAGTAAGAGTAACCGACAGCCGCGCCGTCCGGGGTAGCGAAACGAGAAAGAAAGACAGACACACAGAAAGATAGAAAGAGAAGCGAGGCAGGCAGCACAACAAGGAGCTACGAGGAGGTATGTACGATGGCACACAGTGAGCATTCGGCACAGTCGGCGGTGGCAGTAGACCCGGTCTGTGGCATGGAAGTAGACCCAGAGCAGGCGGCGGGGCAGAGCGAGTACGGCGGTGAGACCTACTATTTCTGCTCGCCCGGCTGCAAGAAGCAGTTTGATAAAGACCCGGAACAGTACGTTGGAGGGCAGACTACAGAGGGGGCCGAGAGCTAGTCTCTCCACTGGCAGGTAAAGGCCGGCATCCCTGGAGGGACGGTGCCTCACGGTGCCTCTCCCAGTCCCCTGGTGTTGCTCCCCGCTCCATGTCCCCTGCTTCTAGCTGTGAGTTATCGTAGACCTGCTCGCGCTAAGGTCTGGGACCGACTTACTCCGATGGGCCGATTGACCGACCGGGGATGTTAGCTACACTATGCCCATACAAACCCATCCCAGGGGGGTTGGGTCATAGGAGGCACGTACATGAACGATGATAGTAAAGAGAACGCGCATAGCGCCCAGCCAGGAGCGGGAGACGCCACACAGTCCGCACCTACCGCTCACCATAGCGGTCATAGCAATGTTGGTCACAGCGGGCACGTAGACCACACCGAGCACGGCCAGCATAGCGAACGCGCGCGCAGTGAGCCTGACCACAGCGCTCAAGACCACAGCAAGCATAATGAGCATGGTGAGCATGGTGAGCATGGTGAGCACGGCGAACATGGTGAGCACGGCGAACATAGTCGGCACCGTGAGCCTACCGCCCACCAGGATCGTGCCAGCGCTCAAGAGCAGACCGTACAGCAGCACCATCACGACCACACTGCGGCCACTACCACTACCGCGACCAGCGTAGCGACCGCCACAGGCGAGCACGCAGGCCAGCATGCAAGCCCCGGCACCGGAACGGAGTCTCACGAGCATGTTGACCCGACTACCCTGACCGCCCCCGCTACTCAGACCGCTCAGGCTGCGCAGGCTGCCCACTCCGGGCACGCAGCACAGTCGGCACACGCCAGCCAGGGGGCATCTGGAGAGCACGTCGCGCATAATGGGCATGGTGGGCATGGTGGGCTTGCGGCGGGTGCGGGGCACTCTGCGCATGGTGGGCATGCCGGTCACTCGGAAGGGATGTTCAAGCGGCCTTTCTGGGTCTCCCTGCTGCTCACGATCCCCGTGTTGATATATTCGGAACTCTTACAGGAGCTGCTCGGCTATACAGCACCGCAGTTTCCGGGAGCGCAGTACCTGGAGGTGGTGTTAGGTAGCATCATCTTCTGGTATGGCGGGTGGGTCTTCCTGACGGGTGCCGTAGACGAACTGCGCCAGCGCGCGCCAGGCATGATGACGCTCGTGGCACTTGCCATAAGCACCGCCTACTTCTACAGTTTGGCCGTCACGTTCGGCCTGGTGGAGGGCATGCCCTTCTACTGGGAGCTTGCTACCCTGGTGACGATCATGCTGCTGGGCCACTGGATGGAGATGCGAGCGGTGGGGAGCGCCCAGAGCGCCCTCAACGAACTCGCCAAGCTCCTCCCCGACACGGCGGAGCGCATCGTAGGCGACCACACCGAGCGTGTGCCCGCAAGCGCGCTTGTAGTGGGCGACCTGGTGCTCGTGAGACCAGGGGCGCAAGTACCAGCCGATGGCCTTGTTGAAGAGGGCCAGAGCCAGGTCAACGAAAGCATGATAACGGGCGAGTCGAGGCCGGTGGACAAGGTCCGGGGTAGCGAAGTGATAGCGGGCACCGTCAATGGCAGCGGCTCGCTCCGCGTGCTCATCAACCGCACCGGCGAGCAGACGATGCTGGCGGGCATCATGCGATTGGTGCAGGAAGCCCAGACGAGCCGCACGCGGGCGCAGGCCCTGGCTGACAGAGCCGCGTACTGGCTCACCATAGTGGCCGTTGGTGTGGCCGCGCTCGCACTCGTTGCATGGGTGCTGGTACGTGGCTTCGACAACTATACCCTGGAGCGCGTAGTGACCACGCTGGTCGTGGCCTGCCCTCACGCGCTGGGACTTGCCATCCCGCTAGTAGTCGCCATCTCCACCACCCTCTCGGCTCGCAACGGCATCCTGGTGCGCGACCGCCTGGCCCTTGAGAAGGCCCGTAACCTCAACGTAGTGGTGTTCGACAAGACGGGCACACTCACCCGTGGAGAGCAAGGTCTAGTAGGCACCGGGGTCGCGGAGGGCGTCAACGAGGACGAAGCCCTGGCGCTGGCGGCGGCCATAGAGGGAGACAGCGAGCATATCATCGCTCGCGCCCTCGTGCAGAGTGCTAAGGAGCGTGGTGTGCGGCTAGCTGCCGTGACCAACTTCCAGGCTCTTCCTGGCCGTGGTGTAGAGGCGAGCGTGGGCGGCAGGGTGCTACAGGTAGGGGGTCCCCAACTCCTCAAGCAAAGTAGTGCTACGTTGCCGGACAACCTGGCCGCGCAGACGCGGGCGTGGGGTGAGCGCGGGCAGACGGTCGTCTACCTGGTGGAAGGCGGGAGGGTGCTGGCGGCGTTCGCGTTGGCCGACGTGATCCGCCCGGAGAGCCGGGAGGCGATAGCGGCACTCCGAGCGCAGGGCGTGCGAGTGGCGATGCTCACCGGCGACTCTCAGGAGGTAGCGCGCTGGGTAGCGGCGGAGCTTGACATTACGGAATACTTCGCCCAGGTACTGCCGGAGCACAAGAGCGCCCGCGTCAAGGAATTACAGCGTAGCGGTGCCCAGGTAGCTATGGTAGGCGACGGCGTGAATGACGCACCCGCCCTGGCGCAAGCCGATGTGGGCATAGCAATAGGCGCGGGCACCGACGTGGCTCGTGCTTCGGCTGGGATCGTGCTCGTGAGGAACGACCCCAGGGACGTGGCGCGTATCATCGCATTGAGCCGGGCGAGCTACCGCAAGATGATGCAGAACTTGACCTGGGCGGTCGGCTACAACGCGGTGGCACTGCCCCTGGCAGCGGGCGTGCTGGCACCCTTCGGTATCGTGCTGCCCGCGGCGGTGGGCGCGCTCCTGATGTCGTTGAGCACCATAATCGTGGCCCTCAACGCTCAGACTCTGCGACGCCTCGACTTGCGAGAGGTGGGGAGGGTAGCCATACCTGCGGGGGGCCAGGCAGCAGCCGCGAGCGCGACCAGGTGACAAGGAGACGCCTAGTGCCTGTCCTAGTAGTGCCTGTCACCAAGCGTTGACCTTTGTACACCCTACGCTCAACCTGGGTGTGGCATAGTGTAAGGGGCGGTGCTACGACCACGGCCACGCGGCCCGCGACTGTACTCAGGCGGTTCGTAGCCCAACAAGCCGCCAAAGCAGTAGGAGTCATAGGCTCGAAATCGGGGAACAGGCAGCAGGAAACAGGGAGCACGAAGCAGACACTGCATACCTGTAACAACCATCAATCAATCACTATGGAGGAGAAAGATGTTTCAACTATTACGTAATCGCACCCTACGCACGAACAGGAGTGGGGCACCGGCCTTCGCCGCGTGTAGCCTCGCCTTCGGTGCCCTCTTGTCCGTGTTCTTGTTCGCCGTCGTCGCGCTGCCCACAGCACCCGCCGCAGCCTCGCCTCTAAGCGCGCGCGCTACCTCGCCGCTCGCACAGACGCAGACCGATGTTGAGCATATGAGCGGTATGTCGGGGGCGGAGTTCGAGCAGCACTTCTTGAGCATGATGATCGAGCACCACCAGGGTGCTGTGGAGATGGCGGGCCTGGTGGAGGCACGTGCCGCTCACCAGGAGCTAAAGACTGTGGCGCGCAACATCATCGCGGACCAGCAGCGCGAGATCACCGACATGACCAACTGGCTCAAGCAGTGGTACAACATGGCACCTATGAGCGGCATGATGCACGGGGACATGCACGGTATGTCAATGTCGCTCGAAAACCTGCGGGGTGACGAGTTCGACAAAGCCTTCTTACAGATGATGCACGAGCACCATCGTGGGGCTATAGCCATGTCGGAGCTGGTGCCCACCCGCGCCACCCATACCGAACTCAAGACCCTCGCTCAGAACATCATCACGTCTCAAGAGGCCGAGATACAGCAGTTCATGCAGTGGGCCAAGACCTGGTACAACCTGGACCTCATGGTTCCGGCTTCGGGCGCTGAGGGTGGTGTGGTCTCTCAAGACCCGATGGGAGATATGGGCGACATGGGCGGCGCTGGTGCGGGTACGGGCACCATGCAGCCGGGCATGCCCCGCACCGGCGCACCTGGCGCGACCGAAAGTGACATGCTGTTCCTGGCGCTGCTTGCAAGTGCGCTCCTCATCGTGGGGCTGGTGCTGTCCCGTAGGATGCGCGCAGGAGGAAGGATATAGGTTTGCAGCTCCTGGTCCTCGGCTCACGGGCAAAGGCGTCATGCAAGGGCGTCAGTGTCAGTAGAGCTGGGAAAGAGAGGAAAGAGAGCAGGGTACCCACAGCACCCTGCTCTCTGCGTGCCGTACAATGCCTACTCACCGACTTCCTTACTTATACGATGTATGTGCAGGGGATACAGGTAGGAGATAAGGGTAGGGGATAAAGGTAGGGCGTCGAGCGTGAAGATAGTGTGAAGTTTTTGACCAATTTGCGGACACTGTTCCCAAATTAACAAAGCCCACGCTTTGCCTATTGACTTCATCCGTGAACTACCGTAGTCTGCGCGTCAAAGGTTTGAAATTATACTGGGAGAAACAACCATGTCGCAATCTGAGATAAGGCCCGACCCTGGTACATCCCCTGACACACCCCCTGGCGTACCCCGCTGGGTGAAGATGTTTGGTCTCGTCGCGCTCGTCCTGGTAGTGCTGGTGGTTATCATCATGGTCACAGGCATTGGCGGTCAGCACGGCCCCGGTCGCCACCTGCCGGCTGGTAACTCTGGTAACTCAGGTGACGCTGGTAACGCTGGTGGAGCTGGTAGCAGCACGCCGACCGCCACTGCTTCGGGCGGCGCGGGAAGGGTACGTGCGAGACGAGTTCTGCCTCGATGCGGCAGCCTTCGGTCAGCCCCCAGAGCAAGGTGCGATGGGCTTTCACGCTACCAACGAAACACTGCTTCGAGGTCCCATCGACTCTAATCGCCCGCAGGCGTTGATGTTCGACTCGGAGGGGCGGGTGCTGGGAGTCGAGTACGAGGTGGTGGCAGACGCCGTGTCCGAGCCTCCGAGCCTCTTTGGGCGGACGTTCGGCAAGCTCCCCGCTCACGCGGGCGTCGAGCACGAGCATTACGCGCTCCACCTGTGGTTCATCGAGAACCCGAATGGGGCGCTTGCGGACTTCAACCCCAGCGTGTCGTGCCTGCCAGGAAGCACGCCTGGGCACGACACGCTGGGGGCGAGGATCATTAGATAACTAAGACCATGACCAAGACCATGACCAGGACTGCAACCACACCATGATTATGCCACCCGGCCCGCGCAAGTTCGCACTCAGCATCCATCTCACGGCCTCCGTGGGCTGGATTGGTGCGGTCGCGGCTTATATAGCCCTTGATGTGACAACGGCGACCGGCCAGGACGCTCAGTTGGTGCGTGCCGCCTATCTTGGGATGGAGTTGATAGCCCGGTACGTCATCGTGCCCCTTGCCCTTGCCTCGCTGCTTACTGGGGTTGTCATTTCGGTGGGCACCCGGTGGGGCCTCTTCCGTCACTATTGGGTCTTGCTCTCACTCCTGCTGACCGTACTTGCGACCGTCGTCCTGGTGGCGGAAACGCAGACCATCAGCTACTACGCCAACAGAGCGGCAGACCCGACGACGCCAGGTGACGAGCTACGCGCGCTGGGGAGCACGCTGGTCCACTCCATTGGCGGCACGGTGGTGTTGCTCGTCATCCTCGTGCTCAACGTGTACAAGCCACAGGGCTTGACCCGGTACGGGTGGCGCAAGCAGCAGGAACAGCAGGAGCAACGTAAGGTGTCTCAGCCTTAGAGCCGTAGACGTAGTAACTTAGGCACGGCAGGCACCTACAGTTAGCCTCCCACTCTCAAGAGCAAGGAACAGAGCGCAGAGCAGGATGCGTTTACCCCGTCTCCGCTCTGTTGCGTGAGTAGCCTTGGCAGCCTTAGCAGCCTTAGCACCCAGAGCTACTACCGTACTTCTCTGTACGGTTATTGCCGGTCGGCCCCTCGCCACCGGGTATTTGGTCGGACACTAACTATCGTGCCCGTGTAGCGGTCTGACTCCACGCCGTGCCGCGAGCACCAGTAAGGCACCGGCAAGCGCAACTACAACGCTGATGAGGAGCAGGCTCTCCATCGAGAGCGCCGGCAGCATGCCGGGGGCGGAGCCAGTACGAGGCATGCCGGGCGCGTTCTCTCCCATGCCCAGTCCGCCCAGTGCGCCGGGTGCAAGGGGAGCGCCGGCCAGGGCGGGAGTGACCAGTCCGCACAACGTATCCGCACCCGCATGGCTCGCCTCACCTGCTCCACCTTCCGGGTGCAGATCAACGTACCAGCGTCCGAACTCCACCTCCGCCGCTACCTCGCTCGTGGAGAGGCCAATGCCCGTGTCGTCCGTGCGCACGGCCCCAAGCTCATACAGAGTATCGCCCGCGCAACTGCCGTCGTGAATGTGAGCGGCGTACTCCGTGTTAGGCCGCAGGCCCACGACCGAGATGATTACTCGTGAGCCGCCAGCAGGGGTATGCTCGAAGGTGGCTCCACTGGCCGCATCCTGCGAGTCGGTCTCAGCGCCTCCGGGGGTAAGGTTGGCGCTGGCATATACGTCCCCTCCCATTTGGGCGTGGGCCGGTCGAGCACCGGGCGCGGCGAACGTGGCTGTAGCTATCAGGGCCAGTGTGACGAGTGCTACGAGTGGTCTAAAGCTGCTTGCGCCTGCATTATGCTTCACTTTCATCTTCATCTTCATCGGCTGCCTCCTTGCAAATCGTGTATGGCTCGTTACAAGAAGGACGAGGGGAGCATCTGGAAAGTTCCCGCTCTCCTCCCCCAGCTTGGGTATACTGCAATGTTACTCATGTCACCACGGCCATAGACTATGCAACTCGCTGCCACAAACTGTGAGATTGACCACTTGCAGAGGAATTGTAGCTATCGGCCTTTCATGGGCCTGGTGCCTGCGCTGTGCTCGCGCTGTGCCTGCGTTCTCACCGTCGGCCTAGCCCTCTATAATTCTTGAAGGCGGTGCTGACGGTGCTGGCACGCGCTGTGCTTGCTATATGGCTAGCTCAAAGGCGTGGGCGTTGCTCTCGGTCAGATGACAAGACTAGACGCTCAGGCCCTGCTTCCTTCCTTGCAAAGGAGCTACCCCGCATAAGCAACCTGGGGTAGCTCTTTGCTATTGGGACTGGTACGCCCTTTCTCAACAAAAGAAATAATCGCGTGGCTCAAAGAGGACTACCGCTTGGGGTTGGACCATGCCAGCGCGATAGCTCATGTACTTCGTGATGGTGCTGAGTTCACAGTACGGCAAACCACGGGTCCGCAGCGCGACGCGTCAGGTACCCTCAACCTGGAAGGCAAATATTCTCCTAAACCTAGATTGAGTAGGTCGTGCGGTGCCGGTGGTCCAGTGACACGAGACAAAGGGAACGCCCGACCATCCTCCTCATAAGAGACTCATAAAAGATAGGCGAAGGACCGACCCTTAGTGCCTACTGAATACCTAACTTTTCATCCCATAAATCGTTATAGGCTGATGAAGAAGCTGCCTTAAGGAGCGCCCCTCCTTATTCGGCAGCTTCTTCGCTTTGGGGACCTGCCAATATGGTAACGTTTTCAAGTTTGGACGGAGGCAATGGCGACGCCTCAGCACCGAATGCCAGCGATGTAGGGGATTCTCAACATATACGACCGGATGGGCAGCCTCCTTTTTGCGTAGGCCATTCTCAATCTCTGTGAGACAACTGTGCCTCTGAACAATAGGGTATTCTCAATCTTTCCGAGACAGACGTAGGTGATTCTCAAAGTATTTGAGACAAAGCGACCTCTAACGCGTTGAGAATGTGAGATGTTGTGCGTAGGGATTCTCAAACTATGTGAGACCCTACACTACAAGGGTCCCTCTGGTCGTCCGCAATTTGACAACCCCCCCACCATTAGGTATAGTCTAGAATCGTGCTGCACAATGAATGTGCGCGCAAATCGAACACCAGGATGCGATGTCCGAAGTATGAAGAACCTTCTTGGAAGGCTGATGAGCAGGCCCTTTGATGAGCTTCGCGTTATAGCAGCCACCTGGGGCACGCTCACTCGTGATCCTAACCCGTCCCAGAACGACCTCGCTATCGCGGTCTATCACACTATGATGGACCGCTCGGCGGTGCGCGGCGTTTGGGAGAGCATCTCGCCGGAGGAACGCTCTTTCGTGGGCTGGCTGCTCAACCAGCGCAATATGCTCGCCCTGGCGGACGAACTCCCCGCCCAACTCGACCGCCCGCCTGAGGAGGTCGAAGCATTGCTTGGACGCGTGCGGCGCGCCGGGCTAATTGACGTGGACGAAGCGCTGGTCCGCGGCAGCAGGGTCGTCTCGTCCGGCGATAACCTCTACGCCTGGGCGACCCGCACTCAACCTGAGGCCACGCGCCGCAGGGTGGTCTCAATCTCCACCGAGGGCGCCAAGGTCCTCCGCGAGGTTATAGACGAGGCCAGGCAGTATGCCACTACTACACCTTTCGAGGAGTCCTTCGCCGCGCTCCTGGACGGTCTGAGCCAGGAAGAGGTGCAGAGGATTGCCACCACCTGGAAGCTGCCCGAGGCCGCGCGCTACTACAAGTCGGAGCTAATTGGGGTCATGGGCGAGTTCCTGGCTACCGGACAGGGCCGCGAGTTGTTGCTTACTCAGTTGCCGGCGGTGTCGCAGAACCTGTTCAACTACCTTGAAGGCAACGAAGGGCGCGACACGGCGGCGGGGGCCAGGAAGCACTTTAGCTGGGACGAGCGCGAGTTAAGATCGGCCCTTATCCCCCTCGTCCAGCGCGCGCTGGTCTGGGATATCCTGGCGGGCGACCGCCGCTACCTGTTCGTGCCCACCGACCTCGCGAAGAACGGGAACGTCGCGGGTGGCTCCAACGGCGCGACCAAGCCCTCGCCCTACATGCAACCCAAGCTGGAGACCCGCCCTCCTCATTCGGCCGAGTCCCGCCTGCCCTACGAGATGGCCTGGGACCTGCTGACGTTGCTCTCCACGGCGGCCCAGGGCGATTTGCAGCTCACCCTCCAGGATACCCGCATCACCAAGCGCGTCGCCAAGAAGATCAACGATTCCTTTCTGCAACCCGAGGACCTCAAGGCCGGGAGCGACTATATTGACATGGTCGTGCACATGGCCGAATCCCTGGGCCTGCTGGTGCAAACCGCCGAGGCCGAAAATGGCGGCCAACCCACGCTGAGCCTAACTTCGCGTGCCGATGACTGGGCGCGCCTCTCGTTTGATGCGCAGCGGCGGAGGCTCTATGGGCTGTGGCAGGAGGATAGGAAGTGGTCGGAGCCTGCCACCTATGGCACTATCTACTGGTGGAACAGCGATCTCACCGGCGGCCGCAAGCGGCTGGTGCACCACCTCCTGGACCTGCCGGTGGGACAATGGACGTCCCTTGACGCCTTCCTGCGCAAGATTCACATGACCGAACCGTTCCTCATCTGGCCGCAGGACGAGCTTGTGCGCCGCTTCGGTCTGAGGGCGTTGCAGGGTTTCCGCAGCCAGTGGTTCGAGATCGAAGGTCGCATCATCGCGGATATGCTGAAGACGATGCTCAATTGGCTCGGCGTCGTTGAGATAGGCCGGGACAAGCCAAAACGGTTCATCTCCTTCAGGGTGACGGCCGAGAGCCGCGCCCTGCTCGACCCCGAAAGCGCCTCAGAAGCGGCACCGGGGCCGGGCAAGACCCTGCTCGTGCAACCCAACTTCGAGGTGCTGGTGCTGCACCCCGACAGCCGCGTGCTCTGGAAGTTGCTCCGCATGGCCGACCTCGTGCGGCACGACCGGGTGAGCGTCTACGTGCTCAACAAGGAGAGCGTCATGCGGGCCGTAGAGGCCGGTATGTCGCCGGAGGAAATCACGGGCTTCCTCAACACGAACACCGGCAAGGGCCTTCCGCAGAACGTGGCGCACTCGATTGCCGACTGGGCGCGCATGCTCAAGCGGTTAACGGTTCAGCGCGTGACCCTCATCCAGGTGGACGATCCGTCGGTGCTGGATGAGCTACTGGCCTCCCGCAAGACGCGTCGCATGGTGGCGTTGCGGTTATCTCCCACTACGGCTATCGCGAACCTTCCCGACGTATCGGAAAGCGCGCGGGAGGATGCCTGGCAGCGGCTCGCTAAGGAGTTACGCGGCGCGGGCTACGTACCAAATCTCCTCCCTGAACAGATTAGTACGGGCGATGGCGATGCTCCCGCAAAGGCCAAACCACTCCGCAGGCAGGCCGCAGACGGCGCGGTCGCTCCGGAGCCGGGCCGCCCCCGCACGCGCACGAGGACGCCCAGGACCGCAACTTCAACCACTCGTAGAACGGGCACGAGCTAGAGGCGGCTGACAGATGATCGTAGGACTTGAGGGCAAGATCGCCACGCTCGCGGCGGACCATATCGTCTTGAACGTGGGTGGGGTCTACTATAAGGTGTTCATGCCGGGCACGACCGTTACCGGCGTGGGGCAGGTAGGCGAGACGGCCCGCGTATACACCCACCACTACGTGCGCGAGGACCAGATGGCCCTTTACGGCACCTCGGACGAGCGCAGCCTGCGCATGTTCGAGCAGCTTCTCACCGTGACTGGTATCGGCCCCAAGGTGGCGCTCTCGATCCTGGGTACGATGCCAGTGGACGCGCTGGAGAACGCTATCGCCTCCGGTAACGTGGACCTGCTCACTCGGGTCCCCGGCATCGGTCGCAAGACGGCGTCCCGCATGGTGCTGGAGATGAAGGGCAAGATCGACATCCTTGCCGCATCAGGGGTCGCCATCAGCCCATCCGCCGCCAGCGAAGTCGTAGAGGCCCTGACAAATCTCGGCTACAGCCCCGCAGAGATTCAGGGTGCCCTCTCCGCCCTCCCCAAGGACCACGAACTCGCCACCGAAGAGATGGTCATGTTCGCTCTCAAGCGCCTCGGTCGCTGATACTGGCCCTGCGCTGGAAGCACGTTCACCCTCGTCTATTCTTCATTATGTCTACTCCTGAGCATCTCTCGTACGAGCAGGCAATTGTACTTGCCTCCGGTTCCCCGCGCAGACGCGAGTTGCTGGCGCGTCTCGTTCCCAGCTTTGAGGTACTAAGCAGCGCTGCCGAGGAAGAAGGTCACGAACGGGTGCCCGATTGGAGCCTGGAGCCACCGGACCTCCCTGAGCCGTTCGTAGTGACCCCTGAAAGCGAGCCTCGGCTCTGGGCGTGGCGTAAAGCAGTCGACGTTGTCCACCAGCATGTCGATCGCCTGGCCGCTGGTGCGCTAATACTCGGGGCTGATACCATTGTGGTAGCGCCGGGGAGAATCCTGGGGAAGCCAGCCACGGTAGAGGATGCTCGCGACATGCTCTACTTGCTGCGGGGCCGCGAGCACTACGTGGTGACCGGATTCGTGCTATTGCGGGTAGAGCAGGGGGGCGCAACTACAGTGCACCAGGAAGCGGTCTCCGCGCAGGTGGTGATGCGGGCGTTCGGAGGCCGAGAGGTGGAGAACTACCTTGCTACAGGCGAGTCGATGGACAAGGCCGGGGCGTACGCGTTGCAGGGGCTGGGAGGCAGGCTTGTAGAGCGCGTGGAAGGCTGCCGTACGACGGTGATAGGCTTGCCCCTCTGCCGGGTACGTGCCGCGCTGGCATCAGCCGGTGCGACACTCCTACCTCACCCCGAGGAGGGCTATTGCGCGTTTTGCCCTTCTGGGGCCTACACCGCTAAATGAACCGTGCGAACACCTCGTTGCCTAACAGTCTGCCCCGCTCTGTAAGCCGGACCCAGCCATCTACCTCTTCGAGCAGACCCAGGGCAACCACTTCCTCCACAATTGGTCCGTAGACTTCAAGCAGGGGTGCGCCGAAGCGGGTCGCGAAATAGTCGAGGCTGACACCCTCGTTCAAGCGCAGCCCCAGCATCATGACTTCCGACATCTCGTCCTCACGCGACACCGGAGTACGGTTGGACAGGACGCTCTGTCCTTGCACAACGTTTCTGATGTAGTCGCCGGGGCTGAGGAGCGCCGTGTAGCGGACGTCACCCCAGTAGCCGCTCGCGCCGGGGCCGAAAGCCAGGTAGCGGCCGTCGTGCCAGTAAACGAGGTTGTGAGCGCAGGGCTTACCCCGGCTCCAGTTGGAGATCTCATACTGCGTGTAGCCTGCCTGCGGTAGCCGGCTGGAGATGTGCTCGTACATGTCGGCCACTTCGTCCTGTTCCGGCACCGAAATCAGACCGCGCTCCACACCTGTGTAGAGGGGCGTGTTCTCCTCGACTATCAGCGAGTAGCACGATAGATGGTCGGGCAGCGGGTCTACTTCCAACAGCCGTTCGAGCACCGACTCGAGGTGCGGCAGGTCCTGGCCCGGTAAGCCGTAGATGAAGTCGAGGTTGACGTTGTCGAAGCCGGCCTCCCTCGCCAGCCGGTACGACTCCAGGGCACCCTCGGCCGTGTGTATTCGGCCCAGCTTCTTTAGCATCCGGTCGTCCAGCACCTGCACGCCCATGCTGAGGCGGTTCACGCCCGCCGCCAGATAACCCTCGAATTTCTCCAGGCTGATCGTGCCCGGATTCGCCTCCAGCGTCACCTCCGCCCCGGGTGCGATGTCGTACCTGCGCTTCGCGGCGGCCAGGATGCGGCCAATCTGCCCCGGTGTAAGCACGCTGGGGGTGCCGCCGCCGAAGAAGATGGTCGCTATCTTAGCCCCTTCGCACGTGGGAGTATCGGACAAGTCCCAGCTTGCCCCGCGCTCGATATCGCGCACCAGGGCGCGGACGAACGGCTCAAACTTCTGCTCCATGCCCGCGTATGAGTTGAAGTCACAGTAAATGCACTTGGACTCGCAGAACGGCACGTGCAGGTACAGCCCAACAGGCTCGTTTCGCCAGTCGTGGCCGTCCTGGGGCCTGGAAGTTGTTCCTTGGTACTCTTCAGCCAGCATGGTAGAATTCGCTCGAACCTCGCAAAATATTGGGCGGCCTCTTCGCGGCGCAATCTACTAATTATACCGGGTGGCGGCACACAGGCAAAGGGCACCAAAAGATTGTGATAATCTTGACAATCTTTCTGCGGCTTGCTATACTCATAGTGAGCGTTAGGGCATGAAGCTATGTCGCAGAGAGCGTGGGACCTATGACAACTTACACCGCACCCAATTCGAGCCTTAGTCTGAAGCAGATTTTGCAGCCGGTAGCCGCGGACATAGCCGGGATTGACAATCTTCTTCGCTCCATCAGCACGCTGGATAATCCCCTCCTCAACGACATGATCGAGGCCATTATCGCGGCCGGTGGCAAGCGGCTCAGGCCCGCGATCCTTTTCATGGCGGCGCGCTTCAACGATTACGCGCTGGAGAGGCTGCTGCCTATGTCGGCGGCCATCGAGCTATTGCACACCGCCACCCTCATCCACGACGATACGATTGACGAGGCTCTGGTGCGGCGGGGGCTGCCCACACTCAACTCGCTGATGGACCCCGGTACCACCGTCCTGGTTGGTGACTATATATTCGCCAAGTCGGCGGTGCTCTCCACTATGGGCGGCAAGCAGCGCGCAACCCGCATCTTTGCCGAGTCGCTCGTGACTATCTGCGAAGGTGAGATCGAGCAGAAGTTCTCCACCCACCACGTCCCGCGATCCATAGAGCAGTATTACAGGCGCATCTACTCCAAGACGGCTGTGCTCTTCGCGGCCGCTGGCGAGTTGGGTGCCGTGCTGTCTGACGCTCCTGAAGAACACGTGCAGAGCCTCAGGCAGTACGGGAAGCAAGTGGGCATGGCCTTCCAGATCGTGGACGACATACTCGATTTCAGGTCCACCACTCAACAGCTTGGCAAACCGGCCGGTGGCGACCTCCGCCAGGGCACCGTCACGCTGCCCACGATGTACTATCTAGAAACGGCCAGCGAGGCAGGGCGAGAGATCGTTACCCGCGTTATCGAGACCGAAGAGCGCACCGAAAGCCTGGTCGAGCAGGCCATTTCCCTGGTGAACGAATCGGGGGCTGTAGAGCGGGCGCACTCGGATGCGGTGAGGTACGTGGACGAGGCCAAGGCTGCGCTCACCATGCTGCCGGACGTGCCCATAAAGCAGTCGCTCCTGGACCTCGCTGATTTCGTGGTCAAGCGCGATTTCTAGCTCGCCACCGATCCGTTACAGGCCGCAGGGACATTGCTTAGCCCTGCGGCTTTCGTTCTTAATCGGGTACAATGGATGTTGGTGCATGACGTATACCGCGCACAACTACGATTGTTTGGACGTTTGATGGACGGCGTTCTAAAAGGTCTCAGGCCCTACAGCCCCGACGACTTGCCCCAACTGAGACAACTCCTCATCGCGGCAGAGGCCTGGCCCCCGGCCACCCCTCCGGCGGACGAAGACATCCTCACACGGTGGAAGCGCCGTGGGGTGGTCCCTCTTAACGACGTGAGCGTGCTGCCCGGACCCGGCAGCGAGCTGGTTGCCTTTTCGCAGGCATTTCGCCTCGTGCACGGAGTACCTCGGCTGAGCTTCGAAATCGGCGTCCACCCTGGACACCGACAGAAGGGCCTCGGCGGTGCGCTATACCGGCTGGTGGAGGCCCGGGCGCGCGAGATGGGCGTGCCGCGCATGACCACCCCCGTGTTCATCACGTCAGGCGTAGCGCGTCCCGAATGCAGCAGCTTCCTGGAGAGGCGCGGCTTTCGGGTCGAGTCGAGCTACTGGCAGATGCGCATAGAAGACCTGGAGAGGCAAGGCCCTGCCCGCTGGCCCGAGGGGATTGACTGCCGGACTCTCGGTGACCTCAGCCGCGATGCGCCACGTTGGGCGCAGATAATCCGAGACACATTCAACGAGCCTGCTACAGCCGAAGGCGTGGTCCAGCAGCTAGCGGAAGAAGGAGTATCGCCTCAAGGCTACTTCTTCGCGTTCGACCGGCAGACCGGACTGGAAGTGGGCACAACCCGCACACGGATCGACTATGTAGGCGGGCGACCGGTTGGCTATATAGGCACAGTGGGTGTGTTGCCATCTTACCGCGGAAGGGGCATAGCAGAGGCCCTGGTGCGGCATGCGCTCCAATACCTGGCCTCGGCCGGCATGTCAATCGCCACGCTCTTTGTGGAGAGCCAGAACACCTCCGCGCGAAACCTCTATACTAAGATGGGTTGGCAGCCGGTGTACCGCACCGATCACTACTGGAGACGCCTGCCGCTTTCAACTGAACTTGAGCGCATATGAGCAGCACCACACAAATACCAGCGCCAATAAGCGGCCGTTCTGAGGCTGGACCTGGAGAGACACTGGTCTACATTGTGAGACACGCGCAGACCGCATGGAACCTAGAGAAGCGTTTTCAGGGTCAGTTAGACGTGGCATTGAGCGATGAGGGGCGTACACAATCAAGGGCTGTGGCTGATTGGCTATATAGCCAACAAGTTTCTTTCTCCGCAGTATACGCCAGTGACTTGCAACGTGCCTGGCACACTGCCCAGTCTATAGCCGAACGGCTCGGGCTGGTGCCTGAACCTGTGCAAGCCCTCCGAGAGATCCACGCGGGCAACTGGCAGGGGCTACTCCCAACGGAAATAGAGGAGCGGTATCCAGGTCAACCGGCCCGCTGGTACACGGAAGCGAATGAGTTCCGGCTGCCGGGTGGTGAGACCATCCCCGAGGTGCGGGCACGCGTACACGGCTGGTATATGAAGACCATCGACGCGCATAGAGGGCAAGCCATCGTGGTCGTGTCGCACGGCATGGCGATACGCAGCCTGTTGTCCGCACTGAACGGCTGGGACGTAGCCGACACCGAGCGCATGAAAGCGGCTGCTATGGGCAACACAGGGGTTACGGCCCTACTCGCGGACCACGAGCGCGGCCAAAGTTCCGTGCTTTTCTTCAATTCTCTAGCCCACCTTGAAAATGCGGCACACCCGCAGTCACAAGGGGCCGTGGAACGGACCAATGAACCGGCAACGGTCTAGACACCCTTAACCGCAGAGCAGTGGAGCCAAGCCCGACTATGACTCTATCGATGCCAGAGGCAGAATTGAGCGACAAATCAGCCGAGCGCGACATTGAAGTTACGCCTGCCCCACTCCTGCTGGATGGGCGGACCGTGGCGCGCCAGATGCGCGAGCAGTACGCACGAGAAGCCGCCGCATTGAAGGCAAAGTTCGGCCTGTTGCCTGGGTTGGGGGTGCTGCGCGTGGGGGCCGACCCCGCGTCGATAAGCTACACCGGGCGCATCAGCAAGGCCTTCGCGGAGGTGGGCATCGCCGTCACCATCCACGAACTGCACAGTGGCGCGTCCAGGGCCATGTTGCAAGCCGAGTTGGGCCGTATGAACGTGCTGCCCGAAATAGCGGGCATAATCGTGCAGATGCCCTTGCCAGCGCACATTGGCCTGGACGCGCTCGTGGACGTGCTCAACCCGGACAAAGACGTCGATGGCCTGCACCCGGTCAACGTCGGGAATCTCTCCCTGAGGCTGGAGGGCTACGTGCCTGCCACCCCGGCCGGTGGTATGGCCCTACTTGACTACTACGGGATAAGGCTGGAGGGGTTGAACGCCCTGGTAATTGGCCGGAGCGGCGTGGTGGGGAGGCCGCTCGCACAACTCCTGCTGGCCCGCAACGCCACAGTGACGATTGCCCACTCACACACCCGCGATCTAGAGAGCCTGGTGTCTCAAGCTGATCTGGTCGCGACCGCAGTGGGAAAGCCCGAGTTCATTCGAGGCGACTGCATCAAGCGGGGCGCTATCGTTCTCGACTTTGGGGCCAGCATAGTGGAGGGCCACATGACGGGCGACGTGCAGTTCGAGGGAGCGTCCGAGCGCGCCTTTGCCATTACCCCCGTGCCTGGCGGGACCGGCCCTATGACCAACGCCATGCTCCTGCGCAACACCCTTCAAGCCATCAAACGCTATTTTGGCGTCACCAAGTGACCGCGACCTATCCTCAGCGAAGAGAGACTAAATGACCGCAACACAACCGGAACGCAACGAGCTTGCCATTGCTCATGCCGCCAGGCTCAAGCCCATAGAAGAAATAGCCTCCATGATGGGCCTCGGCACGGAAGACATTGAGCCTTATGGCAGCACGAAGGCCAAGATCAGGCTCGAAGTCATAGAGCGCAACCGCAACAAGCCGGACGCTAAGTACATCGTCGTGACAGCCATCACTCCAACCCCGCTGGGCGAGGGGAAGACGACCACCTCGATTGGCCTGGCGCAGGGCATGTACCACATCGGCAAGCATGCCATCGTGGCACTGCGCCAGCCTTCACTCGGCCCCGTGTTCGGCATCAAGGGAGGGGGTTCGGGAGGGGGCTACAGCCAGGTAGTGCCGATGGAGGAGATGAACCTGCATCTCACGGGCGACATCCACGCGGTGGCTGCTGCCCACAACCTGCTATCTGCCTTCCTCGACGCTTCCATCTTTCACGGCAACCCCCTCAATATCGACCTCGAGCGAATCGAGCTGCGGCACGTCATGGATATGCTGGACCGCTCCCTGCGCGAGATAACGAAAGGCCAGGGAGGCAAGAGCAACGGCGTGCCCAGGCAGAGTGGCTTTGACATAGCCGTAGCCTCGGAGGCGATGGCGGTCCTCGCGCTCTGCAAGGATATTTTCGACCTGCGCGCGCGGTTGGGCAGAATTACCGTGGCCCAGGACGAGGACGGACAGCCCGTTACCGCCGAACAGCTGCGCGCGGCAGGGGCTATGACCGTGCTCCTCAAGGACGCTATCAAGCCGAACCTGATGCAGACGCTGGAGGGCACCCCCGCCCTGGTACATTGCGGCCCTTTCGCCAATATCGCCCACGGCAACTCCTCCATACTGGCCGATTACATCGGCATCAAGAGCACCGACTACCTTATTACTGAGGCAGGTTTCGGCGCGGACATGGGCTTCGAGAAGTTTTGCCACATTAAGTGCCGCACCAGTGGCCTCAAGCCCGACGCGGCGGTGATTGTAGCCACCGTGCGCGCCCTCAAGTCTCATTCGGGGCGCTTCAAGATCGTCGCGGGCAAGCCACTGGACCCCGGCCTCACCAGCGAGAACCTCCCGGCGCTCGAAGAAGGCATGGAGAACCTGGTCGCGCAGATCGAGAACGTGCGGCGGATGGGCATACCCGCCGTAGTGGCGATCAACGGCTTCCCCACCGACACGGCCGCAGAGTGGGCGGCCGTCGAGCGCGCGGCCACACGGGCGGGCGCGTATGCGGCTGTCCCCAGCACCCACTACGCGAACGGTGGAGCCGGGGCGGCGGACCTTGCCGAGGCAGTGGTGAGAGCCACCGAGCAGCCGTCAGATTTCCAGTTCCTGTATCCCCTGGAGCTAGGCATAAGGGAGAAAATCCACACTATCGCCACCCAGGTTTACGGCGCGGACGGTGTGGAGTACTCGGAAGCGGCAGAGTCACGCATCAACACGATCACTCAGATGGGCCACGCCAACTTACCGATTTGCATGGCGAAGACCCACCTCTCCCTCTCGCACGACCCCAAGCTGAAGGGGCGGCCCCGCGGTTTCACCTTGCCCGTTCGCGACGTGCGGCTCTCTTCCGGCGCGGGCTTCGTCTATCCACTTTGCGGCGAAATGATGACCATGCCGGGCCTCCCCTCGGACCCCGCCGGGGCATACGTGGATATTGATGAGCAAGGCCAGGTGGTGGGTCTTCACTAGAGGGCATGGCCCGGCGGCAAGGCCAGGCTGACCGCCGCCTGGGTGCCTTGCTCAGCATAAAAATCATTGACAGGCACGCGCCAAATCAAGTATCATACCCTGTGCGGCTGCGATGCCGTGCTCTAGCAAGGGCGCATTAGTATGTGCCTTGTAGCTTGCCCTTTCTCATTCCCAGCAATTCCTCGGGCGCAACAAAAGGAGACTCAACCACTTTGAAGCCGCGCCACCCAAACTATAAGCGCATGCTCAAGTCCGCGCTCATGTGCGTGTGCCTTGTGGCCTCCAGCCTGAGCATGCTCATACCCGGCGCAACTGCGCTGCCCGCGCGCGCCGCCAGCCCTAACGGCCTCGTAATCAATGAGGTATTTGAGAGCCAGAACCCCGGCAACGAGTATTTCGAGCTTTACAATACCAGCGGGACCACGATCAACCTGAGCACTTACGTCATTTATAACCGTGACGGCAGCACGCCTTTCTCTAACCTGAGCGATCCAACAATCCGGCCAAACCAATTTCGGGTATTCACCCCCGGACGACTTGGCTCGTCCACCATCGGCGGCCCTACGGGGCTCGCACAGAATAGCGATTTCCTCGGACTCGTCAACACATCGCCGAGCGATACCATCATTGATGTAGTGAACTGGGGTGGATCGGCTAATCCCAATTGGAACAACTACGAACGTTTCAGCGGCCACTTTTTCGACTCGAATGCCCCTACTATGCCACCGTCCGACGACCCCACCAGGTCGTTGCAGCGCTGGCCGGATGGCCGCGACACAGACGAAGGCCCCGACTGGGAAGAGATCCGGAGTTCCCCCGATGATCCTTCTTGCGCCGACCCTTATGAGGGTCCTGCGGGGGCTGGAAACGACAACCTTCAAAATGTCGCACAGCCTCACGAAGTGGGTTCCGGTATTGTCTACCTGCACCGGCTATGCCCGGCGGCTGACACTGACTTCTTCTCATTCAGCGTGAGCAATAGTCTCACTTATACAGTCCGAGTTACCCCCACACAGGGGTCGCAGGTGAATGCCATCCTCAGGGTGTTTGATAACAATGGTGGTATGCTCGCGGAGAATGATGATACCACTAGTTCTGGCGCGGTGATTGTCTTCAAACCTGCTAACACGGGCGTCTACAGGGCCCAGGTGGCGAACTCGGGAGGCAGTCCGGCGGCTGGACCTGCCTGGCTCTACAACGTGAATATAACCTCCAGCAGTGGCAATACGACAACAGCCTCACCCACGCCAAGCACGGCCGACTGCAACGACGCCTACGAACCGGACGACCAACTCGGACAGGCCAGGGGCATCGCGCTGAACAGCGAGCAAATACACATTTTGTGTAAGCCCGCGGCGGCAGGCGGCTACACATCCGACACGGACTGGATAGCCGTTTCCGCCAGCAGCGGGAAGGTCTACTCCTTCATTACCAAGAACCTCGCGGGGCCGGTTGATACGATTATCAGCCTGCACCTGTCGAACGGCGACAAGCTTGCCGAGAATGACGATGCCACCCCTGGGCAGGGCCTTGGCTCTCGCATAGACTACACGTTCGGCGGTACCGGGACCTACTTCCTTCGCATCCGCGACAAGAGCGGCGCGAGCGCTCCCGGCTACCGCTACACCGTGTCGTTCGAGTCGACCGGGCAACTCCCGCCCAGCGCGACGGCCACGGCCTCGACCACCCCCAACCCGTTTAGCCCGACACCTACACCCGGCCTGTGCCACGACGCCTACGAGCCTGATGGAGTGATGGAAACCGCCAAGCTGATGTACATCGAGAGCACGCAGCGACACAGCATATGCCCCGTGGGTGACGCCGACTGGATACGCTTCTACGCGCGCCCCGGCAAGGTCTACACCGTCCGCACCCTGAACCTGGGTATGGGCGTCGATACGTACATGTGGGTGTTCGACGGCGAAGGCAAGATACTCGGCTACGATGACGACGGGGGAGGCGAAGGCGTTTCCTCGCGCATCGACTTCTACCCACTTGCTGATGGCTTCTACTTCGTGCAGATCAAGAACGCTGGTGACCTGGGTGGCTCCGCGCAGACTTACGAGATAAGCCTTGCCGTCGCGCCCGGCGTGCCTCAGCCTCCCGGCACCGCTACCGGTGTGGTCGCACCCGTCGTCACCGCAACCGCTGGGGCCGACACGGTGCCAACAACCGTCGTACAGCCCACCCAGCAGACCGCCCCGACCAACCCACCTCTGTCGTCACCGACGCGCCAGGGAACGCAACCCACGCCCGCCCTGAACGAGCCTACACGCGGTCTGCCGCCGCCCCAATCAACGCAACAGCCCACAGTCGCCAGCGCGCCGCCAACCGCGACTACGGAGCCTGAGACGATCCCCGTGCCCACGATTGAGACGGCGCCCACCCCCGGTGATGTCGTTATTCCTGGCGTGCCGGGCACCGGAAAGGTGATTGTGCTGCCCACGAGCGTGATCGAGAAAGCCCCGGAGATCAAAGCAGCGCCGAGGGACGCGCAGCCTCAACAGCTTGGCACGGAATATGCGCCGATGCTCTTCAGGGTGTTCTACGACCGGAACCTCAACGACCTCTTTGACGCGGGGGAAGGCATCAGGGGGTTGAACGTCTACTTCGTCGGTAAGGACGCCCGAAATGTCGCCCTGGGCAATCTTGTAACGGAGGAGAGTGGCACCGGAAGGACCACACTCCCGACGAACGAGCAGCGGATACTCATCCCGTACCTGGGCATCGACATGCCGCTGACCCGCTTCCCCGAGCGAGAGTTACATTCCATCTGGCTGCCGAAGGTGAGCCTGCCGGAACGGTTGCCTTAGTAGCCCAAATGATAAGATACGAGGCTTGACACGCTATGGCACAGGACGATACTCAACGAGATCCGCATACAACTACAACGCCCCCCGACCGTGCGGCACAAGGCGACGTGTCCACCACCGGGCACTCCACCTATGACGCACAGGGTCCGGCCCCCGACTCGCACGGCGACCATGACGACCATGGTGCTCACGACGCGCATGCCGCACATGATGCTCACGATGCGGGTGACACGCACAGCGGGCACGGGGGGCACGGCCCCGACACCTCGGACGTGCCGACTCTTGTCCCTACGACCTGGCGACAGTTGATCTTGCCCGCCTTGATCCTGCTGCTGGTCCTGGTACTCGTTTCGGGGCCGATCATGAACGCCTTCGCATATCGGCCCGCCGCGGGGCCTGAAACCGAGCAGACTGAAGAGCCGCACGATGGGGAAGGTGCGGTGCCACCGGGCACCTCCACCGTGGTGGCGTTCGTGGAGAGTACGGCGACAACCGCACTCGTGCCGACCCGCACTACTGCACCTACCAGCGCGGCAACGGCCACTGCGCCAGGGGTGACTGCCACGCTCAGTCCGGGGGACCGGCTCAGCCCCACCCAAACGGCGGTGGCCGACGCGGGCCAGAGGGGAATAGTCGCAAGAGTGCCGGTGGAGTTGGACTTCGCCGGCACAACCTTTTTGGTAAGGACCGGCGACACGCTGCTGCCCGATTGGGAGCCGTCAACCGACCCCGGAACCGCCACCTGGATAGAGGGCACAGTTGCCAACCACGTGCTTTACGTGCCCTTCTCCGACGCTAACCTGGCCCTGTTCAGCGGCTCCAAGTCGGGCGATATGTTGCGCCTGACCATGAATACCGGGCAGGTATTCGAGTTCGAGGTAAATCGCGCCGAGCGAGTCGCGAATGGCCCGCCCACTGAGGAAGGCCAGTTTACAGTAACAACGGCCATGTCCCAGGACCACGCGGGCGTCACGCTCTTCCTGATTGGCGACCCTGCCTCCGACCGCGCAGTGCTCCAGGCCGAGTTTACCGGCAACATCCAGTAGCCGGGTGGCCGACCTCCCTCCCGCGCAGGGACCGAGCTTTCGCCTCGAACCGGGGCAGACGGTTATCTTCCTGGGCGACCACACGTCCCCCGATGACCCCGGCTTCGTACGCGTAGCGCGTGAGGTGATCGCGCGGTTCTACCCTCAGTTGCGGCTGAACCTCATCACAGCCGGCGCGAAAGGCCAGACGGCGTCCGGCCTGCGCTCGCAGAAGCTCATGGAAGTCCTGCTTTCGTCCCGGCCCGACTGGCTGGCTATCAACCTCGGCCTCAGCGACGTGCTACGCGAGCCGGACACCAGGGCCAGGCACGAGGAGTACGTGAGGCGTAAGGCGCAGGCCGAAGAAGGACCGGACGCCACCCTGGGTCCAGAGTACAGGGCAAAGCCCTTCGACCTGGGACCGCAGTCGGATGTTGGCGGAGAGCCTGGACTGCGCCTGGAGCGTATAGCGACGTTCACCAAGGACCTGGCGGCAGCCGTCACCACGTTCCAGGGTGCGGGTATACGCCCGATTCTCTTCACCACCGTGCTGCTGGGAAGCGACCTTACCAGTCCACTCAACCTCACGCTGCGTGCCTACAGCAAAGCCATCAGGGACGTAGCCGAAGGCACGGGAGCCGCATTGGTGGACGTAGAGCGGGCGTTCCGTGACGTGCTCGACAGGGCCGCCAATTACAAACAGTCGGTGTCGCTAACCGACGCACAGGGCCGCGCCAACCCACAGGGCGAGGCGCTGATCGCCCGCAACTTCCTGCACACATTCGGCATACTGCCCGGACCTGGCTTCAGACCCAAACGCTGACATCTTTCTCGTAAATCTGGGGTCGGAGACTAGTGGCTATCTGCAAAGGGTAGAAACAAGGTACTAAAGGTGGACCTTGTCATTCTGAGCGCAGCGAAGAATCTCGTCCTCCCCCGAGATCTTACCCCTTTCAATTCCACCATAGCACCCTCGTAAGGCAGTGCGGCAGTGTAGCACCATAGCACGCTGTTGGCGTAAGGAAAGGGGCTATTT